>NZ_JAMYVM010000010.1:0-207795 GCF_040324035.1 Mesorhizobium sp. M0016 | reverse complement strand
CCGCTTAAAGCTCCCATTGCTCTTTATTTTGTTGATTTGATCCCTTGGGTTATCAAAAACCCCCCGGCCGGTCACCGGGGGGCGCTTTTCCGTAGGTTGCTTGGGTACGGGCGCGGCGGATTAGCTGGCCCAATTGACGCTCTTGAAGATCAGATACAGGGCTCCGCCTTCACCACGCGGAGAACGGTATGCGCCGAGGCCGTTGCAGATTCGAACCGCAACTGCGGTCGTCTTCCAGCCGAGCACTTCCAGGTCGTTGTTCAAATCTATCGCATAGGATTGAGCCAGCTCATCAATGGAATGCTCCTGTCCGAATGACCGAACCAGCTTTGCGTCGGCAAGCAGTTCGCCAGGCAGGTTTGAATTTGCCCAAGCCCAGAGCCAGTTGCTGGCCTTGGCACTCGTCGATCCGGCGATTTGGATTTCGGCGACGACCTTGGTGATGCCGTTGTCCGAGAACAGAAGCTTTCCTTCTGTCAGATCATAGTCATAGCGAGGCCAACTGCCGAGTCGGAATTTCTGGTGCAAGCGTGCATTCTTTGCATCCAATTGTTCGACAGCCTCGTCGCGCCAGGCGACATACCAGTGTGGATTCATCCCCTTCCCCCGCCACGATTTACTACCGTACGCTCAGCGTCCGGCGCACCGCATCGCGCCAGCCGGCCAGTTTTGCCGAACGCACCGTGGCATCCATGTCCGGCTTGAAGCGGCGCTCGAGCGCCCAACTCCTGGCAAAATCCTTCGCCTTCGGCAACACACCCGCCTTCGAGCCGGCAAGCCACGCTGCGCCCAGCGCCGTCGTCTCCAGAATGGTCGGGCGATCGACCGGGGCATCGAGGATATCGGCCAGCCGCTGCATGGTCCAGTCGGAGGCCACCATGCCGCCGTCGACGCGAAGCACGGTTTTGGCCGATGCCCCCTTCCAGTCCTTGCGCATGGCGTCGAGGAGATCGCGCGTCTGGTAGGCGACGGATTCAAGCGCCGCGCGGGCAAACTCCGCCGGGCCTGAGTTGCGCGTCAGCCCGAAGATCGCGCCACGCGCTTCGGCGTCCCAATGCGGCGCGCCGAGACCGACGAAAGCCGGCACCAGATAGACGTTCTGCGTGGGGTCGGCGGTTGCAGCCAAAACGCCGCTATGCTCGGCCTTGCCGATCACCTTGATGCCGTCGCGCAGCCATTGCACGGCGGCACCGGCGATGAAGATCGAGCCTTCCAAGGCATAGGTGGTCTTGCCGTTCAGCCGATAGGCGATGGTGGTCAACAGCCGGTTCTTCGAGCGCACCAGATCGGCGCCGGTGTTGAGCAGCGCAAAGCAGCCGGTGCCATAGGTCGATTTCATCATGCCTGGCTCGAAACAGGCCTGGCCGATGGTCGCTGCGTGCTGATCGCCGGCCACGCCAAGGATTTTGATTTCGGCGCCAAACAGGCTTTTTTCCGTCACGCCGTAGTCGTCGGCGCAATCCTTGACCTCAGGCAGCATCGCCACCGGGATGCGCAGGATGGAGAGCAGCTCGTCGTCCCAGACATTTTTCTCGATGTTATAGACCAGCGTGCGCGAGGCGTTGGTGGCATCCGTCGCATGCACCTTGCCGCCGGTCAGCCGCCAGATCAAAAAACTGTCGATAGTGCCGGCGAGCAGTTCGCCCTTTTCGGCGCGCTTTCTCGCACCGTTTACCTTGTCCAGCATCCAGGCGATCTTGGTGCCGGAGAAATAGGGATCGAGCAGCAGGCCGGTCTTTTTGGTGAACTTTTTCTCCAGGCCGTGTTTTTTCAGCTTCTGGCACAGCGGCGCGGTGCGGCGGTCCTGCCAGACGATGGCATTGTGGATCGGCTTGCCGGTCGCCTTGTCCCAGATGACGACGGTTTCGCGCTGGTTGGTGATGCCGATCGCCGCCACATCCGAGGCCTCGCGGCCGGCGGCCTTCAGCGCGCCTTTGACCGTCGCGACGACGCTTGCCCAGATCTCTTCCGGATCATGCTCCACCCAGCCGGAGGCAGGATAATGCTGCGTGAATTCCTGCTGCTTGCTGCCGGCGACCTTCATCGCGCCGTCGAACAGGATCGCCCTGGTCGATGTCGTACCCTGGTCGATTGCAAGGATGTATCCGGTCATTAGTCCTCCCGGTAGCTCGCCTATACAAACAGGGGAGACGGCAAGATGCCGCCTCCCCGTTCACTATGATCCTGGCGCGTACGCCAAGATTACTTCTGCCAGCTCTTCACCAGTTCGTCGTAGTTGATGGTGATCGGCTTTTCCTTCTCGTTCTCGATCTTCAGCTGAGGCGCGAGATTGCCGTTCTTGACCGCGTCGGCGTTCCAGTAGGCGAGGTCATGCTCTTCGGCCATCTTCGGGCCGATATCGCCCTGGACGCCCGACTTCTCGATGCGGGTCATGACTTTTTCCTGCTCGGCGCAGAGCGAGTCCATGGCTTCCTGCGCCGTCTTGGCGCCGGACGAGGCATCGCCGATCGCCTGCCACCAGAGCTGTGCCAGCTTCGGATAATCGGGCACGTTGGTGCCGGTCGGCGACCACTGAACGCGGGCCGGCGAGCGGTAGAACTCGATCAGACCACCGAGCTTCGGCGCACGTTCGGTGAAGCTCTTGTCGTGGATCGTGCTTTCGCGGATGAAGGTCAAGCCGACATGGCTCTTCTTCACGTCGACCGTCTTCGAGGTCACGAACTGCGCGTAGAGCCAGGCGGCCTTGGCGCGATCGGTCGGCGTCGACTTCATCAGCGTCCAGGAACCCACGTCCTGATAGCCGAGCTTCATGCCGTCCTTCCAGTAGACGCCATGCGGCGACGGGGCCATGCGCCACTTCGGCGTTCCGTCGTCGTTCAGCACCGCCTTGGCGCCGGCGTCGACCATCGAAGCGGTGAAGGCGGTGTACCAGAATATCTGCTGCGCGACCGCACCCTGTGCCGGCACCGGGCCGGATTCGGAGAAGGTCATGCCTTGGGCTTCGGCCGGAGCGTAGGCCTTCAGCCAGTCGAGGTATTTCTGGATCGAGTAGACGGCAGCCGGGCCGTTGGTGTCGCCGCCGCGCGCCGTGCAGGAGCCGACCGGCTGTGATTTCTCGTTGACCTTGATGCCCCATTCGTCGACCGGCAGGCCGTTCGGCAGGCCCTTGTCGCCGTTGCCGGCCATCGACAGCCAGGCATCCGTGAACCGCCAGCCGAGCGACGGGTCCTTCTTGCCGTAGTCCATGTGGCCATAGACCTTCTTGCCGTCGATCTCGCGGCCGGTGAAGAACTCGGCGATGTCCTCATAGGCCGACCAGTTGACGGGAACGCCGAGGTCGTAGCCGTATTTCGCCTTGAAGTCGGCCTTGTTCTTCTCGTCGTTGAACCAGTCGTAACGGAACCAGTAGAGGTTGGCGAACTGCTGGTCGGGCAGCTGATAGAGCTTCTTGTCCGGCGCGGTGGTGAAGGAGGTGCCGATAAAATCCTTCAGGTCGAGGTTCGGATTGGTAACGTCCTTGCCCTCGCCCGCCATCCAGTCGGTCAGGTTGCGGACCTGCTGGTAGCGCCAGTGGGTGCCGATCAGGTCGGAATCGTTGACCCAGCCGTCATAAAGGTTCTGGCCGGTCTGCATCTGGGTCTGGATCTTCTCGACGACGTCGCCTTCCTGGATGACGTCATGCGTGATCTTGATGCCAGTGATGGCGGTAAAGGCCGGCGCCAGCACCTGCGATTCATACTGGTGGGTGGCGATGGTTTCGGACACGACCTTGATGTCCATGCCGGCGAAAGGCTTCGCGGCATCGATGAACCACTGCATTTCTGCTTCCTGGCCGGCGCGGTCGAGCGTCGACAGCGGGCCGATTTCCTTGTCCAGAAACGCCTTGGCCTCATCCATTCCGGCGTAGGCGTTGCCTACCCCGAGCAACAGGACAAGGGCAGTTGTTGATGTTAAAAATTGCCGTCGCATAGGTTTCCTCCACATTTAGGTTTCAAGTGCGATCTGGAACGGCCGCCGGCACGCGGTCGATCCAACAGTTTCCCCCTCTATACGTAGCGGAACACGCCGACGGCGTAGACCACGGAGAGAGCGAGAGCCCACCACAGGTTGGATCCGACAAGACCCAGCCAAGCGAGATGGATAAAGGCGCTGCCAAGCAGCGACAGAAAAAGACGGTCGCCGCGCGTCGTCTCGAAGCGCAGGATGCCGACGCGCGGATTGCCGCCCGGCGAGGCAAATTCCCAAAACGCCATGCCGCACAGCAGCAGAAGAATGGTGCCGAAGAACGCCGCCGTCGGCCACGTCCACGCCATCCAGGTGAGGTCGAGATTCATGGTGACACCCTCCCCAGGGCAAAGCCCTTGGCGGTAGTGGTGAGGGTGAACCCGTGCTTTTGTTTCATCACACCCTCCCCAGGGCGAAGCCCTTGGCGATGTAGTTGCGGACAAACCAGATGACGAGCGCGCCGGGGATCAGCGTCAGCACGCCGGCGGCAGCGAGCAGGCCCCAATCCATGCCGGCGGCCGAAACGGTGCGGGTCATGGTGGCGGCGATGGGCTTGGCATCGGTGGTCGTCAGCGTGCGAGCGATCAAAAGCTCGACCCATGAGAACATGAAGCAGAAGAAGCAGGCGACACCGATGCCACTGGCGATCAGCGGCATGAATATCCTGACGAAGAAGCGCGGGAAGGAGTAGCCGTCAATATAGGCTGTTTCGTCGATCTCTTTGGGCACGCCCGACATGAAGCCTTCGAGGATCCACACCGCCAGCGGCACGTTGAACAGGCAGTGCGCCAGCGCCACAGCGATGTGGGTGTCGATCAGGCCGAAAGCCGAATAGAGCTGGAAGAACGGCAGCGCGAACACTGCCGGCGGCGCCATGCGGTTGGTCAGCAGCCAGAAGAACAGATGCTTGTCGCCGAGGAAGCGGTAGCGCGAAAAGGCGTAGGCCGCCGGCAGCGCCGCAGCCACGGAAATCACCATGTTCATGACAACATAGGTGATCGAGTTGATGTAGCCCGAATACCAGGACGCATCGGTGAAGATAGTGACGTAGTTGGCGATCGTAGGCTGATGCGGATAGAGCGTCAGCGAGGAGACGATCTCGGCATTGGTCTTGAAGCTCATGTTGATGAGCCAGTAGATCGGCAGCAGAAGCACGATGATGTAGATCGTCGGCACGATCCACCACCAGCGCGATTCCTCGCCGCGCTTGCGCATCAGCCGGGCGACCTGATCCTGCGAAAGCGTGCTCGCCAATTTTCCCGAAGCGGTGGTTTCGCTCACTCTGTCGGCTCTTTCGTTGGCGCCGCTCATCTCAGCGCTCCGCGTCGTAGTTGGTCATCACGGTGTAGAACACCCACGACAACAACAGGATGATCAGGAAGTAGACCAGCGACATGGCGGCCGCCGGACCGAGGTCGAACTGGCCGAGCGCGGTCTTGACGAGGTCGATCGACAGGAAGGTGGTCGAGTTGCCGGGGCCGCCGCCGGTGACGACGAAGGGCTCGGTGTAGATCATGAAGCTATCCATGAAGCGCAACAGCACGGCGATCAAAAGCACACGCTGCATCTTCGGCAGCTGGATATAACGGAACACCGCCCAGCGCGAGGCGCCGTCGATCTTGGCCGCCTGGTAGAAGGCATCCGGGATCGAAACCAGGCCGGCATAGCAGAGCAGCACGACAAGGCTGGTCCAGTGCCAGACGTCCATGATGATGATGGTGACCCAGGCGTCGAACGAATCCTGCACGTAATTGTAGTCGATGCCGAGCGCGTTGACGTAGTAGCCGAGCAGGCCGATGTCGTTGCGGCCGAAGACCTGCCAGATGGTGCCGACGACGTTCCACGGAATGAGCAGCGGCAACGACATAAGCACCAGGCAGACCGGCACGCCCCACCCCTTCTTCGGCATGTTGAGCGCGATGAATATGCCGAGCGGCACTTCGATGGCCAGGATGATGAAGGAGAAGATCAGGTTGCGCACCATCGCTTCCCAGAAGCGGCTGGACGACAGCAGTTCCTCGAACCACTGGGTGCCTGCCCAGAAGAAGACGTTGTTGCCGAAGGTGTCCTGCACCGAATAGTTGACGACCGTCATCAGCGGAATGACGGCCGAGAACGCCACCAGCACCAGCACCGGCAGCACCAGGAACCAGGCCTTGTTGTTCCAGGTCTTTTCCATCTATGCCCCCATCTCGACACGCCCCATCTCAACCAGCCAGGAATCGGCATAGATGTTGATGCCGGCCGGATCGAAGCGAACCTTTGGGTCGGCCGGCACGCTCTCGTCCTCGCCGATGACGGCAGCGATCTCGCGGCCTTCGAGGCTGGCGCGCACCACCTTGTGGCGGCCGAGATCCTCGACCTTGCTGATTTTAACCGCCATGCCGTCACGGCCGAGCCTGACATATTCGGGGCGGATGCCGAGTTCGATGGCGCCGGAGCTCCCAGCGGCGGTCTTTGGCGCGCCGGGCAGCTCGATCCGCTGGCTGCCGATGGTCGCGGTCTTGCCGTCGATCGCCACCGGCATGACGTTCATCCCGGGCGAGCCGATGAAATAACCGACGAAAGTGTGGCGCGGGCGCTCGAACAATTCGGCCGGCGTGCCGATCTGGACGATACCGCCATCATACATGACGACGACCTGGTCGGCGAAGGTCAGCGCTTCAGTCTGGTCATGGGTGACATAGACCATGGTGTAGCCGAAGCGGCGGTGAAGTTGCTTCAATTGCGAGCGCAGCACCCACTTCATATGCGGATCGATGACCGTCAGCGGTTCGTCGAACAGGATGGCATTGACATCCGAGCGCACCAGGCCGCGGCCGAGCGAGATCTTCTGCTTCTGGTCGGCGGTCAGGCCCCTCGCCTTCTTCTTCGCCCACGACGCCAGGTCGATCATCTCCAACGTCTCGCGCACCTTGCGGTCGACATCGGCCTCCGGCACGCCGCGGTTGCGCAGCGGGAAGGCCAGATTGTCGTACACCGTCATGGTGTCGTAGATGACCGGGAATTGGAACACCTGCGCAATATTGCGCTCCTGCGTCGACAGATTGGTGACGTCCTTGCCGTTGAACAGCAACTCACCGTGCGAGGGTTGCAGAAGTCCCGAAATGATGTTGAGCAGCGTGGTCTTGCCGCAACCCGAGGGCCCAAGCAGCGCATAGGCGCCGCCATCCTCGAAAGTGTGGTGCACTTCCCGCAGCGCAAAATCGGCATCCTTCTGCGGGTTGGGCAGGTAGGAGTGCCTGACATGGTTGACGTCGATGCGCGCCATCTCTTCCCCCTCAGGCCGCAAGCTTCGGCGCGGCGACGGCGCTGCCGTTGCTGTCGAAGACCATGATGTGGCGCGGATCGATAAACACCTCGATCTCGGCGTCGGGCTCGAAATCGCGGATGCCGTGGGTCAGCATGACCCAGCGCGCATCGGCAAAATCGAGATGGATGAAGCTTTCCGAGCCGGTGATCTCGGTGATCGTCACCTTGGCGCGCACCGGCACCGCGGCGGCGTTGGGCCGCTCGAGCGACAGATGATGCGGCTGGAAGCCGATCGTGTAGTTGGCGTCGGCAATGCCGGCGAGTTCGGCAGGTACCGGCAGCTTGACGCCGCCCTCGAGAAGGAAATCCGGACCTTTCTTGGCCAGCACGATGGTGTTGAGCGGCGGATCGGCAAAGGTTTTCGCCGTCACCAGGTCGATCGGCTTGCGGAAGACGTCGATGGTCGGCCCGAATTGGGTGATCCGCCCCTCGGACAGCGTCGCCGTATTGCCGCCGAGCAGCAAGGCTTCATGCGGCTCGGTCGTGGCGTAGACGAAAATGGTGCCGGCGGCGGCAAATATCTTGGGCAGCTCGGCGCGCAACTCCTCGCGCAGCTTGTAATCCAGATTGGCGAGCGGCTCGTCGAGCAGCACCAGACTGGCATTCTTGACGATGGCGCGGGCCAGCGCCGTACGCTGCTGCTGGCCGCCGGACAGGCTGAGCGGCGTGCGGTCGAGATAGGGTGTGAGCTTCAAAAGCCCTGCCGCGTTGCGGACTTCCTTGTCGATCTTGGCCTGGTCGGTGCCGGCGACGCGCAACGGCGAGGCGATGTTCTCGTAGACGGTCATCGCGGGGTAGTTGATGAACTGCTGATAGACCATGGCGATCTTGCGCTGCTGCACCGGCATGCCGGTGACATTCTGGCCGTCGAACCAGACTGAACCGGTGGTCGGCACGTCGAGTCCGGCCATCAGCCGCATCAGGCTGGTCTTGCCCGACAGTGTCGGCCCGAGCAAAACGTTGAGCGAGCCGTGCTGAAGCGTCAGCGACACGTCGCGGATATGCTCCACCGCGCCGACCATCTTCGTCACGTTTCTCAGTTCCAGCATGATGCCTCCTCCCAGGCTTTGTGCATCAATCGCCTTCCCTATTCCGCTGCCGCGACATGGCGCCGGCTTATGCCGCGCATGAATTCGTCAAGCGCCGAGGCCTGTTCGCGGCTGAGATGCAGACCGCGCTTGGTGCGACGCCACAATACATCTTCGGCGGTGAGCGCCCATTCGTTTTCGCAGAGGTAGCGTACCTCGGCCTCATAGAGATCGGCGCCGAAATTGCGGCCGAGATCGGCGTTCGACTTGGCGAGGCCGAGCAACATTTGCGCGCGCGTGCCGTAAAGCCTGGTCAACCGACGCGCCAGGCGCTGGTCGAGGAAAGGATAGGCGCTCTTCAGCTTCGCCACCTGGGCGTCGAAACCGGTGGCCGGGAAATCGCCGCCCGGCAAGGGCGCGTTCGCCGTCCACGGCTTGCCGCGCTTGCCGAGAAAACCTTCGACCTTTTCCAGCATCGATTCCGACAACCGGCGGTAGGTGGTGATCTTGCCGCCGAAAGCGTTGACGATCGGCGCCTTGCCCCCGCCGCCATCGGCTTTCAGCACATAGTCGCGGGTCGCTTCCTGCGCCTTCGAAGCACCGTCGTCATAGAGCGGGCGCACGGCCGAATAGGTCCAGACGATGTCGGGACGCGTCACGGCTTCAGCAAAATATTCGCTCGCCGCCGCGCAGAGATAGTCGATCTCGGTGTCGCTGATCTTCACGTCATGCGGATCGCCGGGATAGTCGCGATCGGTGGTGCCGATCAGCGTAAATTCTTCCTCGTAAGGGATGGCGAAAATGATGCGCCCGTCCTTGTTCTGGAAGAAGTAGGCGCGCGGATCATCGAACTTCTTTTTGATGACGATATGACTGCCCTGCACCAGGCGCACATTGTGCACGTCGTTCTGGCCCACGGTGGTCGACAGGACGTGATCGACCCATGGACCGGCGGCATTGACCAGCAGCCGGGCCTTGACCTCGTCGGCATCTCCCGTCCGCACGTCTTCCACGCGGATCGCCCATAGATCGCCTTCGCGCCGCGCCCCGACGACTTTCGTGCGGGTGCGGATGGTGGCGCCGCGGTCGGCGGCGTCACGCGCGTTCAACACCACCAGCCGGGCATCGTTGACCCAGCCGTCCGAGTACTCGAAGGCCTTGTGAAACAGCGGCTTCAGCGGCTTGCCCGCCGGATCCTTGGACATGTCCAGTGTTCGGGTCGCCGGCAGCAATTTGCGGCCACCAATATGATCGTAGAGGAACAGGCCGAGCCGGATCAGCCAGGCCGGGCGCAGGCCCTTGGCATAGGGCAGCACGAAGCGCATCGGCCAGATGATGTGCGGCGCGTTCTTCCAAAGAACCTCGCGCTCCATCAGCGCCTCGCGCACCAGCCGGAACTCGTAGAATTCGAGATAGCGCAGGCCGCCATGGATCAGCTTGGTCGAACCGGAGGAGGTTCCGCTGGCGAGGTCGTTCATCTCGGCCAGAAACACCGAAAAGCCCCGCCCAACGGCGTCGCGGGCGATGCCGCAGCCATTGATGCCGCCACCGATGACGAAGATGTCACGGACTGCGTCCACAAAGCCCTCCCGCGATTTCGCATTGCAGCATTTTTAGGTTTTTACGAAACCGTAGCGGGATTATTTCGAAATAAGAACGAATGTCAAACGAAATGTAACGGGACCGTGATCGATAGCTTAGCCGAGCGACGTTTCGATCAATTGAACCTCCGCTTCCTCGCAGATCTTGCGCACCGACGGGATGTCGCAACGGTCGGTGATGAAGGTGTTGACTTGCGAGAGATGGCCGATGCGAACCGGCGCGGTGCGTTCGAACTTGGTCTGGTCGGACACCAGGATGACATGCCTGGCATTGGCGATGATGGCTTGCGCCACTTTCACTTCGCGAAAGTCGAAATCGAGCAACGCGCCGTCATGGTCGATGGCCGAGGCGCCGATCACCGCATAGTCGACCTTGAACTGCCTGATGAAATCGACCGCGGCCTCGCCGACAACGCCGCCGTCGGAGCCGCGCACGACGCCGCCGGCGATTACCACCTCGATCGAAGGATAGATGCGCATCCTGTTGGCAACATTGATATTATTGGTGATGACCATGAGCCCGGTATGGTCGAGCAGCGCCTTGCTGACCGACTCGGTCGTGGTGCCGATATTGATGAACAAAGATGCGTTGTCGGGTATCAGCCTGGCCGCCGCGCGGCCGATCGCCTCCTTCTCGTCGGCGGCAATCTTGCGGCGCGCCTCATACTCCATGTTCTCGATGCCGGACGGGAACAAGGCCCCGCCATGAATGCGCGTCAGCAGCCGCTGATCGCAGAGATCGTTGAGGTCCTTGCGGATGGTCTGCGGCGTCACGTTGAAGTGCGTGGCGAGGCCATCGACCAGCACACGGCCATGGTCCTTCGCCATCTGGATGATTTCGGCATGGCGCGGCGACAAATACACTGAGAACCTCCCGTTTTCGTTTTTCTTGTTTGTAGCTGAAAACGAAAGCAATGAAAAGGGAGACGCCGGCTAATGAAATATCGATGATTGCAAAGGCGAACCGGGCAGATACGGCTCAGACCCGCTCCGCCACCTTGCGGGTGACAGCCGCGACTTTACCTGGCGAGCGGATCATCAGGAAATTGCCGGACCAGTATCCCGGGATTCGCCAAGTGCCTTTGATCTCGGTTGCATCACCGTTGATGATGCCGCTGTAGTGAATCGGGTGCGCCTTCAATTGGGCCTTGTCGTATGTCTTGGTAGAGGAGACGGCGTTGCCCTCTCGCTGCCCCTGCAGGCTTGCGTATCTTGCCGTGCTGGTCGCCGCCGGTTCGTGGGTCATCCCCGTCAAGCTGGTTGCCGTCTCGATCAGCGTTGCAACGAAGGAAACCGGCGGCAGTTCGCGCGGATAGAAATAGCGCCCGCTCCAGACGCCCGTCAGATTCTGGCTGACCCCTTCAGCCCTTCCGGCCATATGCTTGCTCGCAAATCCTTGCTGGCTTGCCCCGGCGGCGGCAACCACCCGGGCAATCCCTGTCAGTCCTTCGGGGATCTTGCACACTCGCAGATGACAGTGAAGGCGGTATCGACATCGGCCGCGGTTGTCTCGAACTGGCCTGCCTGGAAGCGGATGGCGACCCGCCCATCGACACGCGTCTGCGTCAGGTAGATACGGCCGTCATTGTTGATGGCGTCGACCAGACGCAGATTGTGCTCGTCGCAGTCAGCGCCGGATGCGGCGCGATGCCGGAACGAGAACAGCGACAGCATCGGCTGGCTGGCGAGCTCGAAATCCTCCTCCTCGGCCAGGCGCGCTGCTATGCCTTCGCTCCAGGCGACGTGATTGCGGATCATGGTGCGCAGCGCCTCAAGGCCATGGGCGCGCAGCAGGAACCACAGCTTCAGCGCCCGGAAGCGACGGCCGAGAGGCACCGACCATTCGGAGTAGTTGATGATGCCGTCATGGCCGCGAGTTTTCAGATAGTCCGGCTTGATCGCCAGCGTGCGCACGAGATCCTCCGGCTGGCGGACGAACTGGATCGAGCAGTCGAATTGCGCGCCCAGCCATTTGTGCGGGTTGAAGACGATCGAGTCCGCGCCCTCGACACCGGTCCAGAAATGCCGGTATTCCGGACAGATCATCGCCGATCCGGCCCAGGCGGCGTCGATATGCAGATAGAGCCCCTGGCGTTTGGCCACCGCGGCCACTTCAGCGATGTCGTCGGTGCCGCCGGTGCTGGTGCCGCCGACGCACGCGATGATGCCGGCCGGCAATAGGCCGGCGGCGCGGTCGGCAACAATCGCCGCTTCCAAAGCCGCGGTATCCATGGCGCGGTAGGTGCCAGCGACGGGAATGCGGACGAGGTTTTCCTCGCCAATACCGGCGACCCAGATGGCGCGGTCGATCGAGGTGTGCACCTGGTCGGAGGAATAGACGCGCAGCCTGCCCTGCCCGGAAAGACCCTTCTTGTTGCCCTGCCAGTCGAGCGTGCGCTCGCGCATGGTCAACACGGCGGCCAGCGTCGCCGATGATGCGGAGTCCTGGATCACGCCGGAAAAGCCTTCGGGCAGGCCGAGCGCCTGGCGCATCCAGTCGACGATGCGCGTCTCAAGCTCTGTCGCCGCCGGCGAGGTCTGCCACAGCATGCACTGCGCGGCCATCGCAGAGACCAGATATTCGGCCACCACCGAGACGGGTGCTGCATTGGCCGGGAAATAAGCAAAGAAACGCGGATGCTGCCAATGCGTCATGCCGGGCACGATCTTGGCTTCGAAATCGGCGAAGATCGTCTCCATCGATTCCGCGGCCTCCGGCGGAGAAGCTTCGATGCTCCTGAAGATCTCGCCCGGCGCTATGGCAGGTCGCACGGGCCGATCGCGAAGGCCGGCGCGGTAATCAGCGCCCCAGTCGGCGGCGCGCCTCGACCAGTCGCGGAATTGCTCGTTGTCCATGGATCCTCCCGACGCGCCGATCAGCCAGCCGTTTGAATTTTGATTAACATGTTAAATAGAGACAGGCAACCGCGACGAAGGTTCCCGCGCTACCCCGGAAAATCCGGCAGGCTGGCAAAGGCCGTCTTCAACGCGTTCGACCAGCCTTCGGAAATAGCACGATAATATCGATCGTCCTGGCCGATGCGCTTTTTCAAACCCACCGTGAACGTGTCCTCCTCCAGGAACAGCAGGTCGAGAGGCAGGCCGACGGACAGGTTCGATTTCAGCGTCGAATCGAACGACACCAGCAAGAGCTTGACCGTTTCAGCCAGGCTCATCGTCCTTTCATAGGCACGGATGATGATCGGCTTGCCGTATTTGGTCTCGCCGATCTGGAAGAACGGCGTGTCGTCGGTCGATTCGATGAAATTGCCCTCGGGATAGATCATGAACAGCCGTGGCGGGCTGCCCTTGATCTGGCCGCCGAGGATGAAGGAGGCGTTGAAATAGGAATCCGCCTTTTCGCCGGCAGGCGACGAGCTGGCGATGACTTCCTTGACGGTGTCGCCGACCAGCCGAACCGTCTGGTACATGGATGGGGTCTCGAGCAGCGTCGCGTGGCGTTCCGCCACCGCCTTGGTGCGCTCGTCGAGCAGGCTGACCACGGCCTGCGTCGTAGCCAGATTGCCGGCCGACATCAGTACGATGACGCGCTCGCCTGGCTCTTCCCAGACATGCATCTTCTTGAAAGTGGAGATCGAATCCATCCCTGCATTGGTGCGCGTGTCCGACATGAACACGAGTCCACGATCGATCTTGAGGCCGACGCAATAAGTCATGGAATCTCTTCAGGCAGCAATCTTGCCGGAGACTACTGCTCTACCGTGACGGTGACTGCAAGCTGTTCCTCCGCCTGTCCCAGTCGAATTCCCGACACCGGCGAGGCGTCGCGATAATCACGGCCGGTGGCTACCCTGACATAGCGTTCATCGGGGGAAATGCCGTTGGCGGCGTCGAAGGCGACCCAGCCGAGACCCTGAACATGGGCTTCGGCCCAGGCATGGCTTGCCGCCTGCTCGATGGCCGCATCCATCATCAGATAGCCACTGACATAGCGGGCCGGAAAACCCATGACGCGGGCTGCGGTGACAAAGATGTGGCTGTGATCCTGGCAAACGCCGGTCTTCAGCGCCAATGCCTCTTCCGCCGGGGTCGTCACGCTGGTGGTGCCCGGCGTGTAGGCGACGCGCTCGACGATCAGGGCCATCAGCCGATGCAGCCTTTCGATGTCGGTACCTTTGCCGACCGCCGCGGCAAGCTCGCTTATGCCCTCGCCGGGGATGGTCAAAGCTGTCTCCTGGCTGAACAGCCACAGTGGCGCAAAGCCGTGATGCGGACCCGAGACGCCTGCTGTGTCGCGCGTGACAACCTCGCCGGAGGCCTCGACGGTGATGAAGTCGCGCTCGCCATCGACGCTCAACAGCCTGTTATCGTTGCCGAAATGGTCGTTAAAGCGGACTTCCTCGCGCGCGCCCTCGATCTTCAGCGCCCAGGACAAGACGGTCTGCGTCGGTCCGCTGACCGGTAACAGGCGCAGCCGCTGCAACAGATAGTGCACCGGCGCGTCGTAGCGGTATTCGGTACGGTGGGTGATCTTGAGCCGCATGCCTATTTTCCGTTTGTAAGCATGATCTTATCCGAAAACCGGGTCCCACTTGTCGCTAGCGCGGCCCTCCGGTTCGCGATCATGCTCAATTGAACCGGTAATCTTGTGCGATCTCTTCGCCAAGCTTGGTGTTGTCTTGAATGAACCTGGCCAGGAATTCGTGCAGGCCGGCGTCGAATATGTCCTTGATCGACCCTGCCTGCAGCATCGCCTGTGTCCTGTCGACGGTGGCGTGGCAGGCATGACGGTCGCCATAGTCGTCGCCCAGGAACTTCAGATGCTCGGCGAGAAAACGATAACAGAAGGTCAGCGAACGCGGCATGCGCACATTGAGGATCAGATAGTCGGCAATATTGGTCGGTTTGTAGTCGGCCTCATAGACCCAGCGATAGGAACGGTGCGCCGACACCGAGCGCAGGATCGATTCCCATTGGTAGTTGTCGAGGCTCGAGCCGACCCAGGAGATCGACGGCAGCAGCACGTAATATTTCACGTCGAGGATGCGTGCCGTGTTGTCGGCCCGCTCGACATAGGTGCCGAGCTGCGAGAAGTCGAAGATCTCGTTGCGCAGCATCGTGCCGTAGAACGAGCCGCGGATCAGCGCCGTCTCGCGTTTGATGGCGTCGAGCACACTCGGCAGGTCGCGCTCGTCGATCGGCTTTGCCAGCATGCGCTTCAGGGCCATCCAGGCTTCGTTGATGCTCTCCCAGGTCTCGCGCGTCAGCGCGGTGCGCACCATGCGGGCATTGTTGCGAGCGGTCTCGATCGCCGACATCGTGCTCGACGGGTTCGAGGTGTCGCGCAGCAGGAAGTCGGCGACGTTGGCGGCGGTATAGTCCTTGTATTTCTGCGTGAAGGTGACGTCGGAGCCGGCGCTGAGCAGCACCGAATTCCACTCTTCCGACGCGCTCTGGGTGCGGGTCAGAGCCATGCGAAGGCCGGCATCGACCAGACGCGCCATGTTTTCCGCCCGCTCGATATAGCGGTTCATCCAGTAGAGCCCGTTGGCGGTGCGGCCGAGAAGCATGTGAAGTGGCCTTCGGGCTAGTGAGTAGGGAATAGTGAGTAGGGATTAGTAAGCATTTGAATCTCTGTGGAATATGGCATTTCTTGTCCCTCTACTGCCTACTGCCTACTGCCTACCTAATCGTCCAACACCCACGTATCCTTCGTCCCGCCGCCTTGCGAGGAATTCACGACCAACGACCCCTCCTTCAGCGCCACCCGCGTCAAGCCGCCGGGCACGATCTGGATTCGGTCGGAGACCAGAACATAGGGTCGCAAGTCGACATGGCGCGGCGACAGGCCTTTTTCTGTCAGGATCGGGCAGGTCGACAGCGCCAGCGTCGGCTGGGCGATGTAGTTGGAAGGCTTCGCCTGCAGCTTCTTGGCGAAATCCTGGCATTCCTTCTTGGTCGCAGCCGGCCCCACCAGCATGCCGTAGCCGCCGGAGCCGTGCACTTCCTTGATGACCAGCTCATGGATGTGTTCGAGCACGTATTTCAGGCTGTCGGGCTCCGAGCAGCGCCAGGTCGGGATGTTGCCGAGGATGGCTTTGCGGCCGGTGTAGAACTCGACGATGTCGGGCATGTAGGAATAAATCGCCTTGTCGTCGGCGATGCCGGTTCCCGGCGCGTTGGCGATGGTGATGTTGCCGGCGCGGTAGACGTCCATGATGCCGGGCACGCCAAGGGCCGAGTCCGGCCGGAAGGTCAGCGGATCGAGGAAGGAATCGTCGACGCGCCGGTAAAGCACGTCGATCTGCTTGTAGCCTTCGGTCGTGCGCATGGCGACGTGGCCGTCTACAACGCGCAGATCCTGGCCTTCGACCAACTGCACGCCCATCTGGTCAGCGAGGAAGGCATGTTCGAAATAGGCGGAGTTGAAGCTGCCCGGCGTCAGCACGGCAATGGTCGGTGCACCCTTGGTGCTTTGCGGCCGCACTGCCGCCAGCGACTGGCGCAGCAATTGCGGATAATTCTCCACCGGCCGCACCTTGATCTGCTGGAACAGCTCGGGAAATAGCTGCATCATCGTCTCGCGATTCTCCAGCATGTAGGAGACCCCCGACGGCGTGCGCGCATTGTCCTCCAGCACGTAGAACTCGTTCTCCGAGATGCGGACGATATCGACGCCGATAATGTGGGTGTAGACGCCGGCCGGTGGCCGCACTCCGATCATTTCCGGCAGGAACGCCTCGTTCCTGGCGATCAGCTCCCTCGGCACGCGGCCGGCGCGCAGGATTTCCTGGCGGTGGTAAATGTCGTCGAGGAAAGCGTTCAGCGCCTGCACGCGCTGCTCGATGCCTTGCGTCAGCCTTCGCCATTCATTGCCGGAGATGATGCGCGGCACGATGTCGAAGGGGATCAGCCGCTCGGAGGCTTCCTGCTCGCCATAGACGGCGAAGGTAATGCCGGTCTTGCGGAAGACGCGCTCGGCGTCCTGCATCTTTTCGGTAAGCCTGGCCGGGTCCTGCTCCTTCAGCCAGCGGTCGTAAGCCGTATACGGTTGTCTAAGCCCGGAAACTTCCGGAAGCATTTCATCGAACGCTGCCAATCGCATACTCCCCTGTGACGCCATTTCACTGGCGTCGCGGGAGAAAATCAAGCGCAATCGGTGATTTGGAGGATATCGGCGATCAGTATGTTCCGACTGCCCAAAATTCGGGCAGTCGGAACAGGACCTTAATCAGGCTCTGCCTTGTCGCCGGGCAAGTGCCTGATGCGGCCATAGCAGTTCACCGTTTCATGGAAACGGCGACCTGCCATGGCTTTTTGCTTCGACGCAATTCCGGGCGGAAAACCGCTTCACACTTTTCCTGGAATTGCTTTAGAATGCGCGGAAAGTGACGACCGTGAAGGTGTCCTTGATTCCGGGAATAATCTGCACCTTCTCGTTGACGAAGTGGCCGACATCTTCCTCGTCGTCGACGTAGAATTTGGCAAGCAGGTCGTAATTGCCGGCGGTCGAGTAGATTTCCGAGGCGATTTCGGCATCGGCGAGCGCGCTGGCGACCTCATAGGACTTGCCCAGATCGCACTTTATCTGCATGAAAAACGTCTTCATTGCCGGTCCCGATCAAGCTTCAGCACACAAGCGGCCCTTGTGGCAGACTGCCGCCCGGCTTTCAAGCATCAGGCCGAGCGCGCCTTGGCGACGGCTTGTCTCAGTTCGGACACCGGCATGCCGCGCCGATACAAGTTGCCGCCGATGACCAGGGCCGGCGTGCCGCGCAGCTTGAAAGCCGTCGCCTGGACTTCCGTGCGGACAAGGGCAGCGTCGATGTCGGGTTCACGGATGGCGAGGTCGGCACGCACCATCGCCACATCGACACCGACGGAAGAAAGGATGTCGTTGGTGCGGCGTTCCGAAAGGCCGCGCTGGTTGGTCATCAGCGCATCGACCGCCGCGGCATAGTGTTCGCCGCTCAGCAGCGTCACCCGCGCCGCGTCGCGCGACACGTCGCCGAAGATCGGCCAGTCCTTCATCACAAGCCGAATGCCGCTGTCCTCTTCCATCAACTTCTTCAGCTCGACGAAAACGAGTTTGCAGATCGGGCACTGATAGTCGACGAATTCGGCGATGGTGACATCGCCATCGGGGTTGCCGAGCGCTGGAATGGCGGGGTCGAAGGCGACTTCCGTGACGGTCGGCCCAGTGCTTGCCCAGGCGGGCAAGGGAGCCAAAACTGCGAGGCTTGCCGCGCCCTTCAGCAAAAGGCGCCGGTCGATCGGCTGCTTGAACATGGTCGTCCCCTGGTTGCGCGAACGGGTCCCCACCCGTCCCTACGATGCGCGCCCCGCGTTAAAGGAGGCTTAAGCATGATCTTGTGGCACTTGCGTGGCAAATATTGCGGTTGCTGAAACCGTGAGGCTCCGCCAAGCGTATGGTATGATGCGTCCTGGGACAGGTTTTGTTGAGGACAATGGAGACAGGCCATGCGCCGCATCGCATTCGCAGTCGTTTCATTGCTGTTCGCGTTGTTCGTCTCGGCAGCCCTTGCCGGCGACGCCGAAGTCAAGGCCGGCCAGGCCGTCATCGATGGTCAGTTGAAGGCGCTCATCGCCAATGATGGCGCCAAGGCGTACAGTTTCGCCGCTCCAAATGTGAAGCGCATCTTTCCGACCGTCGACACCTTCATGAACATGGTGACCAACGGCTATCCGCCGGTGCGCCAGCCGCAGAGCTATTCCTTCGGCAAGGTCGAGCAGATGGGGCCAACTTCGATAATCCAGCAAGTGCTGATCGTCGGACCCGACGGCAAGGACTATGAGGCGGTCTACACGCTGGAACAGCAGCCCGACGGCAGCTTTCAGATCACCGGCTGCAGCTTGCGCGCAGCGAATTCGCTCAGTACCTGAGGCCCGGCTACAGCACCGGAATATCACCCCTCGCCCATGCCTCGGAAATCTCAGCCGTGCGCGCCTCAAAGGCCCGGGCCTCGATCGCGGCGCGAATGTCCTGCATCAGCTTCTGATAGTAGGACAGGTTGTTCCAGGTCAGAAGCATCGCCCCCAGCGCCTCTTGCGAGCGCACGAGATGGTGCAGATAGGCGCGTGAGTAGTCGCGCGCGGCCGGGCAGTCGCTCTCCTCATCCAGCGGCCGCGGATCGTCCGCGTGGCGGGCATTCCTGAGATTGACCTTGCCGCGCCTGGTATAAGCCAGGCCATGGCGGCCGGCGCGGGTCGGCATGACGCAGTCGAACATGTCGATGCCGCGCGCCACCGATTTCACGATGTCGTCCGGCGTGCCGACGCCCATGAGATATCGAGGCTTGTCGTCAGGCAATTCCGGACAGGTGATCTCCAGCATATTCAGCATCACCGCTTGCGGCTCGCCGACGGCCAGGCCGCCGACGGCATAGCCCTTCAGCTCCATCGCGCTCAGCGCCTGCGCCGAGCGCACCCTGAGTGCTGCGTTGTCGCCACCCTGGACGATGCCGAACATGGCCTTGCCGGGCTGGTCGCCGAACGCTGTCTTGCAGCGCTCGGCCCAGCGCAGCGACAGCTCCATCGCGCGCTCGATCTCCTTGAGGTCGGCCGGCAGCGCTGTGCATTCGTCAAGCTGCATCTGGATGTCGGAATCGAGCAGGCCCTGGATCTCGATCGAGCGCTCCGGCGACATCTCGTAGGCAGCGCCGTCAATGTGCGAGCGAAAGGTGACGCCCTTCTCGGTCAATTTTCTGAGCTTCGACAGCGACATGACCTGAAAACCGCCACTGTCGGTCAGGATCGGCTGTGGCCAGCGGGCGAACTCATGCAGGCCGCCAAGCCGCGCCACGCGCTCGGCGCCTGGCCGCAGCATAAGATGATAGGTATTGCCCAGAATGACGTCGGCGCCGACGCCGCGCACCTGGTCCATATACATGGCCTTGACCGTGCCGCCGGTGCCGACCGGCATGAAGGCCGGCGTGCGGATTTCGCCGCGCGGCATGTCGATGACACCGCGCCGCGCCTTGCCGTCGGTGGCGAGGATCTTGAAGGTGAATGTCTCAGCCATTGAATTCCTTGTCATGGACAGGCGCGCCTGGCGCCTGCCTGTCGAGCGACTGCCGGTATTGGATGCAGCCGCGCATGAATTTCGGCCATGGCGGCACAGCAATCGATGGATCGGTCTTTTCCGGCAGCAGGTCCCACAGGTTGGGATGATGCCAGCATAAATCATGGCCGGTAGAATCTCGGTGCTGGCGAATGCCGGCACGCAATTTCTTCACTTCAGCGATCAGGCTCTCGCGATCAAAGGCTTGCAGATCATCGTCCATCGCTCATCTCCGCTCGATAAAGCAGGCTTGCGTCTCCATAAGAGTAGAATCTGTAACGGTTCTCGATGGCATGAGCATAGGCCGCACGCATCGTATCTAGGCCGCTGAAGGCCGAAACCAGCATGAACAGCGTCGAACGCGGCAGATGAAAGTTCGTCATCAGCAGGTCGGCGGTCTTGAACCGATAGCCCGGCGTGATGAAGATGTCGGTCGGGCCGGACCAGGCGGTCAGCGAGCCATCAGGCCGTGCCGCGCTCTCCAGCAGGCGCAGCGAGGTCGTGCCGACAGCGATGATACGCCCGCCCCGCGCCTTGGCGCCATTCAGAGCGTCGGCTGTTGCTTCGCTGACCGAGCCGGTCTCGGCATGCATCTTGTGGTCAGCGGTATCGTCCGCCTTGACCGGCAGGAAGGTGCCGGCGCCGACATGCAAGGTGACGAAGCGGCGTTCGATGCCTTTGGCGTCGAGCGCGGCAAACAGCTCCGGCGTGAAATGCAGGCCTGCGGTGGGGGCAGCGACTGCGCCCTCCTCCTTGGCATAGATGGTCTGGTAATCCGTCAGGTCGCGCGCGTCGTCGTTGCGCTTGGAGGCGATATAGGGCGGCAGCGGGATGTGGCCGACGGCGCGCAGCGCTTCGTCGAGAAACGGGCCGGAGAGGTCGAAGCCGAGCAACGCCTCGCCGGCCTCGCCCTTCTCGATCACCGTGGCGTCGAGTTGGCCGAGAAAACAGGAATTGCCGTCATGGCCGAAATGGATGCGGTCGCCGGCGGCGATGCGCTTGCCAGGCCGCATGAAGGCCAGCCAGCGGTCCGGCGCCATGCGCATATGCAGCGTGGCGTCCACCTGCGCCTGCGCTTCGCCGCGCCGCCTGATGCCTCTTAACTGGGCAGGAATGACCTTGGTGTCGTTGAAGACCAGAACATCGCCAGCCCTGAGCAAGGACGGAAGGTCGCCAACCGTGCGATCCGAAAGACCCTCGCCCGGCCTGACCACCAGCATTCTGGCGCTGTCGCGCGGCTCGGCCGGGCGAAGCGCGATGCGCTCCTCAGGCAGGTCGAAGTCGAAGAGGTCGACGCGCATCAGTAGAGCCGGACGAGCAGCGCTCCGGCCAACAGCAGCACCGCGCCGGCGATGCGGCCGAGCGAAATCTCGCGCACCGCCACGCCGAGAAAGCCGACGCGATCGATCAGCATGCCGGCCAGCAACTGGCCGGCAACCAGGAACGCCATCAACGCGGCTGCACCAATGCGCGGCGTAAGAATGGTTGACAGGGTAACATAGAAACCGCCGAGCATGCCGCCGGCGATGAACAGCCAAGGCGCCGGCGCCTTCCAGTCGAGCGAGATGTCCTGCAGCCGCACAACGGCAATGGAGATGATACCAAGCACGATCGCGCCCGACAGGAACGAAAACGCAGCAGCCGCGACCGGGAGCCCCAGGCCGCGCGCCAGCTGCGAGTTGATCGGCGCCTGGACGGCGATGAAGGCGCCTGACAGGATGCCGAGCAGCGACCAGACCACGCCCATCATCTTCGTTTGTCCTTACTTGACGTCGGCCGCGACCTTCAGCGACACGATCTTGTCGGGATCGACCACCGGCTCACCGCGCTTGATCTTGTCGACATTGTCCATGCCTTCGATGACCTGGCCCCAGACCGTGTACTGGCGGTTGAGGAAAGCGGCATCGTCGAAGCAGATGAAGAACTGCGAATTGGCCGAGTTCGGGTTCTGCGAACGGGCCATCGAGCAGGTGCCGCGACCATGGTTGGCGTTGGAGAACTCAGCCTTCAGGTCCGGCTTTTCCGAGCCGCCCATGCCCGCACGCGAAGGCGCGAAGGTCGGCTTCGACGAATTGCCGAACTTCACGTCGCCGGTCTGCGCCATGAAGCCTTCGATGACGCGGTGGAAGACCACGCCGTCATAGGCGCCTTCGCGGGCCAGTTCCTTGATGCGGGCGACGTGGCCGGGAGCCAAATCGGGGAACAGTTCGATGACGACCTTGCCCTTGGTCGTTTCCAGGATGAGCGCGTTCTCGCGGTCCTTGATCTCAGCCATGTCGTATATCCTTTATCTCAGAAAACAGATTGATTTGATTGGTTTACTTGTCGGCGGCGATGCGTACCTTGATCATGCGGTCGGGCTCGCTGACCGTGCCGTTGTCGGCCTCGTCGCCCTTCTTGATCTTGTCCACCAGCTCCATGCCGCTGACGACACTGCCAACGATGGTGTACTGGCCATCGAGGTTCGGCGCCGGCGCGAACATGATGAAGAACTGCGAATTGGCGGAGTTCGGGTCCTGCGAGCGGGCCATGCCGAGCGTGCCGCGCTTGAAATGTTCGCTTTGCGAGAATTCGGCCGGCAGGTCGGGCAGGTCTGAACCGCCGGTGCCGACGGCCTCGGGGCTGAACCCCTTCTTCATGTTGCCGAACTTGACGTCGCCGGTCTGCGCCATAAAGCCGTTGATGACCCGGTGGAATGCGACATCGTTATAAGCGCCTTCACGCACCAGCTTCTTGATCTGCGCGACATGCTTGGGTGCCAGGTCGGGGCGTAGCGCGATGGTGACGTCGCCGTTCTTCAAGGTGATGACCATGGTGTTTTCCGGTTCGGCGGCGAAGGCCGAAACGGATGCGGTCACGAGACCGGCAAGCACGACGAGGAACGAGGCGAGCTTTTTCAGCTGCATAAGGGATCTCCGAAGGTCTTTGTTAGGGTGCATGTCGTTGCCCCAAAAAACCGGCATCCACTTTGGGGCGACATGCACTATTTCGCGAATTTGGCGGTGAGCGCACCGGCAACGGCGGCCGGTACGAAGGGACGGATGTCTCCGCCCATCGAGGCTATCTGGCGCACAAGTGTGGCGGTAATGGTGCGTACCGATGGGCTGGCGGGCAGAAAAACCGTCTGCAGTTCCGGCGCCATGGTCTCGTTCATGCCAGCCATCTGCATCTCGTAATCGAGATCGGTGCCGTCGCGCAGGCCTCGGATCATGATCGAGGCGCCATGCTTGCGGGCCGCGTCGATGACCAGCCCGTCAAAGGCGACAACCCTAATGCGGGCTCCGTCGCGGCCGAATTCGGCGTTCGTCGCGGCCTCGATTAGCTTCACCCGTTCGTCGAAGGAAAACAGCGGCGTCTTGCCGGGATGGGTGCCGATCGCCGCATATACCGTGTCGGCGACAGCCAGCGATGCCTTCAGCACATCGAGATGGCCGTTGGTCAGCGGGTCGAAGGAGCCGGCATAAAGGGCGATGCGATCGGTCATGGGAGGTGCTTCTAGCGGGGCATTGGGCGGAAGGCAAATGCGATTGGGAACATCTGCGTGAACCTTTTCGCAGACATGAACGACAGATGAATGCCTTGATCACGAAGACTTCACGCCGCGTTCGCTAGTTTGCACTTCGGAAGATGAAACCAAAACCCGATCTAACCGTTGGATAGGCGCAGGAGAACACGCACATGCTGATCTACATGCTCGCCACCGCAATGACCGTCGCCATGCTGATCGCCACCGCATTCGGATTGCATAGCGAGGCAGAGCGCGTCCGTGTCCGCACAAAGCGGTTCGAAGGTTTCGGCGCTCGCTGGCCCCACCGTCGCCCCTGATTTATTGCTAGTTTCTTGTTTGCGCCGGCCCATCGGGCCGGCGTTGTTGCTCAAACCTATTCGGTGCTGTCCGGTACGGCATCTCCGGCGCCGGCCTCAATGACACCCTCTTCGACATCCTCGTCGGCCTGCGGCTCCGAAATCCGTTCGACCGAAACGACCTTCTCGCCTTCGGCGGTGTTGAAGATGGTCACGCCCTTGGTGGCGCGGCTGGCGAAACGGATACCGTTGACCGGCACCCGGATGACCGTGCCGCCATCCGAAACCAACATGATCTGGTCGTCATTGCCGACCGGGAAAGTCGCCACCAGCTGGCCGATCTCGGCCACCTTCGACACGTCGGTGGCTCGGATGCCTTTGCCGCCGCGTCCGGTCAGGCGGAAATCGTAGGATGACGAGCGCTTGCCGTAGCCATATTCGGTCACCGTCAGCACATACTGCTCATGCGCCTTGAGCTCTTCGTAACGGCTGTCGGAAAGCTCGGTCTCCTCGCCAATCTCCTCATTGGTGAGTGCAATCTCTTCTTCCTCGCCGGTCACCTCGGCGGCAAGCCGCCGCTCCAGTGCTGCCCGCTTGAGGTAGGCGGAGCGTTCCGCCGGTGAAGCATCGACATGCTCGATCACCGACATGGAGATGATGCGGTCGGTCTCGGCCATGCTTATGCCGCGCACGCCGACCGAATTGCGGCTCTGGAAGACGCGCACATCGCCAACGCGGAAGCGGATGCACTGGCCGGAGCTGGCGGTCAAAAGCACATCGTCATTGTCTGTGCAGGTCTCGACGCCGAGAATCTCGTCGCCCTCCTCCTCCAGCTTCATGGCGATCTTGCCATTGCGGTTGACCTGGACGAATTCGGACAGCTTGTTGCGGCGCACGGTGCCGCGCGTGGTGGCGAACATGACGTCGAGTTCGCCCCAGCTGGTCTCGTCCTCGGGCAGCGGCATGATGGTGGTGATGCGCTCGCCCTGCTCCAGCGGCAGCATGTTGATCAGCGCCTTGCCGCGCGACTGCGGATTGCCGATTGGCAGCCGCCACACCTTTTCCTTGTAGACGATGCCGCGCGAGGAGAAGAACAGCACCGGCGTATGCGTGTTGGCGACGAACAGCCGGGTGACGAAATCCTCTTCCTTGGTCGACATGCCGGAGCGGCCCTTGCCGCCGCGGCGTTGCGCCCGGTAGAGCGACAGCGGCACGCGCTTGATGTAGCCGGAATGGCTGACGGTGACGACCATGTCCTCGCGCTGGATCAGGTCCTCGTCTTCCATGTCGGCGCCGCCGTCGGTGAGCTCGGTGCGGCGCGGCGTGCCGAACTCGTCGCGCACGGCGGCAAGCTCGTCCTTGACGATCTGTTGGATGCGGGCGCGGGACGACAGAATGTCGAGGTAATCCTTGATCTCGTCGCCGATGGTGTTCAGCTCGTCGGCGATTTCGTCACGGCCGAGCGCGGTCAGGCGCTGCAGGCGCAGTTCGAGGATTGCGCGCGCCTGTTCCTCGGAGAGGTTGTAGGTGCCATCCTCATTGATGCGATGGCGCGGATCGTCGATAAGCAGAATCAATGACTCCACGTCCCCGGAGGGCCAGCGCCGCTCCATCAACTGCTCGCGCGCCGTCTGCGGATCGGGCGCGGTGCGGATCAGCTTGATCACTTCGTCGATGTTGGCGACGGCTATGGCGAGGCCGACCAGCACGTGGGCGCGGTCGCGCGCCTTGCGCAGCAGGAATTTCGTGCGCCGGCTAATCACCTCTTCGCGGAAGCTGACAAACGCCTTCAGCATGTCGGTCAGGTTCATCACTTCCGGCTTGCCGCCGTTCAGCGCCACCATATTGGCGCCGAAGGAGGTCTGCAGCGGCGTGAAGCGGTAAAGCTGGTTGAGAATGACGTCGGCGACAGCGTCGCGCTTCAGCTCGATGACGACGCGGTAGCCCTGGCGGTCGCTTTCGTCGCGAATGTCGGAAATGCCTTCGATGCGCTTGTCGCGCACCAGCTCGGCCATTTTCTCGATCATCGAGGCCTTGTTCACCTGGTACGGGACTTCCGTGATGATGATCGATTCACGGTCGTTGCCGCGCTGTTCGACATTGACCTTGCCGCGCATGACGATGGAGCCACGGCCCGTCGCATAGGCGCTGTAGATGCCGGAACGGCCGAGCACGATGCCGCCGGTCGGGAAATCGGGACCCGGAATGATCTCCATCAGCGCCGGCAAATCGATCGCCGGATTGTCGATGATGGCGATGGCGCCGTTGCAGATCTCGGCCAGATTGTGCGGCGGGATGTTGGTGGCCATGCCGACGGCGATGCCGCCGGAACCGTTGACCAGAAGATTGGGGAAGCGGGCCGGCAGCACCTTCGGTTCGGTGTCGGATGCGTCATAAGTCTCCTGGAAATCGACGGTTTCCTTGTCGATGTCCTCCAAGAGTTCATGCGCGACCTTGGTCAGCCGCGATTCGGTGTAGCGCATCGCCGCCGGCGGATCGCCGTCGATGGAGCCGAAATTACCCTGCCCGTCGATCAGCGGAACGCGCAGCGACCAGTCCTGCGCCATGCGCACCAAGGCGTCGTAGATCGAGGCGTCGCCATGCGGATGGTATTTACCCATCACGTCGGCGACCGGGCGGGCCGACTTCACATATTTGCGGTTCCAGTGGTAACCGCTCTCATGCGCCGCATAGAGAATGCGGCGGTGAACCGGCTTCAGGCCGTCGCGTACATCGGGCAGCGCACGGCTGACGATGACGCTCATGGCATAAGAGAGGTAGGAGCTCTGCATCTCCTCGATGATGGAGATGGGCTCGATGCCGGTAGGGCCGCCGTCGGCGCCGCGCGGGGGTTTTTGGTCGGTCAAATCGGATCACAATCTAATCAGGAATCACTGACCGCTTATATAGGAAGCACGGCCGAAACTCCAATATTCGTGGTGCTTTTCCAACGACAATTTTGGCGGCAATTTCAAATGGATACCTCTGATTGCGACGATTTGGCCATAACGCATTTCGCCGCCGCAAGGGCAAAAGCCTGCGATGGACCGTTTTCAAAGCAAAGAGCGTATCAGGAGGCAGGCGGACGCATCAGCGGGTAGCCACCCGCCGGGCGCGATAGTGGCCAGGCGTCTCACCCATGACGCGCCGGAAACGGCGGTTGAACGTCGACAAATCGTTGAAACCGGCCTCGAAGGCGATTGCCGAGATGGCATCGCCTGACATGCGCAGCCGCACCGCCGCGCGGTGCAGCCGGGTTCTCAGCAGAAACTGATAGGGCGTCATGCCGGCGACCTGCCGGAAGGTGCGCAGGAAATGATACGGGCTGGTCGCCGTCGCGCAGGCAAGCTCGGAAAGCGAGACCGGCCTGTCGGCATTGAGCTCGATCTGCCGCACCGCCTCGGCAACCCGTTTCTGGTCGCGGCGGCTCGGCGGTCGAACGCCAGGCACCGCATCGCTGGCCACAGGCAGTGCTGCGCCGGCAACTGCCAGTGCTGCGCCGGCAATTCGCAGGCCAAGCTCCTCAAAGGCGTCGATGTCGACCATCTCGCGCGCCGCTTCCGCCTCGGCCAGCAGCGATGCGAGCGCCGGCAAAGGCGGCATATGCGGCACGCCGAAGGCGAGCTTGCTCGCGCCGGGCACGTCGCTGGCGATGCTGTCGAGATAGGCCGGAGCGAAGTGGAAGGACAGGCAACGGTCGCCGGCGCCATGCTCATGCCCGCATTCATAGCAGGTGCCGACATTGCCGAGCAGGATCGCGCCCGGCGCCAGCATGGCGGCGCCTTGCCTCGTGCGGTAGCGGAAGGTGCCGCTGGTGACAGCGGCAACGCAGAAGGTGTCGTGCGCCTCCTCGAACGGGCGGTCGCCGGCGCCGGCCGTGCACAGCACGTCGGACACATGCCAGCCCTGCCCCGATGCCAGGTTTTGTTCGCTCGTCGTCATGGCTTGAAAGATAGCAATTTTTCCCAAGCGCGACACCCGGTCGGGGCCTATCGCTTGCAGCCTCCTGACACAACGAAGGCAGCAAGTATGATCGGTACATCCTCCTTTGCCGAAGCGCTCCACAGCGACGGCCCCAATCCCGGCCTGGCTGAAAAGCTGGATCTCTACGGCCGCTTCGTCGGCGCCTGGACATTCGATGCCACGCGCCATCTCGAGGACGGCACGGTTCTCACCGGACGCGGCGAGGTGCATTTCGGCTGGGTCCTGGAAGGCAGGGCGATCCAGGATGTATGGATCCTGCCCGCGCGCGATGCCGGCCCCTCGCCCTCGGTCGGCAGATGGACTTTCTATGGCACAACGCTGCGGGCCTATGATCCCGGCTCGGATGCCTGGCACATCTTCTGGAGCGACCCGCGAAACCAATACTACAGCCGCCAGCTTGGTCGCGCCGAAGGCGACACAATTGTGCAGGTCGGCGCCGACGGCACTGGTTCCTCGGTCCGCTGGAGCTTTTCGCGCATCACCAAAGACAGCTTCCGCTGGCTCGGCGAGCGTTCGCACGACGATGGCAAGACATGGCGTCTCGAAGTCGAGTTCCTGGCGCGCCGCGTCGCCCAGGACTGATGACGCAACATATTGCAAAAAAGGTGAAAAAACATGCTTGACCATGTCTCGATCGGTGTCCGCGACACCAACTTTTCGAACCCCTTCTACGATGCCGCGCTAAAGCCGCTCGGTTATTCCTGCCTCAGCCAGTCGCCAGGCTCACTGGGTTATGGTGCGCAAACCGTGGCGCTGTGGGTGAACGATGCGGCGCGGCCAGTGTCATCGGACGAGAAGTCCGGTCTGCATTTCTGCTTTAGCGCGCCGACGAGGCAGAGTGTCGTTGCCTTCCATGCCGCCGCCTTGCGTGCAGGCGGCAGCGACAATGGCGCGCCGGGCCTGCGCGCCGACTATGGCGAGAACTATTACGCTGCCTTCGTCGTCGATCCCGACGGCTATCGTCTGGAGGCCTATTGCAACGCTGCCGCCTAACACTGACGCCGTCTCCGGTATCGCCATGTCAGACGGTTCCCACCGGTCGGGCTTTGCTCTACCACTATGGTGGCGCAGGGGTCCGGCCCGGCGGGAGGGGTCAGCGATGCCGAGTTTCGACAGCCTGTTCAACGCCTTCGTCACCATTCTGGTGACCATCGACCCGCCAGGTCTCGCGCCGCTCTTCCTCGCGGTGACACGCGGCATGAACCGCGAGGAACGTCAGCAGGTTTCGGTGCGCGCCTCGATCATCGGCTTCCTCGTGATGGCGCTGTTTGCGGTGGCCGGGGCGTCCATCCTGTCGGTGTTCGGCATCACGCTGCCGGCTTTCCGTGTCGCCGGCGGGTTTTTGCTGTTCTTCATCGCTTTCGAAATGGTGTTCGAGCGCCGCCAAGATCGCAAGGAGAAGATCGGCGACGTCGCCATCACCAAGGACATGATCCACAACATCGCGGCCTTCCCGCTGGCGATCCCGCTGATCGCCGGCCCCGGTGCGATTTCGGCGACCGTGCTACTGTCGGGCTCGTTTCAGGGTTTTGCAGCACAAGCGGCGCTGGTCGGCATCATCTTCGTCTGCCTTGCCATCACCTATCTGGTGTTCGTGCTGTCGGAGCGCATCGACCGCATCCTCGGCCAGACCGGCCGCTCGATCCTCACCCGCCTGCTCGGCGTCATCCTGGCCGCGCTTGCGGTTCAGTTCGTCGCGGATGGGATCAAGGCGCTGATGGCGGGGTGAACGGCAGCCCCTGCTCCCTGCTCCCTGCTCCCTGCTCCCTGCTCCCTACTCCACCGCCGTATCGACGACCTCGAAATCGTGGGTGATGACAGCCGTCTTGGCCAGCATGGCCGAGGCCGAGCAGTATTTCTCGATCGACAGGTTGATGGCGCGCTGGACCTTGTCGCGCGACAGCGCGTGGCCCGTGACGATGAAATGCATGTGGATGCGGGTGAAGACTTTGGGGTCGGTTTCGGCCCGGTCGGCGTCGAGTTCGACAACACAGTCCTCGATCGCCTCGCGGCCTTTTTCGAGGATGTGGACGACATCATAGGCCGAGCAGCCGCCGGTGCCGATCAGCACCAGTTCCATCGGGCTCGGACCCGGCGTCTTGCCTTCCGGCCCGGAGGCGGTTCCCAGCACAACCTTGTGGCCGCTGCCGGACTCGCCGACGAAGGTGCGCTCCTCGACCCATTTGATCCGTGCTTTCACGGCAATCTTCCTTCAGAAAGCGTCACTGGCCGAAGACGACCGTGTGCATGATCCGCCCCGGCAGCAGCGTGAACACGCCGGCGCCGATCAGGGCGAAAACATACAGCGATATCATGACCCTGCGATGTTTGGCGACCCGATGCATATGCGCGTGCCAGACCGCCAGCGGCACGGCGATCAACACTAAAATCGACAAGAGATGGATCGGGCTGAACGGACCGACGAGGCGTATCTGCTGGATCCAGAAACTGGAGATGGCGACGACCAGCATCAGCGCCGCCCAGGTATAGCCGACGACACGATGACGCGTCGTGCCTTTCGGCAGCGCCAGTTGCGTAGCGCCAATGGCCAGCGCGGCAAGGGCCGCGAAGGCGTGCCATGGAATGGGAGGGCGCGCCGATAGAAGCGGTCCGAGCGACATCGCGCCCTCTCCTCAGATATCGCTGACTACCGTCAGCTCAGAACGGGATTTCGTCGTCCAGTTCGCGCGACGAGCCGCCGCCACCGCCGCCCTTGGAACCGCCGCCACCGCTGTTGCCGCCGCGGTTGAAGCTCTCATTGGGGCCAGACTGGCCGAAATCCGAGCCACGGCTCGCGCTGCCGCCGCCGGCGGCATAGTTGCCGACCTGACCGCCGCCCTCGCCGCGAGAATCGAGCATCTGCAGCTCGCCGCGGAATTTCTGCAACACGACTTCGGTCGTATACTTGTCGGCGCCGGTCTGATCCTGCCATTTGCGTGTCTGCAGCTGGCCTTCGACGTAAACCTTCATGCCCTTCTTCAGGTACTGCTCGGCGACCTTGGCGATCTGGTCATTGAAAATGACCACGTTGTGCCATTCGGTCTTTTCCTTGCGCTCGCCGGAGTTCTTGTCGCGCCAGCTTTCCGACGTGGCGATGCGGATGTTGACGACCGGGTCACCAGAATTCAGGCGGCGGATTTCAGGGTCCGCGCCGAGGTTACCGACCAGAATGACCTTGTTGACGCTACCCGCCATGACAATTCTCCGCGCTCATCCGAAACAAATATCAAGTCGTTCACCTTACAGGCCGCGGACAATCCTGGCTTGCCGCGGCTGGCTTTTCCCACAAGGTTTTTGTTCCCTTTTCGTTCCTATACTGTTACCCACGGATTGTCAAGGAATGGCAGCAATCGCCGACGCGGGCGCGTGGATTTAGCTGACACGCAGGGGCGAGAAGCGGTGTCGTCAGCGCCGTTTTTTAACTGGTGGCAACGGACCGAAAAAGCCGCTCCACTCCATGCCCATGCCATGGGCGCGCTGTGCGATCACGGTTGGCGCCGACATCAGCCCGACTGCAGGTTCAGATTTCAGAGCCGGGTCATTCAGCAATTTCCCGATCGCGCGCCCGTGCCACCACACCTGAGCGACGAGCGCCGCTACCACCGCGATCAGGCCCCAGGTCCCCAATCCTTCGCCGAAGATGTAAATCCCGTATGGCGGGGATAGCGCCGTACCCAGCTTGGCCAACAAGATCACGGCCACGAAACCGATGACGGCGATCGCTCCTATACCGAGTACGAGGCGGCGATAGAGCCTCAGAGCCTCGTTGAGGTTCTCGGCGGACGAAAGATCGACGTTGGAATTCATAAATACTACTCCTGCCTCGCGATGATCGGCCCATCTTGTTCCCCACGGCTTAGAGGCCCGGCAGGATCCAATCAATACGCGGCATTCAAAACACCCCTTGCCAAATCGATAAGTATCGACTTATGCTTTTGCCATGATCGAAGCAGAGATTTTTCGCGCCCTGGCCGACCCGACGCGACGCGCCGTCTACGAGCGGCTGACTTCCGGCGAGATGAGCGTGTCGGAGTTGCGCACCGGCATGAGCGTGTCGCAGCCGGCGGTGTCGCAGCACCTTGCCGTGCTGCGCGGCGCAGGCCTGGTCAGCGAAAGACGCGCCGGCCGCAACGCCTACTATCGCGCCGATCCGCAAGGGCTCGAGCCGCTGCTCGGCTGGATCGAACGCTACCGCGCATTCTGGCCGGAGCGCATCGAAAGACTGAAGGCCGTTTTGAAGGACATGGACCAATGACCGACGAAAAGCAGACGCAGACCGCCAAGGATGCCCTCGCCTTCGAATGCGATCTGCCGGACGCACCGGAAAAAGTGTGGCGGGCACTGACCGTGCCGGACCTCTTGGCGGAATGGATGATGCCGAACGACATCAATCCGGAAACCGGCAGCCGCTTTGCCTTTGCCGGGCCTGAGAAGCCGATCGAGTGCGAAGTGCTCGATGCCGAACCGGGGCGCCTGCTGCGCTATTCCTGGCGCGAGCGTTCTGAAACCGGCGATGCCAATGGGCTGGACAGTATCGTGACCTTCACGCTTGCCCGCACTGTTTCCGGTGGCACGCATTTGCGCATTGTTCATGACGGGTTTGCCGCGGCGGCAACGCCTGCGGTGGCGATGGCGGGCGCCGCCTGCCGGCTCTCGCTGCGCGCATACAAGCCCAAGCCGCCAGTCGCCGCCAACGCGCCGCGCCTGTTGCTGCGCGCTGCCTGAACCGGAAAAATCAAAACGGAGACAATGAGATGAGCGGCTTTGCCAATCTGGTGCCGATGGTGATCGAGCAATCGAGCCGCGGCGAACGCGCCTTCGACATTTTCTCGCGGCTGCTGCGCGAGCGCATCATCTTCGTCAATGGCGAGATCAATGACGGCATGTCGGCGCTGGTCTGCGCCCAGCTCCTGTCGCTGGAATCGGACAATCCCGACAAGGAGATCTCGCTCTACATCAACTCGCCGGGCGGCGTGGTGACCAGCGGTTTCGCCATCTACGACACGATGCAATATGTCAGCTGCCCGGTGTCGACCGTGTGCATGGGCTTTGCCGCGTCGATGGCCTCCTTCCTGCTGATGGCGGGAACGCCGGGGCGGCGCATCGCGCTCCCCAACGCCAGCATCGTGCTGCACCAGCCTTTGGGCGGCTTCCAGGGCCAGGCCTCCGACATCCAGCGCCATGCCGAAGGCATTTTGCGCACCAAACGGCACATGACGGAACTGTATGCGCAGCATTGCGGCCGCACCTATGAAGAGGTCGAACGCACGCTCGACCGTGATTTCTTCATGACCGCCAAGGAGGCCAAGGAGTGGGGCCTCGTCGACCATGTGTTCGACACCCGCAAAAAGGCGGCGGCCTGATCGGCGGATTGAATGCAGGCCGGTGTTCCCTCATTTCAACACCGCTGGTCTGGCCTCGCCTTGAGCGCGGCACTATAGTCTTGCCATGCGCTACCACCTGAACAGACTGACCATAGCCATTGCCATCACGGCGGCGACATCGAGCATGGCATTTGCCGGGGACAGCAGCAGCACGTCGCCGAAAGGCGCCCTGCCCGGCGTGGCCGGCGACTACCGCATCGCCAAGCCCGCGCCGCAGCCGGAGCCGGACGACGCGCTGCCTGCCGGCGAGAACGGCACGTTCAAGATCGGCGACACCGATGTCAGGATTTCCGGCAACATCACTGTCGATGTCGGCACGGGTGGGATCAAGCCGCCGCACCGGTAGCCCCTTCTCCCAGTTATTATACGGGAGAGAAACCCTGCGCCGACGACTTCCTCACAAAAGAACAGCCCCGCCGTTGCTTCCGCTAACGGTCGGGGCTTTTTTTGGATTCCAAATCCAAACTGCCGGTAGTGTTATACCGACTTTGATTTCGGATGCTACGCGGCGTTCAGCCGACGATCCGACTAGCCGTCTCTGATTTTTGTGGGATTCGGCAGGTCACGGTTTGTCGGGTGGTTTGTTGGATTGTCGCGATGCGTCCATTTGGACACATACACTTCAATGCCTCGAAACTACCTGGCACTTATGCCCGCCGCGGCTCCACTAGCAGGTGGAGCCTCAAGGGACTATCCGGTGGCGTCATGCTCCGCTCCTATGTCCGTTGCGACAGGTGTCAATCCGAAGCACAAATCGCAAAAACCTGCGGCGTCTCGCAGGCCGCTATGGGCGGCGAGGCCATCAAAGACGGCCGGCTCCGTTGACTCCGGCAGAGTGCGCCCCCGATTCGACGACGTCAACCTTGAATAGCCGGTTACGGAAAATGTGATCGCCGGGAGCTTGCGTCACGGTCAGTTTCTGAAACACCCTTGTCAGTTTCTGCACAGCTTTGTCAGGAGCGTGTTCGGCCTTTGTTCTTTCCGCTTGCCCCTTCGCGCGAAAGACGGTTAAACGGCCTTGGTCGAGAAGTGTGGCGTCTCTCGACGTGGCGGCAAAAATACCTACATAGGGAATGGCCGGGAAAACCCGCCGATCCCACTGACACCAGACCTGAGGCGGCGACCGGCGATGGCCGACCATAAATACCTTTCCATTCGCGGGGCACGCGAACACAACCTGAAGAATGTCGATCTCGACCTGCCGCGTGACAGCCTGATCGTCATGACCGGCCTGTCGGGCTCCGGCAAATCGTCGCTTGCTTTCGACACCATCTATGCCGAGGGCCAGCGCCGTTACGTCGAGAGCCTGTCGGCTTATGCGCGCCAGTTCCTCGAAATGATGCAGAAGCCGGATGTCGACCAGATCGACGGGCTGTCGCCGGCCATCTCGATCGAGCAGAAGACCACGTCGAAGAACCCACGCTCGACAGTCGGCACCGTCACCGAGATCTACGACTACATGCGCCTGCTGTTCGCGCGCGTCGGCATCCCCTATTCGCCGGCGACCGGCCTGCCGATCGAAAGCCAGACGGTCAGCCAGATGGTCGACCGGGTGCTGGCTGTCGAGGAAGGCACGCGCCTTTTCCTGCTGGCGCCGATCGTGCGCGGCCGCAAGGGCGAATATCGCAAGGAACTGCTGGAGCTGCAGAAGAAGGGCTTTCAGCGCGTCAAGGTCGACGGCGTCTTCTACGAGATCGCCGACGTGCCGGCGCTGGACAAGAAGTACAAGCACGACATCGACGTCGTCGTCGACCGCATCGTCGTGCGCGGCGACCTGGCGACACGGCTTGCCGATTCCATCGAAACGGCGCTGAAGCTCGCCGAAGGGCTGGCGGTGGCCGAGTTCGCCGACCGGCCGCTCGACGCCAGCCAGACCGGCGAGGACTCGGTCAACAAATCGAAGAACGAGACGCATGAGCGCATCCTGTTCTCGGAAAAATTCGCCTGCCCGGTTTCCGGCTTCACCATTCCGGAGATCGAGCCCAGGCTGTTCTCGTTCAACAACCCGTTCGGCGCCTGCCCGACCTGCGACGGCCTCGGCAACCAGCGCGCCATCGACGCCAGCCTGATCGTGCCGGACGAAAACGTCTCGCTGCGCGACGGCGCCGTCAGCCCGTGGGCGAAGTCGACCTCACCCTATTACGCCCAGACGCTGGAAGCGCTGGGCAAAGCCTATGGCTTCAAGCTCGGCGACAAGTTCAAAGACCTGACCGAAGAGGCCAAGGGAGCCGTCCTGCGCGGCACCGGCGAGCGCGAGGTCACCTTCCAATATGATGACGGCCTGCGCTCCTACAAGACCACCAAGACGTTCGAGGGCGTCATTCCCAATCTCGAACGGCGGTGGAAGGAAACCGAATCCGCCTGGATGCGCGAGGAGATCGAGCGCTTCATGTCGGCGACGCCCTGCCCGGTCTGCAAGGGATACCGGCTGAAGCCGGAAGCGCTGGCGGTGAAGATCGCCGGCAAGCATATCGGCGAAGTCACAGAGCTGTCGATCCGCAAGGCCGACCAGTGGATCACCGAACTGCCGCCACATCTCAACGACCAGCAGAACGAGATCGCGGTGCGCGTTCTCAAGGAAATCCGTGACCGCCTGCGCTTCCTCAACGATGTCGGCCTCGACTATCTGACGCTGTCGCGCAATTCCGGCACGCTGTCGGGCGGCGAGAGCCAGCGCATAAGGCTGGCGTCGCAGATCGGCTCCGGCCTCACCGGCGTGCTCTATGTGCTGGACGAGCCGTCGATCGGCCTGCACCAGCGCGACAATGCCCGCCTGCTCGACACGCTCAAGCATCTGCGCGACATCGGCAACACGGTGATCGTCGTCGAGCATGACGAGGACGCCATCCTGCATGCCGATTATGTCGTCGACATGGGTCCGGCCGCCGGCATTCATGGCGGCGAGATCATCGCCCAGGGCACGCCGCAGCAGGTGATGGCCAATCCCAACTCGATCACCGGTAAATATCTGTCGGGCGCGCTCGAAGTCGCCACGCCCGGTGTCAGGCGCGAGGCCAAGAAAAACCGCCGGCTGAGGATCGTCGGCGCGCGCGGCAACAATCTCAAGAACGTCACTGCCGAAATCCCGCTCGGCACTTTTACCGCCGTCACCGGCGTGTCTGGCGGCGGCAAATCGACCTTCCTGATCGAGACGCTGTTCAAGGCGGCGTCGCGCCGCATCATGGGCTCGCGCGAGCATCCGGCCGATCACGACCGCATCGAGGGCCTCGAATTCCTCGACAAGGTCATCGACATCGACCAGTCGCCGATCGGCCGCACACCGCGTTCGAACCCGGCCACCTACACCGGCGCCTTCACACCGATCCGCGACTGGTTCGCCGGTCTGCCCGAAGCCAAGGCCCGCGGCTACCAGCCGGGGCGCTTCTCCTTCAACGTCAAGGGCGGCCGCTGCGAAGCCTGCCAGGGCGACGGCGTCATCAAGATCGAGATGCACTTCCTGCCCGACGTCTACGTCACGTGCGACGTCTGCCACGGCAAGCGCTACAACCGCGAGACGCTCGACGTCCTGTTCAAGGGCAAGTCGATCGCCGACGTCCTGGACATGACGGTCGAGGAAGGCGTCGATTTCTTTGCCGCCGTGCCCGGGGTGCGCGACAAGCTGGAGACGCTGAAGCAGGTCGGCCTCGGCTACATCCATATCGGCCAGCAGGCGACGACGCTGTCGGGCGGCGAGGCGCAGCGCATCAAGCTCGCCAAGGAATTGTCGCGCAAGGCGACCGGCAAGACGCTCTACATCCTCGACGAGCCGACCACCGGCCTGCACTTCCACGACGTCGCCAAGTTGCTGGAAGTGCTTCACGAACTGGTCGACCAGGGCAACACGGTGGTGGTCATCGAGCACAATCTCGAAGTCATCAAGACCGCCGACTGGGTGCTCGACCTCGGCCCCGAAGGCGGCGATGGCGGTGGCGAACTGGTGGCACAGGGCACACCGGAAGCCATCGTGCGCGAAAAGCGCAGCTACACCGGCCAGTTCCTGAAGGAGCTTTTGGAGCGGCGGCCCGGAGGCAAGCGCGAAGCGGCGGAGTAACTGACAGACCGGTCGGGCGCCTGGAGAGCTTTGAATGACAGTCCGACAGGCGCTTGCCGGTGATCTCGACGCAGTCGTCTCGCTGACGCAGACCGCCTATGAGCACTACACGCCCCTGTTAGGCGCGCCGCCGCTCCCAGTCACCGAGGACTATGCGCCACGCATCGAGCGTGGCGAGGTCTGGCTCTTGGAGAGCGGCGCGGAACTCGCCGGGCTGATCGTTATTGAGCGCCATCCCGATCATGCGATGATCTTCAGCGTCGCGGTCTCCCCCGCTTTCCAGGGCAGGAAACTCGGCACCGCGCTGCTCGACTTCGCCCAGGAACAGGCGCGGCTATGGGGGGTGCCGGAGGTGCGGCTCTACACCAATTCGCGCATGGAGCGGAACATCGAGATCTATACGGCCTATGGCTTCCACGAAACGGGCCGCCGAGCCAATCCCCACCGTCCCGGATGGACCGTGGTCGACATGATCAAACCGGTTGGAAAAATAGCCTGACCGCATTTTTAGAACTGGGAGGAAGACGATGATCAGCCAAGGAACAATCCGCGCCGGGATGGGCGGCTGGACTTTCGAACCCTGGGATACGTCCTTCTACCCGGACAAGCTTTCCAAGGCCAAACAGCTGAGTTACGCCACCCGCCAGGTACCGAGCATCGAGGTCAACGGCACCTACTATTCCAGCTTCAAGGAGCCGACCTTCGTCAAATGGGCGGGCGAGGCGCCGGACGGTTTCGTCTATTCGCTGAAGGGCAATCGCTTCGTCACCAACCGCCGCGTGCTTGGCGAAGCCGGCGAGTCCATCACGCGCTTCCTCGGCTCCGGCATTGCCGCGCTGGGCGACAAGCTGGGCCCGATCCTGTGGCAGTTCGCGCCGACGAAAAAGTTCGACGCCGACGATTTCGAGGCCTTCCTGAAGCTGCTGCCGGAAAAGCAGGATGGCGTGGCGCTGCGCCATGCGCTGGAAGTGCGCAACGACAGTTTCAGCGTGCCGGAATTTGTGGGCCTGGCGCGCAAATACAAGGCGGCAATCGTCTATGCCGACCATGCCAAATATCCTGGTATCGCCGACATCACCGGCGATTTTATCTATGCGCGGCTGCAGACCGGCAGCGACGACAATCCGGATTGCTATACGCCGAATGGCTTGGACGAATGGGCAGCGCGGGTGAAGACCTGGGCGCAAGGCAAGCAGCCGGCCGATCTGCGGCGCGCCGATCCGACTTTCGACGCGCCGGTGAAACCGCGCGACGTGTTCGTCTACTTCATCACCGAGGGCAAGGTGCGCGCGCCGTTCGGCGCCATGGCGCTGATGAAGCGGGTGAGCTGATCGGTTAAAGCGCGTCGCGCTGAAACGGATTCATACGGCGCGATTTAAGTCTTTGTCTTGATGCATGCCGTTGTCCCAGAACCGCGGCACACTTCTGGGCGACATGCATTAGGAGCAATTCCAGGAAAAGTGCGGACCGGTTTTCCCGGAAATCCGGGTAGCGCTTTCCCTTGAAAAGGGTTTCAACCCAGAATTGCTACGATCAACCGAAGCGTGATAGCTTATGCGCATCGTAACCTTATCGATACCTCCTTCCTGCATAAATCCGGTGCGGGTCCTTTCTAGAGGCCGGCCGCCGCGCGCAAGGACGAGGGCATGTCGCTCGACTACAGTTCCCTTCTGTTGGCTGTCGGGTTTTCCGCCGCTTGCCTCGGCCTGACGCTGTTCGGCATCTGGCTTACCGCGCGCTCGGAAAAATTCCTGCTGACCTGGGCCGTCAGCGTGCTTCTTATCGTTGCCGACGTCTTCGCCTACCAGGCCTATATCGACGCGCCCGGGCGCCTGCTCGGCCTCGCCAGCTTCACGTTCCTGCTGCTCGGCTTCGCGACCATGCTGGGCGCTGCCCATCAGTTCACGACAGGGAGGTCACCGCTGCCCCGCATTGCTGTCGGCGCCGGCGTCTCGCTGGCAGTCGCCTTGCCGCCGATGGCGCTTGGCTATGACGGGCTGGGCTTCATGCTGGAGAATGCCTTCGCCGCGCTGCTTTTGTTTGCGACGGCCTATGAATACTGGAAGGGCCGCACCGAATTCCCGGCCCCGATCCTCGGCATTGCCGGGCTCTACACAGCCACCGCAATTTCCTTCGTGCTGTGCTCCGGTGCACTTGTCTGGGATGGCAGGCTGGTGCTTGGCCATGCGCCGAGCAACTGGGCCGAGGATTTCAGCCTCATCGTCGTCATCGCGTGCATGACCGGCATCGGCGCGCTCTCGCTGGCGCTCAACCAGGGACGCCTGGCGCAGTATCATCGCCGCGAAGCGCTGACCGATCCGCTGACCGGACTGCTCAACCGGCGCGCTTTGTTCGACCTGCACGGCAAAACACCTGTCCGGTCCTTCACCGCCGTGATCGTGTTCGATCTCGACGGCTTCAAGGCGATAAATGACGAGTTCGGCCATGCCACCGGCGACGAGGTGCTGAAACTGTTCGCCAAGGATTTGACCGCCAATCTCCAGCCGGGCGATGTCGCCGCGCGCATGGGCGGAGAGGAATTTGCATTGGTGCTCGATCGCACCTTGCCTGAAAAGGTGGAATTCATAGCCGAGCGGATCCGGGCCAGTTTTGCCATGCGCCGGATCGATACCGAGACCCGCCTGCTGTCCTGCACCGTCAGCGCCGGCTACGCCTTCGGCAGCGAGGGCGGCACCAAATTCGACAAGGTGCTCAGCGCCGCCGACAAAGCGCTTTACGGCGCCAAGCGCGGCGGCCGCAACCGTGTGCTCGCCTTCCGGCGCGCCGGGTAGGCTGGGCTGATATTCAGCCGGCCTGAACCTCACCACACGTAAAACAACACCCCAAAGCGCGTCGCATGAGGCCGTTCAGGCGCGACGCGCTTTTAGGCCGCTATGACGATCTCGTTGTAAGTGTCGAGGTCGACGTAGAAAACCTTGGTGATTTCGCCGATCAGCTCATCCTGCTGGTAGCCTTGCGAGCGCAGAATGTTGATGGCGGTGATGATGTCGACACGCTCTGTCAGCCGTCGTTTCTGGTGGTCCTCGACGAACCGTTCCATAGCCCTATTCTCCTGGCAAGATTATCTGAACGCATTGACCGACAATCAGAACTGCGAGGGAAGCTAGGGTGGCTTGCTTGCGTGGAACTTGCAGGCTGAGCCAGCATATTCCCTCGATCTGCTACAGAACCAGACTGATACGGAAGCGGCCGACTCACCGAGGCCTAGGAAAGACTAGTATGCAGTATTCGGCGTGCCAGAGTGTGGCGGCCTCGGACGAAAGTCCGACGCAACGGGTGCGGACCTTCGCGACTTCATCATCCTTGGGCGTAGCGACGCGAAGCGGAGCGAAGACCCAGGGATCCATGCCGGGACGAAGAAGCGTCATTAACGGTGCAGAATGTGGAATGCCAATGTGCCGCAGAAGCGATCTTGTTCTGCATCGCGGCGCTCTTTGGCTGATGTCGCGGCATGGATTCTAGGGTCTGCGCGCGTCGCTCCGCTCCTTGGCTCCGCCCTAGAATGACGAAGTGATTGTGGGCATTTCAGCCAATCTTCGACGTGTACGATCCGTGCAGCCGTCGACCTGCGTTAAACCGTCAGAAACTTCCTGACGTCCGCCCGGTCGAGATCTTCGGCCGGGCCGGTGTGGACGATCTGGCCGCGGTCCATGATGTTGACCTCGTCAGCGAGCTCGCGGCAGAAATCCAGATATTGCTCGACCAGCAGAACGGCGATACCGGCCTGGTCGCGCAGATAGCGGATGGCGCGGCCGATGTCCTTGATGATCGAGGGCTGGATGCCTTCGGTCGGCTCGTCGAGCACCAGCAGTTTCGGCCGCATGACGAGCGCCCGGCCGATGGCGAGCTGCTGCTGCTGGCCGCCTGAGAGATCGCCGCCGCGCCGCCCCAGCATCTGCTTCAGCACCGGAAACAGTTCGAAGACATGCGCCGGCACGTTGCGGTCGGCGCGCTTCAACGGCGCAAAGCCGGACTCCAGGTTTTCGCGCACCGTCAGCAGCGGAAAGATCTCCCTGCCCTGCGGTACGAATGCGATGCCCGACCGGGCGCGATCATACGCCGCGCTCCGGTCGAGCGCCTTCCCCTCGAAGGCAACGCTTCCGCTCGTCAGCCGGTGGTGGCCGACGATCGATCTCATCAAACTGGTCTTGCCGACGCCGTTGCGGCCGAGCACGCAGGTGATCTTGCCGGCACCCGCCGTCAGCGACACACCGCGCAACGCCTGAGCAGCGCCGTAATGGAGCGTGGCGTTGGAAACTTCGAGCATGTCAGCGCCTTCTCCAGAAGCGGAGGAACGAAAAGTCGAAGCGATGGAATTGCACCCGCCAGACCATGCTCATCTCCCGAGATAAACTTCGACGACCCGCTCGTCGGCCGAGACGAAATCGAGCGAGCCTTCCGACAGCACCGAGCCCTCATGCAGGCAGGTGACCTTGACGCCGAGTTCGCGCACGAAATGCATGTCGTGCTCGACGACGATGACCGAATGGTCGCGCGCTATGTCCTTGAGCAGCCGCGCGGTTTCCTCGGTCTCGGCATCGGTCATCCCTGCGACCGGCTCGTCAACCAAAAGCAGCTTCGGGTCCTGCGCCAGCAGCATGCCGATCTCCAGCCACTGTTTCTGGCCATGGCTGAGATTGGCTGCCAGATCGTGGCGCTTGTCGCCCAGCCTGATGATGCCGAGGATGTCGTCGATCTGTCTGGCTCCGGCGGCCGAGCGGCGATGGAACAGCGCCGGAAAGATCGAGCGCGGGCCCTTCAGCGCCAGCATCAGATTGTCTTCGACGCTGTGGCTTTCGAAGACGGTCGGCTTCTGGAATTTGCGGCCGATGCCCATCATGGCGATCTCCGCCTCGTCGTGCCGGGTCAGATCGACCTGGCCGTCGAAGAACACTTCGCCCTCGTCGGGCCGGGTCTTGCCGGTGACGATGTCCATCATCGTCGTCTTGCCGGCGCCGTTGGGACCGATGATGGCGCGCATCTCGCCCTTGTCGAGCACCAGCGACAGATTGTTGATGGCGCGGAAACCGTCGAAGGAGACCGAGACGCCGTCGAGATAGAGGATGGTGTTGGACTTCGACATCGCTCTATTCCGCCGGCTGCGGTTCAGGCCCGGACGCGGACCAGGCACCGGGCGTTGTTGCTGCGCTGCGCACGATCTTCAATGGCGGCGCGGCATCAGGGTCTGTGCCCGCTTCCTCTGCAATCGCTGCAGCCCGCATCGCCCGAGCGTTACCGCGCCAGGAATCCCACATGCCGACGATGCCCTTGGGCAGGAACAGGGTTACGGCGACGAACAGGCCGCCGAGCGCAAACAGCCAGAACTCCGGCAGCAGGCCGGTGAACCAGGATTTGCCGGCATTGACCAGCAGCGCGCCGACGATCGGGCCGACAATGGTGCCGCGCCCACCGACGGCTGCCCAGATCACGACTTCGATGGAATTGGACGGCTCGAATTCGCCGGGATTGATGATACCGACCTGCGGCACATAGAGCGCGCCGGCGATGCCGGCCATGACAGCCGAGACGGTGAAGGCAAACAGCTTCACGTTCTCCGCCCTCCAGCCGAGAAAGCGGGTGCGGCTCTCGGCGTCGCGCACCGCCATCAGCAGCTTGCCGTATTTGGAGCCGACGATCGCCCAGGTGATGAAGACGGCGAGCGCGAGTATGATGGCGCTGGCGGCAAACAGGGCCGAGCGGGTGGCGTCGGCCTGCACGTTGAAGCCCAGAATATCCTTGAAATCGGTCAAGCCGTTGTTGCCGCCGAAACCCATGTCGTTGCGGAAGAAGGCAAGCAGCAGCGCGTAGGTCATCGCCTGGGTGATGATGGAGAGATAGACGCCGGTGACGCGGCTGCGGAAGGCGAACCAGCCGAAGACGAAGGCGAGCAGGCCGGGCACCGCCAGCACCATGATGGCGGCGAACCAGAAGTGGTCGAAACCGGTCCAGAACCAGGGCAATTCCTTGTAGTTCAGGAACACCATGAAATCGGGCAGGATCGGATTGCCGTAAACGCCGCGCGAGCCGATCTGGCGCATGAGGTACATGCCCATCGCATAGCCGCCGAGGGCGAAGAAGGCGCCATGGCCCAGCGAGAGGATGCCGCAATAGCCCCAGACGAGATCGAGCGCCAAGGCAAGCAATGCATAGCAGAGGTACTTGCCCGTCAACGCGACGATGTAGGACGGAATATAGAACGCGCTTTGCGGCGACACTGCGAGGTTGAGCAGCGGCACGATAATGGCGGCCGTCAGCAGGATGAAAATAGTGATGGCGATGCGACGGTCGGCACCCGCGGCGAAGAAGCGTCCCGTGATCATGTTTCCACCGCCCTGCCCTTGAGCGCGAACAGGCCGCGCGGGCGCTTCTGGATGAACAGGATGATCAGCACCAGTACGACGATCTTGCCGAGCACCGCGCCAGCATAGGGTTCGAGAACCTTGTTGACGATGCCGAGCGAGAAGGCGCCGACCAGCGTGCCCCAGAGATTGCCGACGCCGCCGAAGACCACGACCATGAAGCTGTCGATGATGTAGCCGCGGCCGAGATTGGGCGAGACATTGTCGATCTGGCTGAGCGCGACGCCGGCGATGCCGGCAATGCCGGAACCGAGCGCAAAGGTAAGCGCGTCGACCCAAGGCGTCCGGATGCCCATCGAGGCGGCCATGCGGCGGTTGGCGGTGACGGCGCGCATCTGCAGGCCCCAGGGCGTGCGCTTCATGACAAAGAGCAGAACGCCGAAGACGGTGAGCGCGAAGACCAGGATCCAGAGGCGGTTCCAGGTGACGGCGAGTTGGCCGACATCGAACGAGCCCGACATCCAGGAGGGATTGCCGACCTCCTGGTTGGTCGGCCCGAAGATCGAGCGGACCGCCTGCTGCAGGACAAGCGAGACGCCCCAGGTTGCGAGCAGCGTTTCCAGCGGCCGGCCGTAGAGGAAGCGGATGACGCCGCGCTCGATGATCAGGCCGACGGAAGCGGCAACCAGGAAGGCGAGCGGCAGCGCGATCACCAGCGACCAGTCGAACAGGCCGGGGAATGAGGTTCGGATCACCTGCTGGACGACGAAGGTGGTGTAGGCGCCGAGCATCACCATCTCGCCATGCGCCATGTTGATGACGCCCATGACGCCGAAGGTGATGGCGAGGCCGATGGCGGCCAGCAGCAGCACCGAGCCAAGCGAGATGCCGTACCATATGTCCTGGCCGGCATCCCACAGCGCCAGGCTCGAATTGATGCTGGCGATTGCCGCCGTCGCGGCATCCTTGACCGCGCCTTGCGCATTGGCCTCGACCGCGGTGAGCAGCGAGACCGCGTCGCGGTCGCCGCGCGCGCCGATCAGGGCAATGGCGGCAAGCTTGTCGGCCTCCGGCTTATCGGAGACCAGCACCGATGCCGCGCGCGCCTGTTCGAACAATGCCTTGACCTTGGCGTCGGTCTCGGCGGCGATGGCTGCATCGAGCGGCTCGATATTGGCGGCATCGGGGGTCTTGAACATGGTGTCGGCGGCGGCGATGCGGACAGAAGGATCTTTCGCGCGCAACGTCAGCGTTCCCAGCGCATCTCGGATGACACGGCGCAGCGTGTTGTTGACCTTGATCTTGGTGATGTCGGCCTTGGCGGCGTCGCCGGCTTTCTCGCCGCTCAGCGGGTCGAGCAGCGTGACGCTGTCGGCGGCCTCACTGCCGACGAAGACGGCTGAATCGGCTTTACGAATGTAGAGATTGCCTTCGGCGAGGGCTGCAAGCGGCCGTTCAACCAGCGGATCGCCGGTGGCGGCAAGTTCGCGCACAACAGCCTCAGTGGCGGCAAAGCCCGTGCCCGTGGCGAATTTGGCGACGATGGCGCGCAGATCGGCTTCGGCTGCGTTCGACGGCAATAGGCTTGCCACCAGGAACACCAGCATGAGGCCGAGAGTGCGCAACAGGATCATCCGTTCAGATACTCTTCTGTGGGGAAATTCCGCGTCCGGGCGGGCTGAAGCGCCCGGACGCTTGGCGGTACCGATCGTGGACGCGTCCACGATCGGTCAGTCCCGGGAGGGATCAGTTCGTGCCCTTGCCGCCGCATTTGCCGGTGGCAACGTTGAAGTTGCCGCAGGACAGAGGCGCGCGCCAATCCGAAATCAGGTCCTTGGAATCGGGCAGATAGTCGGACCATTCGTCGCCCATCACGAGGCCGGGCGTCTGCGACACGGTCTCGAACTGGCCGTCGGCCTGGATCTCGCCGATCAGCACCGGCTTGGTGATGTGATGGTTCGGCATCATGGTCGAATAGCCGCCGGTGAGGTTCGGCACGGACACGCCGACCATGGCGTCGATGACCTTGTCGGGATCGGTGGTGCCAGCCTTTTCGACCGCCTTCACCCACATGTTGAAGCCGATATAGTGAGCTTCCATCGGGTCGTTGGTGGTGCGCTTGTCATTCTTGATGAACTTGTGCCAGTCGGCGATGAACTTCTTGTTTTCGGGTGTGTCGACGCTCTCGAAATAGTTCCAGGCAGCGAGATGGCCGACCAGCGGCGCGGTATCGAGACCGGCCAGTTCTTCCTCACCGACCGAAAAGGCCATGACCGGGATGTCCTCGGCCTTGATGCCCTGGTTGCCGAGTTCCTTGTAGAACGGAACGTTGGCGTCGCCATTGACGGTCGAGACGACGGCGGTCTTCTTCCCGGCCGAGCCGAATTTCTTGATTGCGGAGACTTCGGTCTGCCAGTCGGAGAAGCCGAACGGCGTGTAGTTGACCATGATGTCTTCGGCGGCGACGCCCTTGGCCTTCAGATAGGCCTCGAGGATTTTGTTGGTGGTGCGGGGATAGACGTAGTCGGTGCCTTCCAGCACCCAGCGCTTCACCGAGCCACCGTCCTCGCTCATGAGATAGTCGACAGCGGGAATCGCCTGCTGGTTCGGGGCGGCGCCGGTGTAGAACACGTTGCGCTCGCTTTCCTCGCCCTCATACTGGACGGGGTAGAACAGGATGTTGTCGAGTTCCGAGAACACCGGCAGCACCGATTTGCGCGACACCGAGGTCCAGCAGCCGAACACGGCGGCGACCTTGTCCTTGGAGATCAGCTCGCGCGCCTTCTCGGCGAAGAGCGGCCAATTGGAGGCCGGATCGACAACGACCGCCTCAAGCTTCTTGCCGAGCAGGCCGCCCTTGGCGTTCTGCTCTTCGATGAGCATCAGCATGGCGTCTTTCAGCGTCGTCTCCGAAATCGCCATGGTCCCCGACAGCGAATGCAGAATGCCGACCTTGATCGTGTCTTCGGCGGCCTTGGCCGGAGACGACATCGACAGGCCGGCGGCGACCACGCCGGCCGAAAACATTTTTGTTATTGTGGAGAAATTACCCCTCATACCGAAGACTCCCAAGCTGTTTGATTGCACCGCGATAATGCAATGCAACTGCCGTGCCAAACGCAAAGGCGCCGCTCACAAGAATGGAATAGCCGAGCGTTATCAGCCGGTTGGTATATTAGCCTGAAGAAAACAATGGCAGCCAGTGAAAATTGATTGAGCTAAATTTGCGCAGCGCACACGACTTTTGCCTAATTTTCGCCCAAATAGGACAAATGCCTAGTTTTTGATCTCCGGCCGTGGATTCCGGGCGAACAATGTTGCGGCACCGCGCAAAAATAGGGCAAGCTCGCCATTCAAAAGAGAGACGTCATGGCATCTCGCATCTCACGGATTTCCGGCATCCTGCTGCTGATGGCAACGAGCGGCGGCGCGCGCGCCGATTTCAGCGAGGGCAAACTTCCTGACGGCACCTATCGTTGCGAGGTCTATTTGCTCGGCGCCTTCCTCAACCTCGGCGACATCACTATCAAGGGCAATGTCTATACCGGCCCGGTGACGTTCGGAACGGCGCTGCAAGGCTACAATTATCAGATGAACGCCAATGGCGAGATCACCTGGCTCGGGCCGCTGGGCGGCTATACCACCGGTGGCAACTCCGTCTCCATGACACAGGCAACACTGGACGGCGAGACCGCCCCGTCATTCGACATCATTCTGAAGCAGCCCGACGGCGCCTTCACCGCCTCGACCTGCACCAAGGGCTGAGCGATGCGTAGTGCCGCGCCCAGTTGCGGCAAAACCTTCCTCTTATGTCATGTGAATGTTGCCTAAGCAGACTAGGGCAACGGTGCGCCGTAACATCCACCCTGAGAGGCAGACACCATGGCCAATACACCGTCTTCATCCTCCCCCGTCATCCGCGAAATCATTGCCGAGCGCGTCTCGCGCCGGTCTCTTTTGAAAGGCAGCCTCGCCTCCGGCGCGCTGATTGCCGGCGGCAGCTTTGTCGGCTCCTTGTTTGCCGGCGAAACGCATGCCGCCGCAGCGCAGTCGACGCTCGGCTTTCCCGAGCTGAAGCGGGTCTACGACAAGACCCATGCCGCCGCCGAAGGCTATGAGACGACCATCGTCGCGCGCTGGGGCGACCCGCTTGCAGCTGGCCTCGCCGAATTCGACGGCAACAAGGTCGCGGCGGAGGAACAGGAAAAGCGCTTCGGCTACAATTGCGACTACATCGCCTTCATGCCGCTGCCGAAGGGCACGGTGAATTCTGATCATGGCCTGCTCTGCGTCAACAACGAATACATCTCGCCCAATGTGATGTTTCCGGGGATGACCGAGGGCGATGCCGGCAAGACGATGACCAAGGAACAGGTCGATCTCGGCATGGCCGCGATGGGCCATTCGATCGTCGAGGTGCAATTGAAGGACGGCAAGTGGGAAACCGTAGCCGACAGTCCGCTGAACCGCCGCATCACCGCCAACACCGAAATGACCGTTTCCGGACCGGTTGCCGGCCATGCGCTGATGAAAACCTCGGCCGACGCGACTGGCACCAAAGTGCTCGGCACCAGCTACAACTGCAGCGGCGGTTTCACCCCCTGGGGTACGGTGCTGACCTGCGAGGAAGGCGTGTCCGACATTTTCGGCGGCGACCCGAAAAGGGCGCCGACCGCCGATCTGCTTGACCGTTACGGCTTCGACGGCTCCGACATCTATGGCCGCGGCCGCTTCCATGACCGCTTCAACCTCGACAAGGAACCGAACGAGGCCAACCGCTTCGACTGGGTGGTCGAGATCGACCCTTACGATCCTCAGTCCAAGCCGGTGAAGCGCACGGCACTTGGCCGCATGTCGCATGAGGCCTCGACCGTGGTCCTCAACAAGGACGGCCGCGTTGTCGTCTATATGGGCGACGACGACTATTTCGAATATATGTACCGCTTCGTCTCGGCCAAGGCCTATGACATGGCCAACCCGGCCTCCGGCGCCGATCTGCTCGACGATGGCGTGCTGTCGGTCGCCCGCTTCGATGCCGATGGCTCGATGACGTGGCTGCCGTTGGTGCACGGCCAGGGCAAGCTTACCGTCGAGAACGGTTTTGCCGACCAGGCCGAGGTGCTGTTGAAGACGCGGTTTGCGGCAGATGCGCTCGGCGCCACGCCGATGGACCGGCCCGAGGACATCGAGACCAATCCGGTGACCGGCCGCGTCTATGCGGTGATGACCAAGAACAAGAAGCGCGACCAGTCAAAGGTCAATCCGGCCAACACGCGGCCGGAAAATCTCTGGGGCCATATTGTCGAACTGATCCCGCCCGGCGGCCGCGGCGCGGATGCCGACCACACGGCGGAAAAGTATGCCTGGGACCTGTTCGTGCTCTGCGGCAATCCGAAAGATGCCAAGGTCGGCGCCACTTTTCATCCGGATACGTCGGACAATGGCTGGTTCGTCTGCCCCGACAACATCACCTTCGACCCGGCGGGGCGGCTGTGGGTGGCGACGGACGGCGCCAATGATTTCGACCTGCCGGACGGCGTCTATGGCGTCGACACCGAAGGTGCGGCGCGCGGCCTGCCGAAGCTGCTGTTCACTTGCCCGCATGGAGCGGAAGCGACCGGCCCATGCTTCACGCCGGACGGCACGACGCTGTTCCTATCGGTGCAGCACCCGGCTGAGGACGCCGAGTCGCTCGACAAGGTGCAGACGCTATGGCCCGATTTCAAAGACGGCCAGTTGCCGCGACCTTCCGTCGTCGCCATCCGCCGCAAGGACGGACAGCCGGTCGGCGCATAGTGAGTCCTAGGAAAAAAGGGCGGAACGCGCCATGCGCGTTCCGCGTAGCGATCCCGGAGGACGGCTCAGATCGTCTTGGCCGACATTTGCGAAGCGATGTATTCGGCCTGGCGGATAGCCAGCGACACGATCGTCAGCGTCGGATTTTCAGCCGCACCGGTGGTGAACTGGCTGCCGTCCGACACGAACAGGTTTTTGATGTCGTGCGCTTGGCCGTGCTTGTTGACGACGCCGTCTTCCGCCTTTTCGCTCATCCGGTTTGTGCCGAGATTGTGGGTTGAGGGATAGGGCGGCGTCGGGAAGGAGCGCGTCGCGCCGACCGCATCGTAAAGCGCTGTGGCCTGCTTGTAGGCATGGTTGCGCATCGCCGTGTCGTTGGGATGATCATCGAAATGCACGTCGGCGATCGGCATACCGTGCGCGTCCTTCTCGTCCTTGTGCAGCGTGACGCGGTTTTCCGCGCGCGGCATGTCCTCGCCGACGATCCACAGGCCAGCCATGTGATCATAGTGGTCGAGCGCGGTGGTGAAGGAACGGCCCCAGCCGCCGGGATTGAGGAAGGCGGCCATGAAGGGCAAGCCGAGCGACAGCGTCTCGAATTCATAGCCGCCGACAAAGCCGCGTGAGGGATCGTGCCGCGCCTCGTCGCGGATAATGCCGGCCATGGTGGTGCCGCGATACATATGCACCGGTTGGTCGAAGATGGCGTAGACCGAACCGGTGGTGTGGCGCATGTAGTTCTTGCCGACCTGCCCCGACGAATTGGCAAGCCCTTGCGGAAACTTCGCTGACTCGGAGTTCAGCAGCAGGCGCGGGCTTTCGATCGAGTTGCCGGCGACGGCGACGATGCGGGCCTTCTGCTCCTGCAGATTGCCGTCCTTGTCGGCATAGACGACGCCGGTCACTTTTCCGCTAGCGTCATGGTTGATCTTGATCGCCATGGCGTTTGGCCGGACCTCGAGATGGCCGGTCGCCTCACCTTTGGGAATCTCGGTGTAGAGCGTCGACCATTTGGCGCCCCATTTGCAACCCTGGAAGCAGAAGCCGGTCTGTTGGCAGGAGTTGCGGTCGTCGCGCTCGACCGAATTGATTGCCATGTTGCCGGTATGACATTCCTTATAGCCGAGCTTGTCGGCGCCGGCCTTGAGCACCTTGAAGTTGTTGTTGCCGGGCAGCCGCGGCCAGCCATTGGTGCCGGTGACGCCCATCTTGGCTTCCGCCTTGGCGTAGTACGGCTCCATCTCGGCCAATGTGACCGGCCAGTCCAGCAGGTTGGCGCCTTCCAGCTTGCCGTAGGTCGAGAGCGTCCTGAACTCATGCTTCTGGAAGCGCAACGAGGCGCCGGCCCAGTGCGTGGTCGAGCCGCCGACCGATTTGACGATCCAGGCCGGCAAATTGGGGAAATCCTTCGACACCCGCCAGTCGCCTGAGGTTGTGCGCTTGTCCGTCCAGGCGAGCTGGCTGAAGGAACCCCACTCGTCGTTGATGAAATCCTCGTATTCGTGGCGCGCGCCGGCCTCGAGGATGACGACATCGACGCCTTTCTGGGCGAGTTCGTTGCCGAGCGTGCCGCCGCCGGCGCCGGAGCCGACGATCACGACCACGCCGTCGTTGTTGAGATCAAATGAAGCTGCCATGGTTTCCTCCCATGAATTCCTGTTTGCGGGGTTTCAGAACGACGGAAGGGCTCAGAGCCACTCTATGTCGTCGAAACCGCGCGCGATGTAGCCGCCCTTGGAGTAGGATTCGCCCTCGTAGCCGAAAATCGGCCACACCTCCTGCTGGTTGTAGAGGCTGACGACGAGGCCGCCGCGGATGGACTGGAAGAACGGCGTCGCCTCGATCTGCTGCAGCACGGCAACGCGCTGCTCCTCCCAGCCGAGGCCGCGATAGCCGCCCTCGCCCGACTTCTTGTCGAGGTTGGCGATGCCGTCTTCGATCATCGTCTTGTAGGCAGCGTCCTTGCCGGCCTGCTCATCATGCCCTTTTACGGCGATGGCGTAGTATTTGTCGGGCACCTGATCGTGCGGATAGATGTCGCGCGCCATCTGGATCAGCGTTGCCATGGTTTCGGGCTTGAGCGCCGATGTCTCGAGCCCCCAGGCATTTTCAGGGCTGATGACGGCGCTGCCGGAAATGACGAGCAACGCGCCGATGCCGCCGCGCTTGAGAAGTTCACGACGTGAGAGCCTCGCGTCATAGATCGTGACCATTTGTTCCTCCCTGCTTGCTGTTTGCGCCCTTGAACAGCGCCGTTGCTGGCGCCGCGCGGCTAAATGCGGCTGATAATCCCCTACTGGAAGCGCCCTCCACGCTGCAGAACCTCGATCTTGTAGCCGTCGGGGTCCTCGATGAAGAAAAAGCGGGCGATCAGCGATCCGTCGCGGTTGAATTCGACGATCTTCTTGGGGTTGAGGCCGAGCGCGCCGATCCGGTCGTGTTCGCTGTCGAGATCGGACACCGAGACCGCCAGATGGCCGTAACCGTCGCCAAGCCCATAAGGCTCTGTGCGGCCCTTGTTCACGGTGAGTTCGAGCTCGAACCCCGTTTCGGCGTTGGCAAGGTAAATCAGCGTGAATGTCTCGAAATCCAGCCTGTCGGCGACGTCGAGCCCGAAAGCGTTTCTGTAGAAATCGACGGATCTGGCCTCTTGGAGAACCCGGATCATTGAATGGATTGCCTTCGCCAAATCAGTCTCCGCCGCTGCATGTTGGAGGCGATTATGGGCGGCACGCGCGAAAGGTGGTGGCAGCCGGTTACCACGGCTAAATTTGCAATCGCTGCTATGCCTGCGCCTAAAGACGAAAGTCCGATTGCCGATTCGGCCCACAAGGCCGAACATGCAGGGACAACCACAACTTGAAGGCGCGACACGCTGCGCCCAAAACCAACAATATCGGGAGGTAAGGATGTGCAGGGTTTTTGCCGGGCAGGATCCGGAAGGCTATCGACAGATCAACCGGTCGATCCGCATCGACGGTCACTCTACGAGTATCCAGCTTGAAGGAACGTTCTGGGCGCTGCTTGACGAAATTGCCGACAGCCAGGGCCTGACGACGCCGAAGTTCATCTCAAAACTCTATGACGAGGCGATCGAGATCAACGGCGCCATTCCCAACTTCGCGTCAATGCTGCGTACCACCTGCGCGCTCTATCTGCGCGGTCACCGGCCAGACATGGATGAGCTGACGCCGAAGCGCGAAGCGGCCTGAGGAAGCTAGCCTTCCGCCGCAACGTCGAGCCCGAGCCGCGCCATATCGGTGAACAGCGCCTGACGTTCGGAATAGGCAGTCTGTTCGCCGGTCACGATGTTGTCGACGACGGTCAGCAGCGACAGCGCGCGGGCGCCGAAATGCGCCGCGATTCGGTAGAGTGCGCTGGTTTCCATATCGACAGCGAGAGCGCCAAGCGCCTGCGCTTCGGCAAAGCGGTCGCGCCCTTCAGGGTGGTAGAAGACATCGCTGCAGATGGTCAGCCCGGCCTGGTGGCCAATGCCGAGCTGGGCGGCGCAGGCCAAAGCGTGGGCGAACAGGCCGGGATCGGGCCGGGCTGCAGCATCGTAGAGGCCGAAGACCTGGCCGCTTTGGTCGCTTTCGGCGCGCACCGACTGCGAGATCACCAAGGAGCGCAGCGGCACGCGGGGTGTCAGGCCGCCGCAAGTACCTGTGCGGATCAGCGTTTTGACGCCGTGAACATCCAGGAGTTCATGCACATAGACCAGGAAGGACGGGACACCGATGCCGGTGGCCTGGATGCTGATGGGACGGCCGCGATAGAGACCGGTGAAGCCGAGTGCGCCCCGGCGGCGGTTGACGCAGCGCGGCGCCTCAAGAAATGTCTTTGCCATCCACTCGGCGCGTTGCGGATCGCCCGGCAACAGCACCGTTGCGGCATAGTCGCCCCTGGCAGCCTCGTTGTGCGGCGTCACGACATGCTCCCCAAAACCCGCCGCCCGTTTCGCCTGCAATCATGGCAGTGTCACGTCATTGCGCAAGCTTTGAATTAGGGCGCCCTAGGACTCCAATACATCCTTGACCACGGTGGCCAGTTGCTTGAGGGAGAACGGCTTCGGCAGGAAGCCGAATTGCGCGTCCGGCGGCAGGTTTCTGGCGAAAGCGTCTTCGGCATAGCCGGACACGAAGACGAACTTGATGTCGGGCTGGCGCTTGCGCAGTTCGCCGAGCAGCGTCGGTCCGTCCATTTCCGGCATCACCACGTCTGACACGACGATATCGACCTTGCCGCCGAGCGCTTCGAAGACTTCCAGCGCCTCGACGCCCGAGGAGGCCTCATGGACGGTATAGCCGCGCGAGGTCAGCGCCCGCGAGCCGCCCATGCGCACGGCGTCTTCATCCTCGACGAGGAGCACAGTGGCCGAGCCCGACAGGTCCTTGGCGCTGTCGGCGGCTTTCACCGGCGCAGCCGGCGCCTCGCTGACGTCGCCGGGCTTTTTCGCCTCCACGATATGGCGCGGCAGGAAGATGCGGAAGGTCGAACCCTTGCCGACTTCGGAATCGCAGAAGATGAAACCGCCGGTCTGCTTGATGATGCCATAGACCATCGACAGGCCAAGGCCGGTGCCTTTGCCGACTTCCTTGGTGGTGAAGAACGGCTCAAAAATCTTCTTCAGCACGTCCGGGGCAATGCCCGAGCCGCTATCCTCGACCTCGACCACGACATAGTCGGCAGGCGTGAGCTCGCGGTAGGAGAAGCTCTTGCATTGTTCGGCGGTGACGTTGCGGGTGCGCACGGTGAGGTCGCCGCCGGCCGGCATGGCGTCGCGCGCGTTGACGGCCAGGTTGACCACCACCTGCTCGAACTGGCCGATATCGACCTTGACCGGCCACAAATCGCGGCCGTGGTCGACCTTCAGCTTGATCTCGTTGCCAACCAGGCGGGCAAGCAGCATCCGGAGATCGGCAAGCACGTCGGTCAGGTTCAGCACTTCCGGCCGCAATGTCTGCTTGCGCGAGAAGGCGAGCAACTGCCGCACCAGCGAGGCCGCCCGGTTGGCATTCTGCTTGATGTTCATGATGTCGGGGAAGGACGGGTCCGACGGCCGGTGATTGGTCAGCAAAAGATCCGACGCCATAATGATGGCGGTCAGCACATTGTTGAAGTCGTGGGCGATGCCGCCGGCGAGCTGTCCGACCGCCTGCATCTTCTGGCTCTGCGCCATCTGGCCCTCGAGCGCCTTCTGCTCGGTGGTCTCGACGGCATAGACGATAGCCGATTCCTCGGCGCCCTCGCCGGTGCCGTCGGCGACGGCGTTGACGTAGAAGCGGATGTGACGCTCCTCATTGCCGGGCAGCAGCGTGTCGATCGGCTCGATGTCGGCCTGCCTCAGCCGCGCCTTCTCGAAGGCGGCGGCAAAGGCCGGCCGGTCGCGCTCATGGATCACGGTGTCCAGCCGCACGCGGCGGTCAACCGCGTCGCCGTCGACGACGGAGGAAAACAGCGACAGGAACGGCGCGTTGGTGCGCAGGATGCGGCCGCCATTGTCGACGGCGGCAATGGCCATCGGCGTCGAATTGAAGAAGCGAGTGAAGCGTACCTCCGAAGCCCGAAGATCGGCCGATGCGTCCTCGCCCTGGGTGCGGTTGAGCACGATGGTGCGGGTGGGACCGTTGGTCCCCTCGCGGCTGGCCGAGACCCGATGCATAAAGCGCACCGGCAGCGCCTCGCCGGTCGTCGTCGTAAGATCGAGATCGATGACGGCGTTGCGGGTGGTGCCGGGATCGGCCTTGACCGAGCGCACCAGCGCCATGCCGTCGCCGGCGACGATTTCCGGGAGTGTCACGGCGCCAGGGGTGAAGCTCGCCAGATCGATGCCCAGCCATTCGGCGAGCGTGGCGTTGATGTAGGTGACACGGCCTTCCTGGTCGGCCGAGAAGAAACCGGCCGGCGCATGGTCGAGATGGTCGATGGCCTTCTGCAAGTCGAGGAAGAAACGCTCCTGCTCGGCCCGTTCCTGCGAGATATCGGCAAGCTGCCAGGCAAGCATCGGCAGGCGCTGACCGGGAACGCTGAAGGTCCGGGCCCGCGCCCGGTACCAGCGCGCGCCGGGTTCGGCGCCCGGCCGGATCGACTGTGCTAGCCGGAACTCACCGTCGCCGGCCTGGCCATCGCGCAAGCCCGAGGCCAGCCGGTATATGGTCACCGAAGCTTCGGGGACATCGGAAAGCAGGCCTTCGACCGTCTTCAGATCGGCGGCCGACGCGGCACCGGTCATCTCGGCGTAGGCCCGGTTGGCGTAGACGACGCGGCCCTTGGTGTCGGTGACGATCAGGCCCTGCGACATCGAATCGACGAAGGCCTTCGACAGTTCGTCCCCGGTCGAACGCGGCGCGATCTGCACGAAGCCGATGGCCGTGGCGAACAGGAAGCCGACGCCGATCATGGCAAGCACGCCCAGCATGCCGAGCAGGAACGGATCGCCAAGACGCTCGCGGAAAATGCCGAAAACGATCGCGGCCCCAGTCAGGACGATGATGAACACGATGAGCCGGGTAACCGCGCCTGGCCGCGTGTTCTGATCGACGATCGGTACCGGATAGAAATCGCCGCGCGTTTCCCTGGCCATATGCCCCCTGCTCGTGAGTTGTCCGACACCGCCCCCGGCCGGTTGAATCACATTCTCCTAATCCGGAAAAGGCCTTGGCGGCAAATGTCGGATAAAAATGACGCGTCGGTGTTTTCAAGCTGTTCACGAAGCGTGAAGGCAACTTGCGGTGGCTGGCCGCAACGGTCTAGTGTCCCTCCACTTCAAAAGCCGATTGGGGGCACCGATGCAGTGGCTGGATAATGTGGCGGGTCCCGGATATGCCGCAGCGCTGCTGTGGACGTTTGCTGCCCTTGTCCTGCTGGTCATCGTGCTCATCATCATCAGGCTGATCCGCAACCTGACCTTCGGCACCTTCGTTGCCGGCGGCAGGAACCGCAAGACACGGCTGGCGGTCATGGACGCCACGGCAGTCGACAGCCACCGCCGGCTGGTGCTCATCCGTCGCGACGACATCGAACACCTGCTTTTGATCGGCGGCCCAACCGACGTTGTCGTCGAGCGCGATATCAGGCTTGCAGCGCCACGCCGTCCGGCATTGACCGGCGATGGCGGTGTTGGCCAGCAGCAACAGGCGCCGCGGCCGCGCGCAGCACAACCCGCTCCCACCGCGCCCGCAAGGCAGGCGCCACCGCCGCAACCGGTAAGGGCTGCTCCAGCCGCCGTTCCGCCGCGCCAGGCCGCGCCGGCGCCGAAACCGGCTCAAATCTACCAGGCGAGCAATGTGACACCGCTGCCGGCCTATGGCTCCGCCGCCAATACTGCCCGGCAGGCCCCGCCACCGAAGCATGAGTCCATCGACGATACCCTGATGCGGGAGCTCGAGGTCTCGCTCGACGATTCGCACCCCAAACCGGCAAGCAAGCCGGCTGCGAAGGCACCGCAGTCTCTCGACGACGAGATGACCAAGCTGCTCGGCGAACTCGCCAGCCAGAAACGGTAAAGCCCGGCGAACCGTCACATCTTGCCGATTCCCGATCGAACGCCGCTTAAGCGTGTCGTCCGTTTCAGCGCGACGCGCTTTAACTTGGGGGCGGACTAAACCCTTCGGCCAAAAACAGAAATGGCCGGGAAACCCGGCCATTTCTGATGAAACAGTCCTGCCTGACGGCAGCGGCTCAATCGTCGCGATAGACCTTCTCGCGGCGTTCGTGGCGCTCCTGCGCTTCGATCGACAAGGTCGCGATCGGACGCGCATCCAGCCGCTTCAGCGCGATCGGCTCGCCGGTTTCCTCGCAATAGCCGTATGTGCCTTCATCGATGCGCTGCAGCGCCGAATCGATCTTTGAAATGAGCTTGCGCTGGCGGTCGCGGGCCCGAAGCTCGATGGCGCGGTCGGTTTCCGAGGAAGCGCGATCGGCGAGATCGGGATGGTTGGCGTTTTCCTGCTGCAGGATTTCGAGGGTTTCGCGCGCTTCGCGCAGTATGTCGGTCTTCCAGGTGACGAGCTTCAGGCGAAAGTAGGATTTCTGCCGTTCGTTCATGAACGGCTCGTCTTCGGAGGGTACGTAATTGGCTGTAACGATATCGTTCATTCGACTCACCCAACAACCCCAAATTTGGCGCCTATATATTCGCGCAGAGAAGGCTGCACAAGCGTAATCCGCGCGCGTTTCACGCAATTGTTAATGCCGCGCGGGCGATCCTCAGCAAAGCCTTCCATAGCAAGGGCGCGGGCGAATTCGCACATGATTCGCTGCGCTTGGGCGTCGCCGCCCATTGTGCCTCAGGCCTTTCTCGTGGCTAATCCAGTTGTGTCATTGGTGGGCAGCACACCATTGGGGGTCCGGTGAGCAGACTGTATCTGTTGAGGCATGCGAAGGCTGGCTGGGCCCTTCCCGGCGTGCGCGACTTCGATCGCCCGCTCGACGCATCCGGCATTGCCGATGCCGAAATGATGGGGACTGCGATGCGTGCCCGCAACTACATCCCCGATATCACGCTCTGCTCCAACGCCAAGCGGGCGCGCCAGACGCTGGAAGGCATCGCCGGCCACACCGATACCGGCCGGGTGCTGTTCTTCGACACGCTCTACAGCGAGGATGCCGCCGGCTACCTCGCCATCATCCGCAGCAATGGCGGCCCCGGCTCGCTGCTGGTCATCGGCCACAATCCGATGACGGAAGACCTTGCCATGGCGGTCTCGGGCGATGGCGACGAGGCCGCGCGGGCCATCATGAACCATGGTTTCCCGACCTCCGGCCTTGCGGTCGTGCGCTTCGACGGTACCCTCACCGACGCCGCGCAAGGTTCGGGCTATCTCGAAGCCTTCCTGACGCCCGCCGATCTCTGAGCGGAAACCGGCCAGGTCCAGGCGCCATTTCAAACTGGAGATGCAAAGCCTATATCGGGCGAACGGAAGCCTCGAGAGAACAGATTTTGGCATCATCGCTGACCACTTTCACCGACGAAGCGAGAATTGCCCTGGATACGCTGTCGGGGCGTGCGAGCGGGCTTTTTTCGCCGTCGCTTCGGCTGGGCGTTACCGGCCTTTCGCGCGCCGGCAAGACAGTGTTCATCTCCGCCCTTGTCCACAATCTCATCCATGGTGGGCGCCTGCCGCTGTTCGAGGCGCAGAAGTCGGGACGGATCGCTCGCGCCTTCCTCGAGGAACAGCCGGACGATGCCGTGCCGCGTTTTCAGTACGAGGACCATATCTCCGCCCTGGTCAACGACCGTGTCTGGCCGGACTCGACGCGCGCCATTTCGGAACTCAGGCTCACCATCGAATATGAGTCTGCCTCCGGTTGGAACCGGATGTTTTCCAGCGGCCGATTGTCGGTCGACATCGTCGACTACCCCGGCGAATGGCTGCTCGACCTGCCGCTGCTCGGCAAATCCTTCGCCGATTTTTCGCGCGAGGCGTTCGAGATGGCGATGCTGCCGGTGCGGGCCGACCTGTCGCAGGACTGGCGGGCGCTGTCGGCGAGGATCGAACCCAATGCCGAAGCCGACGAGATGACGGCGCGGCGCCTCGCCGAGAGTTTTGCCGCCTACCTCAAGGCCTGCAAGCTCGACGAGCGGGCGCTTTCGACCTTGCCGCCCGGCCGTTTCCTGATGCCTGGCGACCTCGAGGGATCGCCGGCGCTGACCTTCGCGCCCTTGCTGCTCAAGGGTGAGAAACGGCCGCGCTCCGGCTCGCTGCAAGCGATGATGGAGCGCCGCTACGAGGCCTACAAGACGCATGTGGTGAAACCGTTCTTCCGCGAACACATCACCCGCCTCGACCGCCAGATCGTGGTGATCGACGCCATGCAGGCGTTGAACGCCGGCCCCGGCGCGATGGCCGACCTGGAACGCGCGGTGACCGAAATCCTCTCCTGTTTCCGTCCTGGCCGAGGCAATTTCCTCACCGACCTGTTTTCACGCCGCATCGACCGCATCCTGGTTGCCGCGACCAAGGCCGACCATTTGCATCACGAAAGCCATGACCGGCTGCAGGCAATCGTGCGGCGGCTTGCCGACCGCGCCGTGGCGCGGGCAAATTTCACCGGCGCCGATGTCGATGTGGTCGCCATGGCGGCGGTGCGCGCGACGCGCGAAGGCACGGTCAAGCAAGGCCGCGACACCCTGCCGGTGATCATCGGCACGCCGCTGAAGGGCGAGAAGATCAACGGCGAAACCTTTGATGGTAAAGCCGAAACCGCCATATTTCCCGGGGACTTGCCGGAGAAAATTGATGCGGTTTTCGACGTTTCGGAAGCCGACCACCGGCAGAGCAGCGACGATCCGGCGATCCGTTTCGTGCGCTTTCGCCCGCCAAAGCTCGAACGCACCGCTGAAGGCGTCACGCTGTCGCTGCCGCATATCAGGCTCGACCGCGCCTTGCAGTTCCTGATCGGAGACCATCTGGCATGACCGCGCCCCGCAGACCGGCAGCTTTCCGCATCGAGCCGGAGGCCGAACCGAAGCAGGAAACGCGCAGCCCCCATGCCGAGCCGCCGCGCAAGCCGCGCACCGTCGTCGTGCCGGCCGAGATCGATGTCTTCGATGAGCCGGACATTGTCGCCGCCGAACCGCCGCCGGCGACCGCGCCGCGCAGGCGCTCGCTGTTTGCCAGCCTGTTTTTCGGCGCGGTCGGCGTGCTGGTTTCGCTCGCCGTCGGCCTGTGGACCGACCAGCTCATCCGCGACCTGTTCGAGCGCGCAGAGTGGCTGGGGTGGCTGGCAGCGGGAATGGCCGCAATTGCCGTGTTGGCCCTCGCAGTCGTGCTGGTGCGCGAATTCCTGGCTATCGCCCGGCTGGCCGAGGTCGAAAAACTGCAAAAGCGGGCGCTCGATGCCGTGGCCCGCGACGATCCGAAGGCTGCAAGGGCCGTCGTCGAAGAGCTTTCGGCCTTTGTCGCTGCGAAACCCGAAACCGCGGCCGGCAGGCGCTCCCTGGCCGAATTGCGCGGCGAGATCATCGATGGCGGCAATCTGGTGCGACTGGCCGAGACCGAAATTCTCGGGCCGCTCGATGCGAGAGCCAAGGTGATGATCCTCGAAGCAGCCAAACGCGTGTCGCTGGTCACCGCCGTCAGCCCCCGCGCACTCGTAGACGTTGCCTATGTCGTGTTCGAGGCCGGGCGCCTGATCCGCCGCTTGTCCGAACTCTACGGCGGCAGGCCGGGCACGCTGGGCTTTTTCCGGCTGGCGCGCAGCGTTCTTGCCCATCTGGCGGTGACCGGCTCGATCGCCGTCGGCGACAGCTTTGTCCAGCAGATCGTCGGCCATGGCCTTGCCGCACGGCTTTCGGCGAAACTCGGCGAAGGCGTGGTCAACGGCATGATGACGGCGCGTATCGGCATTGCTGCCATGGAGACGGCGCGGCCCCTGCCCTTCATTGCCGGCAGGCGGCCGGGTATGGGCGATTTCCTGTCGGCGCTGACCTCGTTTGCGGCCAGAAAAGAGAATGAAGCACCCGCCTCGACCAAGTGAACGCCCTCTCGCGGTCACCAAGCATTAACCAATCTTGTTCATGGTCGTCCAACAACAGCCTCCTTGTTGCCGGGTGTCGTCTATGAAAAGCGTAATCTTGTCCTGCGTCCTGCCCCTGGTCGCGCTTGCAGCACCTCTGGGCCCGACCGGGAAAGCCTTTGCAGCCGAGCCCGACAAGCAGTTCTTCCGCACCGTTGAAGGCAAATGGGTCGGCCCGGGCGAAATCATCGCCGGCAAATACAAGGGCACGAAGTTCACCTGCAGCTTCGACGGCTCGACGCCGGACAACAAGACCGGCATGACGCTCGATGGCGACTGCCGCGTCGGTGTCTTCACCCAGAAAATGTCGGCGACCGTCGAGCGCAAGGGCCGCGACTACAAGGGCAATTTCATGGGCGGCGCCGCGGGGTCGGGCCTGGACATCATCGGCGGCAACGTGGTCGATGCCCGCAAAGTCGTCTTCACCATCAACCGCAACCAATTGCGCGGCGTCATGCAGGCCCGCATTCCCGACGACAATTCGATGACGGTGACTATCGCCGTGCGCGTCGACCAGCAACTGGTGCCGGTCATCGGCATGAGCCTCAAGCGCGTCGACGCCGTCGAAGTCGGCTCCATCGCCAAAAACTGACTCTCAAGCGGTTCCCCGAAAAAAGCGCGGAACGGGGTTGCACTGCGCGATAGCTGAGCTGTTCCGCTCAGCTCGATGTCAGGAAGTGACACGCCACCTTGCGGCCAGGTTGGCGCTCCTCGAGCACGGGCCGCTCGGGGCGGCACCTTTCTGTCGCGACCGGACATGTGGCGCGCAACCGATGATGTCAGCGTCTCCGATGGCCCAAGCCACAGCAAGGCCAACGTGTCATGGTCCTGTGCGTGCCAGCGGTCCTCCGTGTCAGCGCGATGCCCTTTAAGAACACCAGCAAAAAAGGCGGCGGCTACTTGAGCCACCGCCTTCCTCAATTTCCGAACGAAGAATCAGCCCTTGATGGCGGCCGTCAGCTCGTCATAGGCCTTGCAGGCGTCGGCCGGCGTGGTGGCGCCCTGATATTTGGTCGTCACAGCCTGCACCTTGGCGGTCAGGTCGGCGGCCTTGGTCGGATCTTTGGTGATCGCTTCCTGCAGCGCGGCGGTCATTTCCTGCGCCTTCTTGGCCACGATTTCCTGCGTGCATTCAGGCGCCTTCGAACAGGCCGATGCGGCAAGCATGGCGACACCCACGCCGACGAGCAAAAACTTCTTCATGTCAGTCATTCTCCTCACGAAGGCAGAACTTGATCGTCGCTGCCTTCCAACGGCCGAAGCCTGGCGTCCCATAGCCGCCGATTGCGGCAAAACGCAACGTGTGCGGCGCATATGCGGCGCATAAACCTGTGCAGCGCTGCTGCAACGGCGCGGACGGCCTGATTGAGGCCGCCCGTGTCAGACGAAGCAAGGTTTCAGCCACGAGGCTGCAGCAGCGCCAGTGCGGCCGTCGCCGCGGCAAGGACGGCGGTTAGGGTCAAAGGTCCCGTAGCGCCATAGGTGTCCACGACATAGCCGCCGACAACCGCACCGACGGTGATGGCAACCTGGAAGGAAGTGACCATCAGGCTGCCTGCTGCTTCCAGCGCATCAGGTGCCGCGCGAGACATATTGGTCGGCAGCACCACCGGCGCCATGCCGAAGGCGAAGCCCCACAGCGTAACAAAGCCGAAGGCAACGCTGGTTTGCGCGCCCCAAAGCACCAAAGCGAGTGCCGCAAACGCCATCAACGCGGCGGTTACTGCGAGGGCCATGTGGATGTTGGTGTCGGCCAGGCGACCACCGGCAATATTGCCGATCACAGCGGCGATGCCGAACCCGAGCAGCGCCAGGGCAATCGGCCCGGTTGTGAGGAGCGTCACCTGTTCGAGGAACGGGCGCACATAGACCGAGCCGGCAAAATGCCCGGTCATCAGCAGAACAATGGCAAGCATGCCGAGTTGGATGCCACGCCGCCGTGTCAGCCGAAAGACGTCTGCAAGGCTGTTGCTTGCCGCCGCAGGCAAAGTCGGCAGGCTGAGAAGCTGCAGCAGCATGGCAAGCGCGGCCAGCCCCGCCGTCATGGCCATGGCGCTGCGCCATCCCAGCCAGTCACTGATCAACGCACCCATCGACGGCGCGGCAATGGTGGCGAGCGAGACGCCGAGGGTCACGATCGCCATGCCGCGACCTGTCGCATTGGCGCCGACCAGCCGCGCCACGACGGCAACGGAAAGTGCCCAGAAAGCGCTAAGAGCGATCCCCAACCCGGCCCGGCCCAGCAACAGCAGCCAGAAATTGGGCGCCAGCGCCGCAAGAATATTGGAACCGACCGCCAGGGCCATGAGGCCAACCAGCACCGCCTTGCGGTTCAATCGACCGATGAGAACATTGCTCAACATGGCCGTCACGGCGCCAACGGAAGCGGTGGCGGTGACGACCTGTCCGGCCGTTCCCTCGCTGATGCCGAGATCGCGCGCCATCGGCGTCAACAGACCTGCCGGCAAGAATTCGGCAGACACCAGGGCAAAGCTGGTGGCCGCCAATGAAAGGACCGCGAACCAGGTGGCCGCGCTCCACGCGGCTGGTGCATCGGCATCAAGGCCAATGGCGGCGTCTTCAAGCTGTAATGTTGTGTCAGTCACGGGAAGATCTCCACAGTTTGGAGATCTTAGATAGGCGAGTCCGCCCGGATGTTATGTACCTTAAAATCCGAAATTCATATCCATTCGTCCGGGAATTGTGCGGCGCACAACGCCTGGCGAGACATTGGTGATGCGCTTGAACGCGCGGGCGAAGGACGCCTCGGAATCATAGCCCAAACGGGTAGCGACTTCGGCAACAGACAAGCCGTTTTGGCCCAGCAATTCGCGGGCAAGCTGCATGCGCAGGCGGGCGAGATAATGTGCGGCGCCCTCACCCAATACCGCGCTGAAGCGCTCGGCGAAAATCGAACGCGATTGGCCTGCCACGCCGGCCAGGCTTCCCAGCGTCCAGTTGTGGCCGGGATCGCGATGCATGGCCGCCAGAGCGCGCCCTATATGGGGGTCGCGGATGGCTGCAAGCCAACCGATGGTCGAGGCGCCGTTGCAATTGACCCAGCAGCGTATGAGCCTGGCTGTCAGCAAATCCGCCATACGCGACAGGATGGTGGCGCTGCCCATCTGCGGTTGCGCGGCCTCCACCGTCATGGCCGCCAGCAAAGGGCCGACCATCGGGTCATTGCCGGCCACGTCGCAACCCTTGATGAGAGGCGGCATCAACGTGATCAACGGATTGAGCGCATAGGAGCCGAGAGACATGGAGCCGCAGAAAAGGGTGCTTGTCGCGCCCGTTCCCTGCCGTATCACTTCGCAAACGTTGCCGCCCAACTTGATCACCTGGCAGCCCTCGAGCGAATCGCCCACCACGTCCGGCGCACTCGCCAGCCGATGGGCGATGCCTTGCGGCAGCAGCACCAGATCGCCATCGCGCAACTCCTGCCAGCCTTGCGCTTCGGTGTGAATCCAGCATGGACCCTGGCCGACAAAGTGAAAACGAAGCAGTTGTTGTTGCGGAAAGTCTATGCTCCATGGGTGCCGGAGTTCGCAGCGGCCATAGTTGACGCCACTCAAGCGAAAGTCTTGCAGAACTTCGCTGAGCGCATCCATCGGGATATGTGGCAGCGGCGACGGCCGGGACGAATAATCAGGCATTTGCCAGATATAGATACCAGCCGTCCGACAGGCAAGCGCAGACTGTTGTTCCACGGGGGAATCGCTGCCACGGCACCCTACCCATTCTGGCAGGCTTCCCGCCCTTGCCTCCCGCTCCCGGTGCATGCAAGGAGTGCTGTCAGACACAGGGACCAGAGGCATGGCAGCGGAAGCATCGGGCAGCGATCTCATTCAGGTGGTGGCGCTGCTTGCCGCAGGCGTCGTCGCCGTTCCGATCTTCAAACGCATGGGGCTGGGCTCGATCCTCGGCTATCTCGCTGCAGGCGTGGTCATCGGCCCGTTCGGTATTGGCATTTTTTCCGAATCGGAAGCCATCCTGCATGTCGCCGAACTCGGCGTGGTCATGTTCCTGTTCATCATCGGGCTGGAGATGCAGCCGTCGCGGCTATGGGGCCTGCGCCGCGAGATTTTCGGCCTCGGCGCGCTGCAGGTCGGCGTCTGCGCATTGCTGCTTACCGGTGTTGGTCTCGCCGGCGGCTTTCCGATCGCGCAATCCTTCGTTGCCGGCGCCGGCTTCGTGCTGACCTCGACGGCGATCGTCATGCAGCTTCTGGAAGAGCGTGGCGAGATGGCCAGCCCCAAGGGCCAGCGCATCGTATCCATCCTGCTGCTCGAGGATCTGGCAATCGTGCCGCTTCTGGCGCTGGTCGCCTTCCTGGCGCCGGGCGGCGCCGAGATGACCCTGCAGCAGAGGCTGGCGGAGGTCGGCATCGGTCTTGGCGCCATCGTCGGGCTGGTGGTGGCCGGCCGCTATCTGCTCAATCCGTTCTTCCGCATCCTGGCCGACGCCAAGGCGCGCGAGGTGATGACGGCGGCAGCACTTCTGGTCGTGCTGGGGTCGGCGCTGGTCATGCAGCTTTCCGGCCTGTCGATGGCGATGGGCGCGTTCCTGGCCGGCGTGCTGTTGTCGGAATCGACCTTCCGCCACCAGCTGGAGGCCGACGTCGAGCCATTCCGCGGCATCCTGCTTGGCCTGTTCTTCCTCGCCGTCGGCATGTCGCTCGACCTGCATGTGGTGGCCGACAACTGGCGGCTGATCGCCGTCTATGTCGTCGCCTACATGGCGATGAATGCGCTCGGCATCTACCTCGTCGCCCGCATGCTGAAGAGCGGTCATCGTGAAGCGCTGGAACGCGCCGTGATCATGGCGCAAGGCGGCGAATTCGCCTTCGTCCTCTATTCGGCCGCGGCGGCGGTTGGCATCATCGACAGCCGGGCCAACGCAACGCTGACCGCTATCATCATCATCTCCATGGTGCTGACGCCGCTGGCCATCATTGCGCTCAAATATTTGACGCCGCGCGACGAGCAGTCGCTTGAAGGCGTCGACATCGCGGACGGCCTTACCGGCAGCGTGCTGGTCATCGGCTTCGGCCGTTTCGGCCAGATCGCGAGCCAGCCGCTTTTGTTGCGCGGCATCGATGTGTCGATCATCGACAATGATGTCGAAATGATCCAGGCGGCCGCCGATTTCGGCTTCAAGGTCTATTATGGCGACGGCACGCGGCTCGACATTCTGCGCGCCGCAGGTGCAGGCCGCGCGCGCGCCGTGCTGATCTGCGTCGACAAGCCGGACGCCGCGGTGCGCATGGCGGAACTGATCAAGGCGGAGTTCCCGCTGCTGACCGTCCTGGCACGCGCGTACGATCGCGGCACCGCGCTCTCGCTCATCCGCGCCGGCGTCGACTTCCAACTGCGCGAGACCTTCGAATCGGCCCTCGTCTTCGGCGGTTCCGCGCTCGAGGTTTTGGGCGTCGAGCCGGAAGATGTCGCCGATGTCATCGAGGATGTGCGACGGCGCGACAATGCCCGACTGGAGACGCAGCTGGCCGAAGGCGTCCGCGCCGGGCAACGTTTCCTCAGGGGCAATACCGGCACGCCGATCCCGACGCCGCTGACGCAACCGCGCCGGCCCGGCCAGGCGCTGAACGAAGAGACGGCCGGCGTGCTGCACAAGCCCGAGCCCGCCGATCAGGGGGAAAGCTGATGACCGCATCGGATGAGCGCGCGCTCGCCGTCACCAAATTCTGGCGCGAGGCCGGCGAAGACGCGTGGTTCGAGAAGAACGACGTCTTCGACGCGGATTTCCGCAGCAGGTTTCTCGACCTGCACTTTGCCGCCGCGCGGCGCGAGTGCGACGCATGGTCGGAGCATGCCGAGGGTTCGCTGGCGCTGATGATCCTGCTCGACCAGTTTCCGCGCAACTGCTTTCGCGGCTCAGGCCATATGTACGCCACCGATCCGCTGGCACGGCACTTTGCCGCCAAGGCGATTGCGGCCGGCCATGACCTTTCGCTGGAAGAAAACCTGCGCGTCTTCCTGTACCTGCCCTACGAACATTCGGAACTGCCCGCCGACCAGGACAGATCGGTCGAGCTCACCACCGCCAGGGCGCCGGAGTATGTGAAATACGCCATCGAGCACCGCGACATCATCCAGCGCTTCGGCCGCTTTCCGCACAGGAACAAGATGCTTGGCCGCGAGACGACGGCGGACGAACAGGCATTTCTCGATGGCGGCGGCTTCTCCGGTTAACCCAGCCACCAATCGCGGCCGGAAGCCAGCCGCTCTATGCCTGACGTATCGACGGCGCTGAGCCGCTCGGTCACGCTCCTGCCGCCCACCGCCAGATCCGGCGCGATCTCTGCCAAGGGCGCCAGCACGAAGGCGCGCTCCACCATTCGGGGATGCGGCACCTCCAGCCCGGTTTCGTGGATTGTGCGGTCGCCGAACACCAATATGTCGATGTCGATCAGGCGCGGACCCCAGCGCTCCTCGCGCACCCGCTTCAGCTTGCGCTCGGCCTCGAGGCAGAGGTCGAGCAGCGCCCTTGGCGCCAGCGAGGTCGAGATTTCGGCAGCGGCGTTGAGGAAATCCGGCTGGTCGAGCTTGCCCCAGGGCGGCGTGCGGTAAAGTGAGGAGACGGCGACGACGCGCGTGCTCTCGTCGGCGTCGAGCAGGCGCAGCGCCGCCGCCATCGAGGCCGAGGGATCGCCGAGATTGCCGCCAAGGCTGAGATAGACCGTGTTATTGTTACTCTGGCCAGACAACGGTCACCTCGACATAATCGAGCACGCCGGGCACCGGTGCGTTGGGCTTGCGCACGGTGATCTCGGCCTTCCTGATCTGCGGGAACCGTGAAGTCAGCGCCTTCGCCACTTCGAGCGCCAGCGCCTCGATCAGGAAGCGGCGATGTCCAGTGACGATCTTTTCAATCACCGTGAAGGCGATGCCGTAATTGACGGTGTCCTCGATGGAATCATCCTCCAGCGGGCGGCTGGGCTCGACCGTCAACTCGGCATCGACATAAAAACGCTGGCCAAGCGCCTCTTCCTCATCCAGCACGCCGTGCCGGGCAAAGAAGGCGCAGTTCTTCATGCGGATGACGTACATTTCTTACTGTCCTGGGCTCAGCGTCCTGGCTTTTCGCGCGCCAGCATAGCATCGGCGACCGCCAGTGCGTCCACGTTGATTGCGACATCGTGGACGCGAAACAGATCGGCGCCCTTCAGCCTCAGAATGACACTGGTGGCTGCCGTCCCGGCGGCGCGCGCGCCGGCTTCGCGGCCGGTGACGGTGCCGATGAAGCGTTTTCTGGAGGTGCCGGCCATCAAGGGAAAACCGAGCTCCTTAAGCTCGGAAAACCGCGCCATCAGGTCGAGGTTTTCCTCAGCCGTCTCCTTGGCGAAGCCGAACCCGGCATCGAGTACGATATGATCGTCCGCAACGCCGCTGCGCCTGGCGACTTCCAGCGAAGCCTTGAGGAACAAAAACTGGTCGGCGATGACGTCGGGCAGTTTTTGCCGCCCGCGCCCGGTATGCATGATGACCAGTCCGGCGCCGGTCTCGGCGGCGACGCGGGCGATGCCGGGTTCACGCTGCAAGCCCCAGACATCGTTGACGATATGCGCGCCGGCGGCGACGGCGAGGCGCGCGGTTTCCTCGCGATAGGTGTCGACCGAAATCAGGGCTTCGCCTGAACTGGCGAGCGCGGCGATGACCGGCAGGATGCGGGCCTGCTCTTCTTCAGGCGTCACGGGCGAGGCGCCGGGGCGCGTCGATTCCCCGCCGATATCGACGACGGCGGCGCCTTCTTCCACCATGCGGTGCGCCTGCGCCACCGCCTGGTCAGGCGTGATGAACAGTCCGCCATCCGAAAAACTGTCGGGCGTGACGTTGAGAATGCCGACCACAATGGCTTTCTCGCCAAGGTCGAGATGGCACTTATGCGCCAGTTGCCATCGCCTTGTCGTCATTGTCCTTCAACCATGTGTCTCATTGGCATGTGGCTCATTGGCATGTGGCTCATCGAGCGCTTGCAATCCATCAACGATGCGTGATCGGTGGAAGATCAATTCCGTTGCGCCGGCAACGGCCGTAAAGCAAGGTGAGTGAAGAGGCAACATGATGAAACGACCCCTGCTCTGCGCCCTGATGCTGGCTTTGACCGTCCTGCCGGCGAATGCTGCCAATCTGGTGAAGACCTACAGCTATTTTGCCATCGGCGGCAGCACGCTCGATGACATCGAGACGCAATTGTCGAAGCATGGACCCGAGGTGAAAAGCACCGGGATGCGGCATCCAGGCGCCACCCAGATGGCGTTCACCACCCGCATCAGCTACGCGCAAACCGCAGACACCTGCCGCATCGCCAAGGCCGCCGTTACCGTCAAGGTCAAGGTCATCCTTCCGGAGTGGCGCAGGCCGCGCAAGGCCGATCCCGATGTCAGGCTGTTCTGGGACACCCTGTCGGCCGACATCAAGCGCCATGAGGAGCGTCATGTCGAGATCGCCAAGAACCACGGCCGTCTGCTCGAAGACGCGCTGAACGCGAGCTTTGCGCAAAAGACCTGCGCCGGGGCAAAGGCGAAGGCGGCGCAGATCACCGCGGCCGAACTCGCCAGGCATGACCAGGACCAATTGCGCTTCGACCGCGTGGAAGGCGTGAATTTCGAAAGCCGCATCCTGCGGCTGCTGCGCTACCGCATGCAGCGCGTCGAGAACGGCCAGCTTCCGCCCGGCTGAAACACGGCGATACCAAGCCAATTCTGCCGAAACATGAGGCCAGCCCCAGAAAATTTTCGGGCATAGGTCGAAATCGGCCTATACGGGACGACATATGTCAGGCTCGCAAGATATGTCAGGCTGGCAAGGCGCGAGCTTCGAAACACCAGATCAAGACCAATTGAGGCGGCGCGTAGCGGAGCGGCCATTTGGCGCCGCGCAATCGCTCTCAAACTTTATGGATGAACTGATATGGACCAAGCTGTCGACAAGCCGGCTAGGCTGCCTCCCGCCGCACCGCTGACGGAAAGCGAGAAGAACGTCATCATCGCCGGCATCCTACTGTCAATGCTGCTGGCAGCGCTTGACCAGACAATCGTCGCGCCGGCCATGCCGACCATCGGCCGTTCGCTCGGCCATGCCGACTACCTGCCGTGGATCGTGACCGGCTATCTCCTGACGGCGACGGCCATGGCGCCGCTCTACGGCAAGATTTCCGACGTCTATGGCCGCCGGCCGACCGTCTATGCGGCGATCCTGATCTTCCTTCTGGGATCGCTGGTCAGCGCCATGGCCCCCAACATGTTCGTGTTGGTTGTCGGCCGGGCGATCCAGGGTGCGGGCGGCGGCGGCCTGTTCGCCCTGGCGCAGATCGTCATCGGCGACCTGGTGCCGCCGCGCGAACGCGCGCGTTATGCCGCCTGGATTTCGGGCACCTGGGCGGTCGCCAGCATCGCCGGGCCTTTGCTCGGCGGCGGATTTGCCGAACATCTGCATTGGTCGCTGATCTTCTGGATCAATATCCCGCTCGGCATCTTGGCCATGGCCATCATCAACAAGCCGCTGCGCAAACTGCCGGTCGCCGCAAAGCGGCATCGCATCGACGCGCCGGGCGCGCTGCTTCTGGTGGTGGCGACGGCATTGCTGCTTTTGGCCCTCAACTGGGGCGGCAGCGCCTATCCATGGGCCTCGCGCGAGATCGTCGGCCTGCTCGCCTGTTCGGCGGTCTTCTGGGGTGCGTTCGCCCTCAGGCTGATGCGTGCGGCCGAGCCGCTGATTTCGCTTGAAGTGCTGAGCAATCCGATCGTGCTTGCCGGCACGGCGTCGATGTTCCTGCTGCAGGCCGCCAATATCGGCCTGTCGGTGTACCTGCCGGTCTATCTGCAGTCGATCATCGGCCTGTCGGTCAGCCAGTCGGGCCTTGCCATGCTCGGCCTGCTGCTCGGAACGGTCGCCGGCGCGACCTTCAGCGGCCGCACGATACCGCGCTTCTTCCACTACAAGCGTATAGCCATGGTCGGCGTTCTCTTCGCCATTATCTGCCTTGGCGTGCTCAGCCTGGTCGCCGGCCGCGCCTCGCTGCTGGTGGTCGAGCTCTTGACCATCTGCATCGGCCTTGGAAGCGGCACCACTTTCCCGGTCGCCACCGTATCGGTGCAGAACGCCGTCGACCGCGCGCATCTCGGCGTTGCCACCGGCGTGCTGACCTTCCTGCGTTCGCTGGGCAGCGCGCTCGGCGTCGCCATGCTCGGCGCCGTCGCGCTCGGCTATGGCCTGCCGCTTGCCGGCGAAGGCGCGCCGGCTGCCGGACAGATCGTCTCGGCGACGCCCTTCATGATGATCTTCCTTGCCGCGGCCGTCACGCTCGTGCTGGCGCTGATGACGCTGGCGCTGATGCCGGAGAAGTCACTGCGCGGCCGCGACGACGCCGAGGCGCCAGTCGTTCTGGTGGAGTGATCCGGAAAGCCCTGTAGGACCTACTCCACGACGCCGAGCTTCTTCTGCAGGCTGGTCGACGAAGTCGTGTACTGGAAGACGATGCGCTCACCGGGGCTGATGATGCGCTTGGCGGCCTGCGCCATCAGCGCCACCTCGTGAAAACCCGACAGGATCAGCTTCAGCTTGCCTGGGTACCAGTTGATGTCGCCGACGGCAAAGATGCCTGGCACCGAAGTCTGGAATTTCTCGGTATCGACCGGAATGAGGTTCTCATGAAGGTTGAGCCCCCATTCGGCGATCGGGCCGAGCTTCATGGTCAGGCCGAAGAACGGCAGCATGCGCGTGCACGGCACCTCGATGTCGCCGTCAGGCCCGCCCTTGATGGTAGCAGAGGCCAGCTCGCCGTCGGCGCCGGTCAGGCCGCTCACCTGGCCGACCCGGAACTCCAGCTGCTTCATCTCCTGCATGGCATACATCTTGTTGACGCTGTCGGGCGCCGCCCTGAATTCCGCGCGCCGGTGGACCAGTGTCACGCTTTTTGCCACCGGCTGCAGGTTCAGCGTCCAGTCGAGTGCGGAATCGCCGCCGCCGACGATGACGAGGTCGTGGCCGCGGAATTCCTCCATACGGCGCACCGAATAGAAGACGCTCCTGCCCTCATAGGCCTCGATGCCGGGAATGGGCGGCCGTTTGGGCTGGAACGAGCCGCCACCGGCGGCGATCACCACCACCTTGGCTTCGAACACCTCGTTCTCGTCGGTGGTGACCCGAAATGAGCCGTCGTCCAGCTTTTCCAGGCTGGAGACCATGCGGTTGAAGGTAAAAACCGGCTTGAACGGGTGAATTTGCTCGAGCAGTTTGTCGACCAGCCCTTGCGCCGAGATCGAGGGCCAGCCTGGAATGTCGTAGATCGGCTTTTCCGGATAGAGTTCGGCGCATTGGCCGCCCGGCCGGTCGAGGATATCGATCAGATGGCACTTCATGTCGAAGAGGCCGAGTTCGAACACGGCGAACAGGCCGACCGGCCCCGCCCCGACAATGAGTGCGTCCGTCTTGATTACATCGGTCATGCCAGGCGAGCCTCATTGTCAAGCTGGGGCGAAACTGGCGCGAGACTGCATGAGCATTGGCCCGCTGCCAAGCGGCGGCGGGAAAAATCACATGGTACGGGAGATCAACCCTGGCGAGCCGGCACGCGCACGACGAGGCCGTCAAGCGCGTCGCGCACCTTGATCTGGCAGGACAGGCGCGAGTTCGGCTGGACGTCATAGGCAAAGTCCAGCATGTCCTCTTCCATCGCCTCCGGCTCGCCGACCTCGGCCGTCCAGGCTTCGTCGACATAGACATGGCAGGTCGCGCAGGCGCAGGCGCCGCCGCATTCTGCCTCGATGCCCGGCACCGCGCTACGGATCGCATTCTCCATGACGGTCGAGCCGTTTTCGGCCTCGACATCGAAAGGAGTGCCGTCATGGGCAATGAAGGTCAGCTTGGTCATTTATCACCTGAAGGGAGTCCCAGCCGAGATAATCACTCCACCGGACAAGTCAACTGCGGCGCGAAAGCGCCGCTTTGTGACGTTTTTTCGGAAAGCTGGCCAAAGCACGCCCTGGCCCCGTCGATTCATCCCGGTGGCCGCTGCCGAGCGGCAGCCATTACCGGCTGATGGCGGCGATGAAATCGCGCACTTCCTCGATCAGGGTGCCGAGGCGCTTGAGGATGCGCGCATCTTCCGGCTGCTGTTCGATCGAGGTGGCGCAGTCGGCGATGGCAAAGGCGCCGACCCCGCGCGCCGAACCTTTCAGCCCATGCGCCAGTAGCAGTCGCTCCCTGACATCGGCATCGACTATTCTGTCGCGGACGGAAAGCGCCTGCTGTACGAACAGCGCCAATACCTCCTGTTCGAGGGCGCGATCGCCCATAGTCTGACGGGCCAGATGGGCCAGATCCACTGGGCGCGAACGGGCCGGTCCCGACGCATCGCCGCCCGGCATTGAGAAGGCAATGCCGCTTTCACCGCGTACCAATTTGAAACTCCTTGTGCTGATCGCCGAAAAAACTAGGCGATTTCCGTCGCCAACGCGTTAATGAATGGGCTGGAAAATTGTTGCCGTTGAGGCGGTTAGATCACGTTGTCGTTAACCTTATATTTAAAGTTTTACGTATCTCGCGGAATGCATGTTTTCTTTACCCCTGTGTGTCATTACGATACGAAGGTCCATTTTCAGCCTCCTGCGTGGGATAAGACGAGCCAGAATCAGGCAAAAATAAGAAGTCCCTCGGCAGCTAGTACAGGGTAGCGAAGGCATGGCGAAGAAACCAACGACGACCAGAACTCTCGACAGCGACGTAGCCAGGGAACTCGAAAAGGCACTAGACCTCGATCTCAGCGGAGACGGCAGCGGCGATCTCGATATCGCGGCGTCGATGGAAGATCTGGAAGCGCAGATATCGCAGGCCGCGGACGAACTGGCGCGCGAAGGCCGCCCCCAGAAGCCCGCCCCCGCTCAAAACGCGCCCGTCCAACAAAACCAGAGTGCGAAGCCGGCAGCCAAGCCCGCCGAGCTGCGCCCGGTCGAATCGCGCAACAGCGCGCAGCCAGCCGGCTTCAAGCCGGCAAACGATGACCGCCAGAAAGATTACAAGACGCTGCTGCACAGCCTCAACCGGCGCGCGTCTAGCACGATCTATTGGGTCGTGGCGTTCGTGTCGCTGGCCTGGATCGCCGGCGCCGGCGGCCTCGCCAATCTGCTGTTTGGCCCCAGCATCTGGAAAATTCGTACGTTCGATCAAATCCTGGCCCGCCCTGAACTGATCGGCCTGGCGATCGCGGCAATCATACCGGTCGTCCTGTTTTGGGCCTTCGCGGCGATGATCCGCCGCGCGCAGGAAATGCGCATTGCCGCGCAATCGATGACGGAGGTGGCTTTCCGCTTGGCGGAGCCGGAAAACCTCGCCCAAGACCGCGTGATGATGATCGGCCAGGCCGTTCGCCGTGAAGTGGCGGCGATGGGCGAAGGCATCGAGCGCACGCTGGCGCGCGCCGTCGAGCTCGAAACTCTGGTCCACAGCGAGGTCAACCAGATCGAACGCTCCTATTCGGAGAATGAATCGCGCATCCGGTCGCTGGTCGACGGGCTGGGCAGCGAGCGCGAAGCCGTCGTCACTCATGCCGAGCGCGTGCGCGCCTCGATCACCGGCGCGCATGAAACGCTGAAGGACGAGATCGGCGCCGCCTCCGACATTATTCGCGACTCTATCCTCAACGCGTCGACCAAGCTGTCGATGACGATCACGAATTCCGGCGACACGCTGATCGACCGCATCAATGAAAGCTCGATGTCGATCTTCGATTCCGTCGAAACCCGGCTGGATTCAATCACCGACAGGCTGTCGACATCGGGCGAAGCCTTTGCTTCGCTGCTCGACACCCGCATCGCCAAGCTGACGGACACCACAGACGGCCTGACCCGGTCGCTGACCGACCTGCTCGACGACCGCACCACCGGCATGGTGTCGCTGCTCGGCGGCGCCGCCCGCACCCTGAGCTCGGAATTCGAGTCCAGCCTGAACGGCATCGAGCGGACGCTGGCCGAGCGCGGCCAGGCGCTGATCAGCGAATTTCAGACCCGCGCCGAAGCACTCGATACCGGCACGCAGAAGCTCAACGCCGCGCTCGAGGCGCGCGCCCGCCAGATCAACGAAACGCTGGTCGAGCGCGCCCGCGAGATCGCCCACACCTTTGCCGAGAGCAAGGATCATTTGTCGGCCATGATCGATCAGGGCAAGACCCAGATCGGCGCCGACATGGCCGACATCGTCTCGTCGACCTCGTCGATGCTCGAAGCCCGCGCCAGCGATTTCGCCGGCCGCATGGAAGCGGCCCGCCATGTCGTGTCGCGCTCATTCGACACCGATATCCAGCGTCTTGCCGATGCCCGCGTCGGCATCGAGGACGCCGTCGAAAACCACAGCCGCAAGCTGTCCGAAAGCCGCGAACGCATGGCGGCTGCCATGCAGGCGGACCTGGCGAAGTTCGCCGAGGGCCGTGCCGGCATCGATGCGGCCGTAACCAACCAGGTGCAGAAGTTGGCCGAAGGCCGCAACCTGATCTCGCGCGCCCTGGAAGAGGATCTGCGCAAGGTCAACGAGTCGCGCGCCGCCATCGACGCGTCGCTGGGCAGCCATCTCGAGCGGCTTGAAGAAGGCCGCAACCGGCTCAACCAGGCTTTGCATGAAGACTCCGGAAAACTTGTGCAAGCCCGTACGATCATTGACGAAATGGTCGCCGGACATGTCGGTAAACTGGCCGAAGGCCGCAACATTCTGTCGCGCGCCCTGGAAGCCGATCTCGGCAAGCTCGCCGACAGCCGCGCCTCGATTGACGGGCTGGTCGCCGGCCAGGTTGAAAAGATCGCCGAAGGCCGCGCCATCCTGACCAAGGCGCTCGAAAACGACATTATCGGCATCAAGGGCGTGATCGAGAACCACTCGGCGAAACTGGCCGAGGACCGCACCGAACTCAGCAAGGCGCTGGAGAACGACCTATCCGGCATCAGGGGCCTGCTCTCCGACCATTCGAGCCGGCTTGCCGACGATCGTGGCCTGTTGTCACAGACGCTCGAGGCCGACCTCGCCAAGCTCGCCGAGAGCCGGTCGAGCATCGACGGGCTGGTCGCCGGCCAGGTCGAGAAGCTGGCCGAGGGGCGCGATATCCTCAAGCGCGCGCTCGAAGCCGACCTCAACACCATCAAGGGCGCCATCGCGGGTCATTCCGACAAGGTGGCGGAAGAGCGCGGTCAGCTTTCCAGGGCACTGGAGGCCGACCTGCAGAATGTGAACAGCCTGATCGCCGACCACTCGAACCGGCTTGTCCAGGATCGTTCGACGCTATCCCAGGCGCTTAAGGATGACCTTCAGAATGTTAACAGCCTGATCACCGACCACTCGAGCCGGCTTGTCCAGGATCGTTCGACGCTATCCCAGGCGCTTCAGGACGATCTGCACAATGTCAGCGGCATCATGGCCGATCATCAAAACAGGCTCGTCCAGGACCGTTCGGCGCTCTCAAAGGCACTGGAAGACGACATCGCCAAACTGGCGGAGAGCCGCTCCAGCATCGATGGGCTGGTCGCCGGACAGGTCGAGAAGCTCGCCGAGGGCCGCGACATCCTCACACGGGCGCTCGAAGCCGATCTCAATGCGATCAGGAGCGCCATTGCCGACCAGTCGCAGAAGCTGAGCGAAAACCGTGGCGAGTTCGCACGGGTGCTGGAAGCGGATTTGGAAAATGTCAACAGCCTGATCGAGGGCCACAGCGACAAGCTCGTCCGGGATCGCGCGACGCTGTCGAAGGCTCTCGAGGACGACCTCGCCAAGCTGGCCGAGAGCCGGTCGAGCATCGACGGACTGGTCGCAGGCCAGGTCGAGAAGCTGGCCGAGGGCCGAGACATCCTGAAACGTGCGCTGGAAGCCGACCTGCAGAAGCTGTCGGCAAGCCGCGGTGAGGTTGACGACATCATCGCCGGCCATGTCGGCAAGCTGGCCGAAGGCCGCAACATGTTGACCCAGGCGCTGGAAGACGATCTGGCAAAGCTCGCCGACATACGCAAGGACGTCGACCGCTCTCTGTCGGGCCATATCGACCAGATTGCCGGCAGAAGCACCGATATCTCGGCGGCAATCGCTGCCGATGTCGAGAAAATCGAGCAGGCCTTCAGCAAGCAGACCGGCATCATCGAAGAGCGCGCCGGAACCATGGAGCGCGCGTTGTCGGTGGGTGTCGACAATGTCCGCAGCGTGCTTGAAAAGAGCGCCGTCTTCGTTGCCGGCGCGCTCCGTGAGAAGGTGATGGAAGTCACCAGCGCGCTGCACGAACAGGCCGGTGCTGCCTTCAGTGATGCCGACCGCAAGATCGCCGAGCGTGCCGAGCAGACCTCGGCCGCCCTTTTGGCCCGGGCCGAGGACATCGCCCGGACCTTCGAGGACGCGGATCGCCGTCTGCACGCCCGTGCCGAGGACACATCGAGCGCCCTGCTTGCTCGCGCCGAGGATACGACGAATGCCTTGCTTGCTCGCGCCGAAGACACGACGAGCGTGCTGCTTGCCCGGCATGACGAGACGTCGAACTCGCTGCTCGCCCGCGCCGAAGAAACGGCCGGACGGCTGGCTGCCCGCGCCGGCGAGATCGCCGGCACGTTCGACGCCGCCGACCAGAAGCTGGTCGCCCGCGCGGTCGAGACGGCGCAGTCGCTGGCCGACCGCGCCGGCGACATCCTGCGTAACTTCGAGGGTGCCGACCAGCGGCTGAGCATGCGCATCGGCGAATCCGCCGAAGCGCTGGCCGCCCGCGCCTCGGACCTTGGCCGCATCTTCGACGCCGCCGACCAACAGCTGATCTCGCGCATCGCCGAGGGTTCGGACGCGCTGTCAGCCCGCGCCACCGAGATCAGCCGCATCTTCGACGAGGCCGATCACCGCCTGGTGTCGCGCATCGCCGACTCCACTTCGACGATCGGCGAGCATGCCGACAACATCGTCGGCGCCTTCGCCAGCACCGAGCAGCGTGTTGCCGAACGTGCACGCCAGACCGGCCAGGAACTTGCCGTCCACGCCCGCGAGATGGAGCAGGCTCTTGCCGGCGCCGATGAGCGGCTGGCCGCGAGCGTTGCGTCCGCAGCTTCGCGCGTCGAGGAACAGGTCGCCAACGTCGAGAACCGCCTTCTTTATACGACGGAGACGATGGGCCAGAAGCTCAACGAGCAGGTTTCCAGCGCAGAAGCTCAGCTGATCTCGCGCGCCAACACGATTGCGGAGACTTTTACCGCGGTCGGCCAGCACATCGGCCAAAGCACCAACGACGCTGCCAAGACAATCGGCACCAATACCCGCGAGCTCAACACGATGCTGGCGGCGCGTTCGGCCGAGATGGCGAAGATCCTGGACGAAACCGCGCGGCCGCTGGTCGAGCGCTTCGCCCAGGGCGGCTCGGAACTGCAAAAGAGCATGGAACAGGTCACCGAACGCGCGACCGAGAAGCTGCGCAGCGAAAATGCCGCCCTCGTCAACGCGCTCGCCAGCCGCACCGCCGAAACGCTGTCGGCCGTCGAAGGCGCGCGCTCGTCGCTCGCCGATAGCGTCGCCGACCTCATCGGCCGCATGAGCGTCTCCAGCTCGCAGCTTGGTGAGCTGATCGAACAGGCGGCGATCAACCTCGGCCAGGTTGACGAACGTCTGAGCGGCAGCACGCAAAGCTTCGCGGCAACCACCGAAAAGGCCGCGCAGACCTTCGCCAGCTCGGCACGCCTGGTCGATTCGAACACGACGCGGCTTACCGAACTGTCGTCGTCGACCCTGCGCGAAGTGGCCTCGATCGCCACCAAGTTCGACGAGCACAGCCGCTTGCTGTCCTCGGCTTCGGATCTGTTGAGCTCGGCGCAGAGCAATCTGGAGCACACGCTTGAGCGGCAATCGTCGCTCGAAGATCTCGCCGTCGGCCTGGTCAAGAAGTCGGAAGACCTCGAGAAGGTGATGCGTTCGTTCGAAAACCTTGTCGGCCAGACGATGCAGAATGCCGAAGGCAAGACGCTGGCATCAGCCGACAAGATCCGCATCGCCATAACGGAAGTGGTCGATTCGGCAACCAGCCGGTTCGCCGATGCGACCGAGGAGATGCGGCGCACCGCAAGCTCGATCAAGAGCGAGCTCGACCTCACCCGCGCCGAGCTCAAGAAGGGCGTCATCGAGATGCCGGAAGAGGCCAAGGAATCGACCTCGGCGATCCGCCGTGCCGTTGCCGAGCAGATCAACGCGCTCAAGGAACTTTCGGATATCGTTGCGAAATCGGGACGCGGCGGCGACAATGCCGAACCGCGCGCCCTGCGCCCGGCGCCGCAGGCGCCAGTGCAGCGCCCGGCCGAGCCGGTACGCCGCCCGCCGCCGGCGCCACAGCCGGAGCGCCCTGCTCCGCAGGCGCCGGTCGGCGGCCTGCGTGGCACGCTCGATATCGAACGCCCTGCCGAAGCACCGCGCCAGCGCGACGCCAACGCCCGCACGCCGCAAGGCGGCTGGGTGCGCGATCTCCTGACCGGGGCATCGCGCGAGGAGGAAGTCGCCAGGCCGGCAGCGCCCGCGGAAGCACCGCGCGCAACTCCCGCCCAGCGCTCGCCGCTGCATGTCATGGAGTCGCTCAACTCGCTCTCGGTCGATATTGCCCGGGCGATCGACCACGACGCCTCGATCGAGCTGTGGAACCGCTACCGGCGCGGCGAGCGTGACGTGTTCACGCGCCGCCTCTACACACTCAAGGGCCAGCAGACCTTTGACGAAATCCGCCGCAAATATCAGGCCGAGGCGGAGTTCCGCGCCGCCGTCGACCGCTACTGCGACGATTTCGAGAAGCTGCTCAAGGACGTCTCGCGCAACGACCGCGACAACATCATGGCGCAGACCTACCTGACGTCGGACACCGGCAAGGTCTACACCATGCTGGCCCATGCGAGCGGCCGTTTGCACTAGCTACGATTGCTGCATCAAAATGAAAAAGGCGGGAAATTTCCCGCCTTTTTCGTTTGTCATGGATCGAACAATGACGAGCGCAAAGAACTCAGGCTGCCCTTGCTGGCGCGATGGGCTGCAAGCTATGCCTCCAGCATGAGGAAATACGGTCGCACCTTTCATCTGCCGATATCGGTCGGAGCCACCAGCGACGACAAGGTCATGGCGTCGCTTGAAGGACTAAGGGTGGCTGATCTTGTGGTCACCGAGAAGATGGATGGAGAGAACACAACCCTTCATCGCGATGGCTCTCACGCGCGCAGTCCCGATAGCCGTTATCATCCATCCCGAGACTGGCTGAAGGCATTTGCAGCAAATGTTTCACCGCAACTTGCTGACGATGAACGGATTGTGGGCGAGAACCTCTATGCCCGACATTCGGTTGCGTATGATGCGCTGCCGTCATTTTTTCTTGGCTTTGCATGGATCATCGGGACCGAGATTCAACCGTGGGATTTGACCCTGGCCCGGTTTGAGGAACTGGGCATCACTCCTGTTCCCACGCTCTATCGTGGGCCTTTCAGCCCCAACCTCTTCGATAATCTGGCTGCGTCCCTGGATAAGGCCAAGCAAGAAGGCTTTGTGGCTAGGGTTGCCGAAGCATTTGCTGAGGCAGACATGCCCATTCGCATGGGCAAATATGTACGGGCAGGACATGTCCAGAGTGAAACCCACTGGATGAAGGCAGAACTGGTCACCAACCGTCTGGCAGGCGGCTAAGGTTCCTGGGTCTCAAGCGCCTCGCCGGGTTCGCTCAGATAACCGAATCCGTCCAGCCCACAATATCCTTCGCCGCCTCGCCGAAGGCGCTGTCGAGCGCGTTGACATAGGCCGGATTGCCGCTGCCGGAGACGGGAGCGGATGCGGTAAAGCTCTTCGAGGCGCGCACCTCGCCGTTGCGGTCGTTCAGGATGCGTACGAAGAGATTGACCTCGGCATGCTCGCCACCATTGACGCGGACTTCGAAGGAGCGGATCTCGACGATAATTTGGTAGTCGATCGCCAGCCCCTCGCCCGGCTTGCCGACGCCGGCAAAGCTGCCGGAGCGCTGGAAGGTTTCGGCGAGCCTCGCCTGCACGATCAGCGGCAGCCGGTCGGCCCATTGCGCGCCCTTGAGATACTGGATCGAGCGATCTGACGGCTTGATGACGATGTTCTGGCTGTCCAGCGCCTTGAGCGCGGATGGCTGGGCGATCAGGATCTGGCGGCGGCTGTGGCCATGGGCGTCGATCGACGGGGCGGACAGCTCGAACGTATCGAGTGGCGCCGGCTTGCCTCCCAATGCCGCGCAACCAGCCAGCGTCAGGCCAAGCAAAACGGCCGCCGATTTATACCCACCCAACCCGAACGTCACGCGTGATCCCCACTGTCCCCGGATCGTATGATGAATCCGCATCCGCGGTCCATGTAATTGCTGCGGGCGGGCACGGAAGTCAACGCCGTGCCCTGCCATCGAACTGCCGGACCTCGCCGTCGCCGCCCGACAGGATGCGCTGCGGGTTGCGGCTGAGATCGGTCACCGCCTCTTCGATGCGACTGATCGAACGCCGGCTGTCCTGGACCAGCGCCTCGACATTCGACAGGCCCTGGCCCGAGAAGCGCGCGATGTTGTCGGTGATCGTGCCAAGCCGGGCGTTCAGCGTGTCGGCGACCTGCTTGAACGACTTCAGCGTGTCCCTGGCATCGGCCATGACGCCGTCGGCTTGGCCCGAACCGAGCAGCGTATCGACCCTTTTCAGGATGCCGTCGACGCGCACCGAGGCATCGTTGAGGCGCGACGCAAGCTGTTTGGCGTCCTTGATCGTCTCGTCGATGTCGTCGGCCCGGTCGGCGAACTTGTCGGTCACCTTGGCGATGTCGGCGGCGGCCTTGTTGGCATTTTCGCTGGCCTTCTGAATGTTGGCGAGCGCCACGCGCACCTGCGCCGGATCGATGCCGTCGAGCACATTGTCGACCTTTGCCAGCGTGCCTTGCGTGCGCGTGGCGAAATCGTTGACCGAGCCGACCGCGGTATCGACGTTCTTGATCACGCCGTCGAGCTGTCCGCTGGTCTCCTTCAGATTGGCGGTGACGGCGTCCACATTGGCGACGATGCTCTTGATCTTGTCCTTGTCGACGGCATTGAGCAGGCCTTCGGCAGCCTTCAGCGTGCCGTCGAGCTTGCCGGAAACACCCTTCAGCTCATCCGACAGCGCGCTGACGGCGGTCAGGAACTTGTCGATGCCGTCGGCATTCCTGGCCAGCGCATCGGAAAATGTCTGGGCGTTCTTGACGGTCTGGGTCAGCGGCCCGCGCACGTCCCTGGTGAAACCTTCTAGGTCGGAAAGCACCTTGTCGGCGCGGGTGAAGATGTTCTGCGCCGTCTGCAGCAGGTTGGTGACCGCTGACGGATTGGCGATGATCTCGGCCGTCCTGCCTTCCTTTGCCGCCTCTTCCAGCAGGTTCGGTTCCTTGGGATCGGCGCCCTTCAATTCGATGTTGACCTGGCCGGCAAGGCTGGCGATGCCGATATCGGCCTGCGTCGATTTGGTGAGCGGCGTTGTCTGGTCGATCTCGGTCGTAGCAATGGCGGCATTGGGGTCATTGCGGTCGAAATAGACGCGCTTGACCACCCCGACCTTGACGCCGTTGAACAGCACCAGACTGCCGGGGCCGAGGCCGGAGGCCGAACCCTGAATGCGCACGCGCAGCTCCGCCGTCTCGCCGCGATCACCGATCTGGGCGGTCCAATAGACGAACCCGAACGCCGCCAGGATCGCAGCCAGGGTGAAAATGCCGACAATGACGTAGTTGGCTCTGGTTTCCATTGCCCCACTTATGTCTATGCGCGCGCGGCAAGATCAAGTTGCCGAGCGCGTTTTCCGCGGAAATAGGATTTGACCCACGGTTCTTCGCTTTTCAGCATGTCGTCGATCGTGCCTTCGACCAGGATTTTCTTGTTGCCGAGCACCGCCACGCGGTCGCAAGCGGTAAACAGCGTGTCGAGATCGTGCGTCACCATATAGACCGTCAGATCCATCGTATCGCGCAACTTCACCACCAATTCGTCGAATTCGGACGCGCTGATCGGGTCGAGGCCGGAAGTCGGCTCGTCGAGGAAGACGATATCGGGGTCGAGCGCCAGCGCCCGTGCCAGGGCGGCGCGCTTGATCATGCCGCCCGAAAGCTCCGAGGGAAATTTCTGCGCGGCGTCCGGCGGCAGGCCGACCAGTTCGATCTTGAGCAAGGCCAGCTCGTCCATCAGTTTCTTCGGCAGATCGAGATATTCGCGCATCGGCACCTGCACGTTTTCCTGCACGGTCAATGCCGAAAACAGGGCACCGTGCTGGAAAAGCACGCCAAGCCGCATGTCGATGCGCAACCGCTCGATGTCGCTGGCCTTTTCGAGGTCGAGACCAAACAGCTTGATCGTGCCGGACTGCTTGTGCAGCAGGCCGAGAATCGTGCGCAGCAGCACCGATTTGCCGGCGCCCGAGGCGCCGACGAAACCGAGGATTTCGCCGCGCTTGATGTCGAGCGCCAGTTTGTCGAGGATCAGCTTGTCGTCCAGGGCAACGGTGATGTCGCGCACCGACAGCACGATATCGCTTTCGCCCGTTCCCTGCATAGCCTTGGTCGCCTTTGAGTTTCTGCGCATCATGTCAGAACTCGATCGACGCGTAGAAGATGGCGAAAAGGCCATCGAGGATGATGACGACGAAGATCGACTTCACCACCGAGGCGGTGACGTGCAGACCCAGCGATTCGGCGCTGCCGCCGACCTTCATGCCTTCTACGGAAGCAATGGTGCCGATGATCATGGCCATGAACGGCGCCTTGATCAGCCCGGCGAAGATGGTGCTGATATCGATCGCGCCGCGCAGCCGGTCGATGAAGGCCGTCGGCGCAATACCGGAATAAAGCCAGGCGGCTAGGATGCCGCCGCCAAGAGCGGCAAAATTGGCGACGATGGTGAGACAGGGTAGCGCGATCACCAGCGCCACCAGGCGCGGAAACACCAGCACGCCGATCGGGTTGAGGCCGATGACCTTCAGCGCGTCGACCTCCTCGCGCATCTTCATCGAGCCGATCTCGGCGGTGATGGCGCTGCCGGAACGGCCGGCGATCATGATGGCGGTCATCAGCACGCCGAGCTCGCGCAGGATCAGCACGCCGACCAGATCGACAACGAAAATGTTGGCGCCGAAATAGTTGAGCTGGTAGGCGCCCTGCTGGGCGACGATGGCGCCGACGATCGCCGACATCAGCACCACCACGGGGATGGCGCCGACCCCCATGCGATCGATCTGGTTGAAGATCGCCGCAGGGTTGATGGCATGGCCGCGCCCGAGCTTCATCTGGGCGCCGCCGATGGTGGCGCCGAGGATGTTCATCGAGGCGAGGAAATCGTCGCGCATCTCATAGATGCGGCGGCCGACCGCCTCCAGCCCGCGGAGGATAATGTTGGGGCGCCGGACGCCGCGCGATTCGGGCTCGCGCCGGACAGCTTCGCCAACGGCGCCGAGCAGGATCGAGGCGACATCGCTTTGCCCCTGCATCTTGATCTCGACACCCTTCTTTTCGAACACGCTGACCAGGCGATCGATCAGCCAGGCGCCGGCGGTGTCCATCTTCTCGATGTGGGAAAGATCCAAAGCGAGCGTCTGGAAGCCTTTGCGCTGCTCGATCTTGCGCATCTCGGCGTCGATCAGCGCCACTGTCGTCGTCGTCCATATGCCGGAGAAAGCGCAGCCGAGGACGCCGCCCTCCTCGCCGACCGCAACGCGGGGCTGGTGGTCGGCCTCCTTGGCGGCGTTGCCGCTTGCGTCGCGTTTGCCGATGGTCAACATGGCGTCCTGTTTAGCCTGACGGGTCGTACCTGTCGATTTGCCGACGACGCGTTGTCGCATAGCCGGAGCAGAAAATTATGGCGCGTGTCATTTCGGTTGAGGCCGAGCGTTTTCCCATTGCCGGCACCTTCACCATCTCGCGCGGGTCGAAGACCGAAGCCGAAGTCATTACCTGCACGATCAGCGATGGGGACAATCGCGGATGGGGCGAATGCGTCCCCTACAAGCGCTATGGCGAGACTATGGAGGGGGTGCGCGACGCCACCGAGGCCATGCGCCGGCAGATAGAAGGCGGCATCAGCCGCAAGGACCTGCTCGATGCGATGCCGGCGGGTGCTGCCCGCAACGCCATCGATTGCGCCTTGTGGGACCTGGAGGCCAAGATCAGCGGCGTTGCGGTCGCGGACGCCATCCACGCTGTGCCCTTGTCGGCGCTGGAGACGGCCTACACGCTGTCGCTAGGCGAGCCGGAGGCAATGGCGGCGCAAGCCCGCGCCAATGCCGGGCGGCCGCTGCTCAAGGTCAAGATTGGCGGCGACAACGACATGGCCCGCATCCGCGCCGTGACCGAAGCGGCGCCCGACAGCCGCATCATCCTCGACGCCAATGAAGGCTGGACCGATGCCAACATCATCGAGAATCTCGCTTTCGCCGGCGAACATGGCATAGCCCTGATCGAACAGCCGCTTCCCGCCGGCCATGATGCCATCCTGCGCCACATCGCGCATCCGGTGCCGATCTGCGCAGACGAAAGCGTCCACGAGGCGAAGGACCTCGAAGCGCTTGTCGGCCTCTATGACGCCGTCAACATCAAGCTCGACAAATCCGGCGGCCTGACCGCCGCCCTTACCCTTCGCGACCGCGCCCGGGAGCTGGGATTCGGCGTGATGGTCGGCTGCATGGTCGGCACGTCGCTGGCGATGGCGCCGGCAGTGCTTTTGGCGCAAGGCGCCGACTTCGTCGACCTCGACGGTCCGCTGCTGCTTGCCCGCGACCGCCAGCCCGGCCTCGTGTACCAGGGGTCGCTGGTGTTACCGCCTGACAGGATGCTGTGGGGCTGAACGCGCGGCGAGCCCGATCAGCGCCAGGCCGATGATGGCGATCGGGATCATCGCCAGGAAGCCGTCGACGCCGTAGCGCTCGTAAAGCGGGCCGGACGCCAGCGTCACCGCCGCCATGAAGAAGCCGTTGAAGAAATAGGCAATGCCTTGCGCCGCACCCGTGCGTTCTTCCGAAACCGTTTCGCCGATCATCTTCTGCAGGCCGATCAACACCATCGCCACCGACACCGAATGCAGGGTCTGGACGCCGAAGAAACCGGCAACGCCAAGCCCGAGTGGCCAGATCAACGGAAAGGCGATCCAGCGCACGATGGAGCCGACGCCGGCGATCAGCATCACCTTGACGACTGAGACGGAGGCAAAAATACGGTTGAAAAACACGAACATGCAGACCTCGGCCACCACGCCCCAGGCCCACAGCAGGCCAACGACGGAATCGCTGATGCCGACCGATTTCCAGTAGATTGAGACAAAGCCGTAGAGGAAGGCATGGCTGGCGGTGATGATGCCGACGCCGAGGGTGAAATACAGGAAATACGGATTGAGAAGGCTCGGCGCCTGATGCTGGATGTCGGCGGCCGAAAGCGGCGAAGCCCGGCGCGGGCGGCCAAGCCGCGGCGCCAGCAATCCGGCGACGAGCGCGGCAGACAATGCCGCAAAGATGATTACCGGCACGGCCTGCGGGCTCGTCCAGGCCAGGATAAAGCCGCCTGCGACGTTGGCGCAGAGATAGGAGATCGAGCCCCATTTGCGCATCGCGGTGTAGTTCGAGCCGAAGCGGCGCACGCCCGACAGCGCGAGCGAATCGGCGATCGGCGAATGCGGCGTCCACACCACCGTCAGCGCCAGCGATACGGCAAGCACCGCCGCATAGGTGGGAGTGAGGAAATAGCCGGCGGAAAGCACCATCGTCGCGGCCACCAGCGCAATATAGACATCGGCCCTGTCCTTCGCCCGGTCCGCCAGCGCGGTCAGCAGCGGCGTCGTCACCACGCGCAGGAACATCGGCGCCGCCAGGATGATGGCGATCTGCTCGGCGTGGAAACCCTGGGCATGCAGCCACAGCGGGAAATAAGGCACATGCGTTCCCAGCGACACGAATAATGTCGCGAAGATCAGACTCATGCGCAGTTCGAAATGGCGCGGCTTGACGAGTTGTTCGGGCGAGAGCGGCGGCAGCGACATGAATCGATCCAATTACGCTGCACAAAGGGCTGCAACGCAGATCGATCCCTTAACATGCGCGAAAGCGGTCCGAAACTGCCTGGGCCAGTCGATTAACAGGAGGGTTATGCCGCTTCGACGACCCTGTCTTCGATCAGCAAGGGGATGAGCGGCTCGTCCGGTGCTTCGGGCAGCACCAGCGCCCAGTGGATGATCTCCATCTTGCCGTCGAAATGTTCGACCACCGCCGTGCAGCTCTCCACCCAGTCGCCAGTGTTGATGTACTGCACATCCTCATAAGTCTCGATCGCGGCGTGATGGATGTGGCCGCAGATGACGCCGTCGACATGCGAGCGGCGGGCCTCCTCGGTCAGCACCGTCTGGAACGAGCCGATGAAGTTCACCGCCTTCTTGACCTTGACCTTGGCCCAGGACGAGAACGACCAGTAGGGAAGGCCGAGCATATGGCGGAGCCTCGTCACCACGCGGTTGACCACCATCGCGGCGTCATAGGCGTAGTCGCCGAGGTAGGCCAGCCAGCGTGCATTGTGGACGACGGTATCGAACTGGTCGCCGTGGATGACCAGCAGGCGCCTGCCATCGGCGGTTTCGTGGATGGCGCGGTCGGCAACGACGATGCCGCCGAAATGCACGCCTTGGAACTGGCGCGCGAATTCGTCGTGATTGCCGGCGATATAGGTGATCGAGGTGCCCTTGCGCGCCTTGCGCAGCAGTTTCTGGACGACGTCATTGTGGCTCTGCGGCCAATGCCAGCTGCGCCGCAGACGCCAGCCGTCGACGATGTCTCCGACGAGATAGATGATATCGGCGTCGTGATACCGCAGGAAATCGATCAGGAACTCGGCCTTGGCCGCCTTCGATCCGAGATGCAGGTCGGATATGAACATGCTGCGGAAAGTGCGGGTTTCTGTACCGGACATCAGATCGTCACCGTTGCTTTCGCGCAGGCTATGCCCCGATTCATGCAACAACCGTATGACGGTTGCGATTGGGCCAGCCAAAGGGCTAGCGTGCCGCGCCATTCACAGGAGAAAATCGTCATGGATCTTGGCATCAAGGGCAAGAAAGCCATCGTCTGCGCATCGAGCAAAGGGCTGGGCCGCGGCTGCGCCATGGCGCTGGCCGAGGCCGGCTGCGATCTCGTCGTCAACGGCCGCAATGCCGAGCTGCTGGCAAAAACCGCAGCCGAACTGCGCGAACGCCACGGCGTGAAGGTGACCGAGATCGTCGGCGACGTCTCGAAACCCGACGTGCAGAACGCGCTCCTTGCCGCCTGCCCCGACCCGGATATCCTGGTCAACAACAATGGCGGCCCGCCCTTGCGCGATTTCCGCGAACTCGACCGCGCAAAGATCCTCGAAGGCGTGACGCAGAACATGGTGACGCCGATCGAACTGGTGCAGGCCGTCATCGACGGCATGGCCAAGCGCGGCTTCGGCCGCATCGTCAACATCACCTCGCTGTCGGTCTACGTCCCGATTCCCGGCCTCGATCTGTCGTCCGGCGCGCGAGCCGGGCTGACTTCGTTCCTCGCCGGCGTGGCGCGAACGGTGATCGACCGCAACGTCACCATCAACAGCCTGCTGCCGGGCAAGCTCGACACCGACCGGCTGCGCGGCCCGCATGAGGCCGGCACGATGGAAGACCCGGCAGCGGCCGCAGCGCGCAAGACCCGCATCAGCGCCGACGTTCCGGCCAAGCGGCTCGGCACGCCGGAAGAGTTCGGCCAGATCTGCGCCTTTCTGTGCTCGGTCCATGCCGGCTATCTCACCGGTCAGAACATCCCGGTCGATGGCGGCCTCTATGTCAGCGCGTTCTAATGGGCTCGATGGATAATCGGCAGGATTTCAGCGCAATCATTTGAAATAGTTCGATCTTTCCGGCCCCAGTTGTTTTAGCCGCCCTTGCGTTATTTGGCGTCGCGAAAAACCATTTTTGCGTGCTAAAAGGCTGCAAAGCAGGTTTGAGGGAGCGGCCGCATGGAAGGCGAGAACAAGAAGACGGCACGTTCGGACCTCGACGAAGCCGCCCTCTACTTCCACAAGCATCCAAGGCCGGGAAAGCTCGAGATTCAGGCGACCAAGCCGCTCGGCAACCAGCGCGATCTGGCGCTGGCCTATTCGCCGGGTGTTGCCGCGCCCTGCCTCGAAATCCGCGACAATCCGGCAACCGCGGCCGATTATACAGCGCGCGCCAATCTGGTCGGCGTCGTCTCCAACGGCTCGGCCGTGCTCGGGCTCGGCAATATCGGCCCGCTCGCCTCCAAGCCGGTGATGGAAGGCAAGGCGGTGCTGTTCAAGAAATTCGCCGGCATCGACGTCTTCGACATCGAGATCGACGCGCCGGGCATAGAGCGCATGGTCGAGACGATCTCGGCGCTGGAGCCGACTTTCGGCGGCATCAATCTCGAGGACATCAAGGCGCCCGAATGCTTCGAGGTCGAGGCGCAGTTGAAGGCCCGCATGGGCATTCCCGTCTTCCATGACGACCAGCATGGCACCGCCATCATCGTCGCCGCCGCCGTGCTCAACGGGCTGGAATTCGCCGGCAAGACCATTTCCGACATCAAGATCGTCACCTCAGGCGCCGGTGCGGCAGCGCTCGCCTGCCTCAACCTGTTGGTCTCGCTTGGCGCCAAGGTAGAGAATATCTGGGTCACCGACCGCTTCGGCGTCGCCTACAAGGGCCGCACCGACGAGATGGATCGCTGGAAAGACCCATATGTGAAGGACACCGAGGCGCGCACGCTGGCCGATGTGATCCCTGGCGCCGACGTTTTTCTCGGCCTGTCGGCCGCCGGCGTGCTGAAGCCGGAATTGCTTGATCATATGGCGCCTAAGCCGTTGATCCTGGCGCTGGCCAACCCCAATCCCGAAATCATGCCGGAGGTCGCGCGCGCCGCTCGTCCCGACGCGATGATCTGCACCGGCCGTTCCGATTTCCCCAATCAGGTCAACAACGTGCTTTGTTTTCCTTACATCTTCCGCGGTGCGCTGGATTGCGGCGCCAGCGCCATCAACGAGGAGATGAAGATGGCCGCGGTCAGGGCAATTGCTGCCCTTGCCCGCGAGGAACCATCCGACGTCGCCGCCCGCGCCTATTCCGGCGAGACGCCGATCTTCGGACCCGACTTCCTTATCCCCTCGCCCTTCGATCCCCGCCTGATCCTGCGCATCGCGCCGGCAGTGGCCAAGGCTGCCTGCGACACCGGCGTCGCGACCCGGCCGATCACCGACTTCGCCGCCTATATCGACCAGCTCAACCGCTTCGTCTTCCGCTCCGGCCTGGTGATGAAGCCGGTGTTTTCGTCGGCCAAGGCTTCGAACGCCAAGCGCGTCATCTATGCCGACGGCGAGGACGAGCGCGTGCTGCGCGCAGCCCAGGTGGTGCTGGAGGAAGGCATTGCCGAGCCGATCCTGATCGGCCGCCCGCACGTCATCGAGGTCAGGCTGAAGCGCTACGGCCTGCGTATCAAGCCGGGCGTCGATTTCGGCCTGATCAACCCGGAAGACGATCCGCGCTACCGCCATTATGTCGACCTGTTGATCGAGCTTGCCGGCCGGCGCGGCGTGACGACGGAAGCCGCGCGCACCATGGTGCGCACCGACAATACGGTGATTGCCGCGCTGGCGCTGAAGCGCGGCGACGCCGACGCCATGATCTGCGGCCTCGAGGGCCGTTTCGAGCGGCATCTGCGCAATGTGACGCTGGTCATCGGACCACGCGCGGGCGTCAAGGACCGCGACCTGTCGACGCTGTCGATGCTGATCTCGCAGCGCGGCATCATCTTCCTCACCGACACCCATGTCTCGGTCGACCCGACGGCCGAGGAAATCGCCGAAATGACCATATTGGCGGCGGAGGAAATCCAGCGCTTCGGCATCGAGCCGAAGGCGGCGCTGCTGTCGCATTCGGATTTCGGCTCGCGCGATTCTCCCAGCGCGCTGAAGATGCGGCAGGCAGCGGCGATCCTGGCGCGCGTTGCGCCCGACCTGCAATGCGACGGCGAGATGCATGCCGATTCAGCCCTGTCGGAGCATCTGCGCCAGCGCGTCTATCCGCATTCGCGGCTGAAGGGCGAAGCCAATCTCCTGGTGTTCCCCAACCTCGACTCCGCCAACATCACGCTGACCGCGCTGCGCACGATGATGGATGCGCTGCATGTCGGTCCGATCCTGCTTGGCACCGACAAGCCGGCGCATATTTTGACGCCGTCGGTGACGTCGCGCGGCGTCGTCAATATGACGGCGCTGGCGGTGGTCGAGGCGGCGCACAAGGCGCAGGCGGTGGTTCATTTCGGCTGAGTTTCTCACGCAGGCGCGAAGCGGTAATGCCCGGTCTGCTTGAAGGCGAACAGCGTGTCCTCCTCGCGGGCGCCCGACCCGATATTGTGGATGACCAGCGCTCGTTCCGGCACGTCCGCCGTGCGTTCGGATGAGACGATGACGATGTGCGGCAGGTTGCCGGGCAGCATCTGGGTGACGATATCGCCCGGCTGAAAGTCGGGAGGATACTCGCTGGCGGGCAAGGAAACTCCGTTGCGCCCGAAAAAAGCGGCAAGATTGCCGACCCGTCGGTGGTCGATGTTGCGGTCGGTCGCTTTCAGGCCCCAGGTCTTGGGATAGGCGGCGAAATTGGCGGCCATATCCTCATGCACCAGTTTCTGCAGGTCGAGATTGAAGGCGCGGCGATAGGCGCGCACGATGACATCCGTGCACACGCCTCGATCCGGCGCGACGTCGCCGCCGGGATAGCCGAGGCGGACATAGGCCGGGTCGTAGAAGGTGGTGATGCCGATCTGCTCACGCGCGGCTTCGACCAATTTGCTGCGCCAGTCCGGAGCGGCTGGATTTTCCTGCGCCCGGGCGGCGGGCACCGCCAGGCACAACAGACCGAACTGCAGCGCGGTTCGACGGGTAATCGCGATCATGCCAGCTCCCCGGGGCATTGCTGGATCGTGGGATAATTCCGGGGCGATTGCGCCTTTTTCATGCAGCGGTGAGATCGCACAGTTGCCGCTCTATCCAAACGCCTCCTGCAACGCGTCTATGGGCTAAGACCATCTTTGGTTGTAGATTGAGGGAACGGTTAACCGCGAATCCGGTAGACAGGCAGGCAAGCGGGGTTCGGGCAATGACGGGCGGACGATGGAGGCTGAAGCATCTGGCTGCGCTGCTCGGCGCGCTTGTGCTTTCGGCCGTCGCCACCACTGAACCGCAGGCCGCCTCCCGCGTTTGCCGTCAACTGGAAGCCGAGCTTGCTTCTTCATCGAATGGCGGCGGCAATTCCAGCATGGTGCGGAAGTATGACAAGGCCATCTCCCGCCAGTTCGAACAGCTATCAAAGGTGCGCGGTCGTGCGAGCGATGCGAATTGCGGGTTTTCGCTGTTTTCGCGCAATGTCAGCCAATGTGCTGCGCTGAACAGCAGCATCGATCGCATGAACGCCAATCTCGATGCGTTGCAAGCCAAGCGCGCGCAGCTTGCCGGCGGCGGCTCGCGGGGCGACCGCGGCCGCATCCTGGCCGCGCTCGACGCCAATGGCTGCCGCGACGAGCCCGCGCCGCACCGGGAGCCGCTGCAGGAAGCCAGCCGCGAACCCGACGACGGCAATCTGTTCGACCAGCTTTTCGGCGGCAACCGGCAGATCGACACGCTCGATCAGCCCGATGATCCCGGCGAGGAGCGCAATGTGCGCCGGGTGCTCAATCAGCCCGGCGTGCCGGATTTCCCGACGGTCGGCGGCGAGTTCCATACGAGCTGCGTGCGCACCTGCGACGGCTATTTCTTCCCGATGTCGAACTCGGCTTCGCTCGGCGATTTCGAGCGCGATCAGAAGAATTGCGAATCGAGCTGCCCCGGCACCGAAATGCAGGTGTTCTATTCGCGCGGCATGGAAGACGATTCGGCCAACATGACGTCGTCGGTGACCGGCAGGCCCTACAGCGAGTTGCCGACCGCCTATCTCTACAAACAGCCCAACATGTCGCGGCCGCTGGCTTGTGGCTGCAATGCGCAGGCCGGAAATTTCGAGATCATCGGCGGCAACCCGCCACCGCCCGAGCAATCGCAGCCTGATACCGAGACAACGCCATTCATTCCGGTGCCGGCGGCCAAACCCGATCCGGGCGCGGATCCGGAGACGCTGGCGAACGTACAAGGCGGGCTCGACCGCGCCGCCATCAAGCGCCTTGCCGTCAAGCCGGTGGTGTCGCCGGTGTCGCTGATCCCGCCGGACCAGCGCAAGGTCAGGGTCGTCGGGCCAGCGTTCCTTCCCGACCCAGCAGCGGCAATAGATCTGCAAGCTCCGGCCCGGAAGCAAGTCCGGTAAGGGCCAACCTGAGCGGCATGAACAGCGCCTTGCCCTTGCGGCCGCTGGCTTCCCTGATCCTGGCCGTCCAGTCTTTCCAGACCGTGCCGGTCCACGGCTCTTCCGGCAGCAGGTCGAAGGCCTGCTGCAGGAAGTCGCGATCCTCGTCGGAAAATTCCGGCGCGGGCTGCGGGCCGTCGGCAAGGATACGCCACCAGCCGACCGCGTCGCTCAGCCGGTCGAGATTGCCACGCACCGCCAGCCAGAACGGCTCGGCCTTGTCGCCGGAGATGCCGAGCACGATCAGCCGATCCCGCGCCTCGGAAAACGGCATGTGGTGCATGAGCGCACGATTGAGCACGAACAGCTCGTCCGGGTCGAATTTGGCCGCCGATTTCGACGTAGCGGCGGGATCGAAGCGCGCGGCCAGTGCCGGCATGTCATGCACCGCCGCGACATTTTCCGAGGTGCCGACAAGGACGGCCAGCGAAGCCACAGCCATCGGTTCGATGCCCTCCTCGCGCAGGCTTTCGATCGACAGCGCACCGCTGCGCTTCGACAGGCCCTCGCCCGAGGCCGTGGTCAAGAGATTGTGGTGGCCGAAGACAGGCGGCTCGGCGCCCAATGCCTTGAACAGCGCGATCTGCACGCCGGTGTTGGTGACGTGGTCGTCGCCGCGAATGACATGACTGACCCCCATCTCGATGTCGTCGACGACCGAAGGCAGCGTGTAGAGATAAGTGCCGTCCTCGCGCCGCAGCACCGGATCGGACAGTGAGGCCAGATCGACGGTTTCCTCGCCGCGCACCAGATCGTTCCAGTGGATTTCGGTGCGTTCGGGCTGCAGCGGATCGCTGCTGAAATTCGGCAGCAGAAAGCGCCAGTGCGGCCGGCGGCCATCGGAGCGGTATTCGGCGATCTGCTGCTGCGAAAGCGCCAGCGCCTCGCGGCCATAGACCGGCGGCAGGCCGCGCGTGCGGCGCACCTTGCGGCGCAGGTCGAGTTCTTCGGGGGTCTCGTAGCAGGGATAGACAACGCCGGCCCTTTGCAGCCGCTCCACTGCCGCGTCGTAAGTTTCGAAGCGCCGCGACTGGTATTCGGTGGCGTCGGGAAAAATGCCCAGCCAGTGCAGGTCGTAGAGGATGGCGTCGGAAAATTCCTGCCTCGAGCGGGCAATGTCTGTGTCGTCGAAGCGCTGGATGAAACGGCCCTTGTTGTTCATGGCAAACAGCCAGTTGAACAAGGCGGTGCGGGCATTGCCGATATGAATGCGGCCGGTTGGTGAGGGGGCAAAACGGACGGTAACTGTCATGGGCGGGGCGTAACGGATGCTCTTGGAATTGACAAGACGCGCCCCCGCGCGACGCCAAAGACATAATGCACGCCAGCTAAAATGAAAAGGCTGTGAGCCAGAATCCGGCCGGGCCTGTCTCGGGTGAACCGCTCACCAGCGGTCCACGCCGGCAGAATCGGGCTTCCCTCAGCCGCTTTTTGTCCCCGTTATCCACATATGTGACACACAAGATGTTGGGGTCACAAAAGCTACGCAAACGAATCCTTGACGACGCAAACCGAGTCGCCTTTTATGTGCCATGTGCTCTTGTTGAGGGCGCGACCGGAGAGTTTCGAGCCCGGTCATTTTCCCGGATTTTGTGCGTTTTGGCCATGATTTCCGCCTGTTTACGAGGCTGGCGGAAGCGTTGGATCGTGGGGCTTCGGGAGCGAAAAGGGAGATTTGTCGGACTGGAATAAATTGTCTGTTAACACTATATTTAGTGTTTGCAGGCAGGTTCGACGCTAGATAGTGTGAATTTCCCTCGGTCGAGGGAATCGAGGAAAAATTCAGTTTTGAGGGACCCGCAGGGTTCGGCGCAGAGTTGGAACAGCGGCTTCGTAAGAAGCTCGACCAGCAAGGCGACGAAGAGTGCGACTAGGAGAGCCGGTGTTTTCGAACGCCGGCAGACGGCGGACATGCGCGTTTCGCATTGGGGGCAGAAATCCCTGGGGAAAAGCGCTATATATAGACAAAAGGGACCGGACCAATGCGCATCGAGCGTCGTTTCACCAAGCAAGGGCAATCGGCTTACGCGGAGATCGAATTCCGCAAGGCGCTTTCGGAGATCAAGAATCCGGATGGCTCGGTGGTGTTCCGTCTCGATAACATCGATGTGCCGGCGCAATTCTCGCAGGTTGCAGCCGACATCCTGGCACAGAAGTATTTCCGCAAGGCCGGTGTCCCCGCGCGCCTGAAGAAGGTCGAGGAGAACGACGTCCCCTCCTTCCTGTGGCGCTCCGTTGCCGACGAGGCCGAACTGGCAAAACTGCCGGAAGCCGAGCGCTACGGTTCCGAGATCGACGCCCGCCAGGTCTTCGACCGGCTGGCCGGCACCTGGACCTATTGGGGCTACAAGGGCGGCTACTTCAAGTCGGAAGAAGACGCCAGCGCCTTCCGCGACGAGCTTGCCTATATGCTCGCCACCCAGCGCGTGGCGCCGAATTCGCCGCAATGGTTCAACACCGGCCTGCACTGGGCGTACGGCATCGACGGCCCGAGCCAGGGCCACTATTATGTCGACCCGTTCACCGGCAAGCTGACCAAGTCGAAGTCCTCCTACGAGCATCCGCAGCCGCATGCCTGCTTCATCCAGGGCGTGCAGGACGATCTCGTCAATGAAGGCGGCATCATGGACCTGTGGGTGCGTGAAGCGCGCCTGTTCAAATACGGCTCGGGCACCGGCTCCAATTTCTCCATGCTGCGCGGCGAAGGCGAAAAGCTGTCGGGCGGCGGTCGTTCGTCCGGCCTGATGAGCTTCCTCAAGATCGGCGACCGCGCGGCGGGCGCCATCAAGTCGGGCGGCACGACGCGCCGCGCGGCGAAAATGGTCATCGTCGACGCCGATCACCCCGATATCGAGGAATTCATCGACTGGAAGGTCAATGAAGAGCAGAAGGTGGCGTCGCTGGTCACCGGCTCCAAGATCGTCAAGAAGCACCTCGAAGCGATCATGAAGGCCTGCATCAATTGCGAAGGCCATGACGACGATTGCTTCGACCCGGCGCTCAACACCGCGCTGAAGCGCGAGATCAAGGCGGCCAAGAAGTCGGCGGTGCCGGAGAACTACATCTACCGCGTCATCCAGTTCGCCAAGCAAGGCTACACCTCGATGTCGTTCAAGACCTACGACACCGACTGGGATTCCGACGCCTACCTCACCGTTTCCGGCCAGAACTCCAACAATTCGGTGTCGCTGAAGGACAATTTCCTGCGCGCCGTCGAGGACGATGCCGACTGGCACCTGACCGCCCGCAAGGACGGCAAGGTGCTGAAGACGCTGAAGGCCAGGGACCTGTGGGAAAAGATCGGCTACGCCGCCTGGGCGTCGGCCGATCCGGGCCTGCATTTCAACACGACGATGAACGACTGGCACACCTGCGCCTCGGCCGGTGCGATCCGGGCGTCGAACCCGTGCTCGGAATACATGTTCCTCGACGACACGGCCTGCAACCTGGCCTCGATCAACCTGCTCCCCTACCGCAACGCCGACGGCACGATCGACATCGCCGCTTACGAGCACACGGTGCGGCTGTGGACCGTCGTCCTCGAAATCTCGGTGATGATGGCGCAGTTTCCGTCGAAGGAAATCGCCAAGCAGTCCTACGAATACCGCACGCTCGGCCTCGGCTACGCCAACATTGGTGGCCTGCTGATGACCTCGGGCATTCCCTATGACTCCGACGAGGGCCGCGCCATCTGCGCAGCACTCACCGCCATCATGACCGGCGTCGCCTATGCCACCTCGGCCGAGATGGCGTCCGAACTCGGCGCCTTCGCCGACTACGACCGCAATGCGCAGAACATGCTGCGCGTGATGCGCAACCATCGCCGCGCTGCCTATGGCGAAAAGGGCGGCTATGAGAAGCTCGCCGTCAACCCGGTGCCGCTGGTCGCTTCCGACCTGAAGCAGCAGGACCTTTTCGTCCACGCCAAGGCTGCCTGGGACCGCGCCATCGAACTCGGCGAAGAGCATGGCTACCGCAATGCGCAGGCGACCGTGATTGCGCCGACCGGCACGATCGGCCTGGTCATGGATTGCGATACCACCGGCATCGAGCCCGACTTCGCGCTGGTGAAGTTCAAGAAGCTTGCCGGCGGCGGCTATTTCAAGATCATCAATCGCGCCGTGCCGGAAGCGCTGCGCACGCTGGGTTACTCAGAAAGCCAGATCGCCGAGATCGAGGCCTATGCGGTCGGTCACGGCAACATGAACCAGGCGCCGGCGGTCAACCCCGGCTCGCTCAAGGCGAAGGGCTTTACCGATGACAAGATCGCGGCGCTCAATGCAGCACTGAAGTCGGCCTTCGACATCAAGTTCGTCTTCAACCAGTGGACGCTCGGCGCCGACTGGGTGAAGGAGACGTTCGGCTTCACCGACGAGCAGCTCAACGACTTCTCGTTCGAGATGCTGCCGGCGCTCGGCTTCTCCAGGAAGGACATCGAAGCCGCCAACATCCATGTCTGCGGTGCGATGACGCTGGAAGGCGCGCCCTTCCTCAAGGCCGAGCATCTCGCGGTGTTCGACTGCGCCAGCCCGTGCGGCAAGATCGGCAAGCGCTCGCTGTCCATCAACAGCCACATCCAGATGATGGCGGCGGCACAGCCTTTCATCTCCGGCGCCATCTCCAAGACCATCAACATGCCCAACGATGCGACGGTGGAAGACGCCAAGGGCGCCTACATGCTGTCGTGGAAGCTGGCGCTGAAGGCCAACGCGCTCTATCGCGACGGCTCGAAGCTGTCGCAGCCGCTCAATTCGTCGCTGCTCGCCGACAGCGAGGACGACGAGGACGATGCGGTCGAGCAGTTGATCGCGGCGCCCGCTTCACAGCGTGCCGTGCAGGTCACCGAGAAGATCGTCGAGCGCGTCATCGAACGCCTCTACCGCGATCGTGAAAAACTGCCGAATCGCCGCAAGGGCTACACCCAGAAGGCAGTCGTCGGCGGCCACAAGGTCTACCTGCGCACGGGCGAATTCGACGACGGCCGCATCGGCGAGATCTTCATCGACATGCACAAAGAAGGCGCCGCTTTCCGGGCGATGATGAACAACTTCGCCATCGCCATCTCGCTTGGCTTGCAATATGGCGTGCCGCTCGAGGAATTTGTCGAGGCCTTCACCTTCACCAAATTCGAGCCGGCCGGCATGGTGCAGGGCAACGACGCGATCAAGAACGCGACGTCGATCCTCGACTACGTGTTCCGCGAACTCGCCGTGTCCTACCTCGGCCGCCACGACCTCGCCCATGTCGACCAGTCGGATTTCGACAAGACGGCGCTCGGACGCGGCATCAACGAAGGCAAGGCGACGCCGTTCTCGAAGGGCCTTACCCGCGGCGCCTCGCCGGTCAAGTTGGTGTCTGGCCTAGGTGGCGAACCCAAGGGTTTTGCCGGATCACCTGCCGCGGCCCCTGCCCGGGTCACCCCAACTGCGTTCTCAGGCTCCAATGTGCTGGCGCTTAAACCAGCAAGCGACGAAGCCATCGCCTACAAGCGCGACTATGAGGAGCGAGCCAAGGAATTGGTCGAAGATATTGTTTCCGAGGAGGCAGCCGACCCCACCGGTTTGTTCACCGACGAAGCAGCGAAAGAAGCGGCCGAGGCAAAGGCGCTTGCCTCCACGCGGCGTCAGCAATCCTTGATGCAAGGCTACACCGGCAACGAATGCTCGGAATGCCACAACTTCACCATGGTGCGGAACGGAACCTGCGAGAAGTGCGACACCTGCGGTTCTACGAGCGGGTGCAGCTGAGAAGGAGCACCGAAATGGCTACAACAAAAGTTGTGGCGTCGAATGACCACTACCAGCTTACGCCCTTTGGACAGCAATGTACCGAAGGGCGTACAGCCATGACAATGACCCGACCTGAAATGGCAAAACTGGTAAATACAAGTCCCCGCGATATTTCTCTTATGGAGAGTGGCCAAAAGATACCCCCTGCGCACTATGTCGTGCTGGCGATGGGAGTTCTCGGCTTAGATCTCGAAGAGGTTGAAGCAGCACTTGCGGCCCAAGACCCGACTTACAGGCTTACGCGCGTTTCGCAGCCACGATACGGTGATGTGCGATGAAAAACGTCTATGTCGCCAAAGGAGCCTCTCTCCACCAAATCAATCGTTTGGCAGAGACAATTCGGACGTCCGCGTTTGGGCCTGGCGAAGGAGAACTGGATATAATTCGATATCTGGAAATCGATTTACCTAAGATTTTTCCGGGGCTTTATCTCTTCATAGAAGACGATGTAACGATGGGCTCGCGGCGCGCCTTCATTTCTGAAGACCCGCTGGGGATCGTTGTATCCGAGAGCATCTATGAGGCCGCCGCAAATAAGTCGGCGTTCGCTATGGAAGTTCTCCTCCATGAGGTTGGGCACCTGTTTCTACATCACAGGTATGCGGCGCTTGGCCTGAATAACGCTGACGCAGTATATAGCGACAGCGTCAGAAATACCCCCCTACCTAATAGCGCCGAATGGCAAGCAACAGCTTTTGCTCTTTGCTTCCTTTATCCGTATTCCTTTTGCAAAAAATATAAATCAGCAAACGAAATTCGGAAGTCATATAAATTGACTGAGAAGCAGGCCATTAGAATTAGTCGACACTTGAGTCGGCTTAAAGTACGAAAAAATGAAACCGTTGCGTCCAACGATGGCAATTGGATCAAAGCTGTAATTTCCGAACTCCCAAAAAGAGCTTCGTTGGAACGAACTCCGGACCCCCTCGGTCAACTCTCGTTATTTTTTAACGGCAAGCAATCACAGCGCGGCGCACTCAACGCATAGATATTTACGCCGCATGGACGGCATCCGCCGCTGCTGCGCGGCTATAGGGCAATACTGCTCCAGATACCAAACCCCTCTGCAGGAACGCCTGCGAGTGCCGCATGCAGAGTGACGGGATATTCCTAAATTAGCTGCGAGAAACTAAATCGTTACGTGCAAGACAGATTGCCTTGCACGTAAGACCCTTGTAGAACAAAGCAGCAACGCAAATAAAGGTCATAAAATGGCTAAGACACCGAAGACAGAACGCAATTCAGGGAAGATATGGCAACCGGCAGAGATTAAGCAGCTTAAGGTTTTGGCGAAAGATAACACCCCTACACGCATTATCGGCCTAAAGCTTGGCCGTACACCGGGAGCGGTGCAATCGAAGGCTTCTGAGGAAGGGGTGTCCCTAAAGCCCACAAACCAGTCTCCATACAATCGAAGAAAGGCCTGAGTAGGCTGATCGATCAAACCGATCTGTGAGTGGTCAATGCGTTACGCGGTAGTGATCGAAAAAACAGGAAACAATTTCTCTGCCTATGTGCCGGACTTACCCGGCTGCATCGCGACCGGTGCGACCGTGCCAGAAGTGGAAACCGAAGTTCGCGACGCTATACGCTTTCACATCGAAGGCTTGCGTGCCGATGGGCTGGACGTGCCGAAAGGCGTCAGCCTCGCGGAATACGTCGAAGCATAAGACAGATCCTGCGGTCAGGATCTCAGCACCTACCCCGCCGACACCACCCGCAGCGTCTGCTCATCAAACAACGGCTCGTCCTGCCCCGCCCGTACGAACAGCACCTTCCGCCCCGCCGGTACCTCGAAGTACTGGATGCCGTCGGGCATTTCGCCCCAGTCGCCGCAGGGTGGTTCGGGAACGTCATCACTCACCACCGCTTTCAGCTCTTTGGCATAGGCAGCATCAGGGCTGAATGTGTAGCGTTTGACGCCGGCGGGCACGGTGCCTTCGGTGTAGGGTACCAGCACGCAGCGGGCGCTGACTGATTTGTCGGTCTTGTCCAATAGCAGGCGCAGCACCGCAGGCTCGGCGGTTTCGCCTGCCTTAATATCGAATACCTCGACCAGTGGATCGGGCGCGCCGCCATCGCTGTATTTGATGGCGAGCGCATTGCCGGCGAACTCGAAATGGATCTGGCGGAAGCCGAAATCGCAGCGCTGCGCCCAAGCGGCCAGCCCAACCGTCTTGTCGGCCATTTTTTCCCAGACGCATTTGTCGATCGGCGGGCGCGACGGCGACGGCTCGTCCGCATATGCAGCGGCTGATATCGCCGCGGCGGCAAACAGCACGCAAATCCAGACAATTGATCTCATGGCGTTATTCATCGCTGCATCCTGTCAATGTGAAGGCGTCCCACGCCGAGCCGTCCGGATTGGCATTGGCGAAATCGGCAAATTCGGTGAAGCCCGCGCCGAAATCGGGCAGCAACAGCCCTTTCGGCGCCGGTGTCGGTTCGCGCGAATTCAGCTGCTCGGCGCCGCCTCCGGTCAACGCATAGACCTGGCCCATCCATATCCGGCACATCCCGCTGCCGTCCTCCAGCCCCGCTTCGCGGTCGTCGTCGGTGCAGGCATGGCGGATGGTGCCGAGCGGAAACGAATTTTTGCCATTGGTCCAGGTGATGTCGGCCGGCAAGCGCGTGTCGGTGTTGGGGACGGTCACCGAAAACACTTCGGCCGTCAGTGCCGCCGGTTCATTGTCGAGCGGGCGGAATTGCAACACCGCGCCCGAACGCGGCTCGCGATAGGTGGCGTGGCTTAGCAGACACTCTCTTGCGCTCGCTGCCTGCACGGCGCCGAGCAGAGCCAGGCAAACGACGGCCAGCCTGCGAACGATCATTGGATGTCTCGTCATAAAAGTGGCGCCTCAGATAAAACCGACCAGCCAAGCCGCGCCGCCCAAAAACGCGGCCGAACAGACCCACAGCAGCCAAAGCCCGCGCACCCTGCATTCCAGCACTGCCGAGGCGGGGTTGGCTGGGTCGTAATGCACGTCGACCTTGCCGCCCTCGGCATAGCTGCGCCCTTGGCCGCTGACGAGGCCGGGCATTGAAGCGGTGACCGTGGCGCCGAAGGTGACGCGGTCTGAGGTGTAGTGCTGGCCTGCGACGCCGTAGCTGTACACGATGCGGGATTTGAAAACGGTGCTCCAGCGTCGGTGGCCCCTGTAGTTTCGTAGCGCCTGCAGACCGGAGGAATCGATGCGGCCGGGCGCGACCGGCCATTTTGCCGCCTGCTCGGCAAGCGACTTCTGGACGAAGGCCATGCGCAGGATCATCAGGCCCATGAACAGCAGCAGCGCTCCGGCGCCGAGGTTCTGCGGCTTGGGCAGGTGCGGCCGGATCGCCTCCAGCACGCCACCGAGCGAAAACACCAACACCACCGTGCCGATCACCAGCCAGGCCGAGAGCTTGACCATGAACTTGAAGGCGCCGTCCGGCAGGGTGCGTTCGATCACGGCCTTGCCCGGATTGGCCGGATTGTAGAAGACGGTCACTTCAGCGCCGGTGGGAAACTGCGCCAGGGTTTCGGTGACTTCGAAATTCCCCAGATTCTCCTTCACGCTGTAGCGCGAGCTTTGATATTTCTTTTTACCGACCTTGTATTCGAAGGTGATCGCCGGAAAATTGCGCATCTCGGTGGTGTCGCTGCTGTCCGAGCCGACGCCCGACCTTCTGACTTCACGCGCCTCGACGCGCGACGAGATGATCTTGCCCGGCGCCGGCAGCCAGTGGCTCATCGCCTGCACCTCGCGCCATTTGACGAAGGTGATGAACGACAGACCACCCGCGATCGCGCAGGCAAATCCGACAATCAGAAATTTGAGCTCTACGTCCACCGCGTCCCCCAGGAGTACAGGAAGCTGCAAATAGATAGCACGGCGAAGGCAATGTCTTGATTATTCGCAAAGGACGAACCGCCCTTCCTCGGGTATCGAAGCCCCGCCAACTTTGTTAAGAGTCGCCCAAACTGTTAGGAGCCACGAGACCAGGATGACAGCACTGCGCGTTCTCTCGGATGCCTTCATTCCGGAACTCCCGAACCACTATAAAGGCAAGGTCCGCGAGAATTACGATCTGCCGGATGGCCGCCGCATCATCATCGCCACCGACCGGCTGAGCGCCTTCGATGTGATCCTGACCGCAATACCGCTCAAGGGAGAGCTGCTGACGCAGACGGCGCGCTACTGGTTCGAGGAAACGGCGGATATCTGCCCCAACCATGTGCTCGATTATCCCGACCCCAATGTCGTCGTCGGCACCAGGCTCGACATTCTGCCGGTGGAAATCGTCGTTCGCGACTATCTCGCCGGCACCACCAGCACTTCGGTGCTGACGAAATACAAGAACGGCGAACGCGATATGTACGGCATCCGCCTGCCGGACGGATTGCGCGACAATGAGAAGCTGCCGCAGGCCATCATCACGCCGACCAGCAAGGCGCTCGATGGCGGCCATGACGAGCCCTTGACGCGTGACGAGATCCTGACGCGCGGCCTGTTGTCGGAAGAGCAATGGGACACCGTCTCGCGCTATGCGCTGGCGCTGTTTGCGCGCGGCAAGGCGCTGGCCGCCAAACGCGGCCTGATCCTGGTCGACACCAAGTACGAGTTCGGCACGGACAAGGATGGCGCCATCATCCTTGCCGATGAAATCCATACGCCCGACTCAAGCCGCTACTGGCTTGCGGCAAGCTATGAAGAGCGTTTCAAGGCAGGCGAGCGGCCGCAAAGCTTCGACAAGGATTTTATTCGCGCCTGGGTGACCGCGCGCTGCGATCCCTACAAGGATCGTATTCCGAAAATCCCCGCCGAGCTCATCGAGCAGACATCGCGGGTTTACACGCAGGCCTTTGAGACCATCACCGGCAAGACCTTCACCGCCGATATCTCGGGAAAGACGGTGCTGGACCGCATTCGCGAGAACCTGCGACCTTATTTCTGACGGCGGCTGGCGGCCGCCGGTCAACTTGCCGAGGTCGCGGACACGGACGGTTCTGGCGGAGCGCGCCACGTGCCGAGATATGATCCGCACAGGATGAGCGCGAAGGCCGCGACAATGCCGATATCGAGCGGCTCCGAAAGGACGAGCACGCCGGCTGCCACGGAGACGGCGGGCGCCACATAGGTGATGACGACCGCCCGTTCGGGGCCGATCTCCCGCACCAGCAGGAAATAGGTGGCGAAGGCAATCGCCGTGCAAAACACGCCAAGACCGAGGATTGCGCCAACCACCGTTGTCGACGGCATGGCCGCCGGCCAGGCCAACGCCGCCGGCACGGCGTAGATCAGCGCGGCCCCTGCCAGACAGACTGCCGTCAGCGAGGTTGCCGGCACATCGTTCAGCCAGCGCGACGCGATGATCGAACCCGAGGCATAGCAGGCCGCGGCCATGAGAATCTCGACGACCGCGAGAAATCCGCCACCCAAGGTCGGCAGCGCCAGCACGAAGACACCGGCAAAACCGAGGAAAAGGCCGGTCCAGCGGCGTATCCCCAGTCGCTCATCCGAGCCCATCAGCTTTGAGAGCGCGACGGTTACGGCCGGCGTCATGGCAATCAGCAGTCCGGCGGTGGAACTGTCGATGCTGACTTCGCCATGGGTGATCAGCCCCCATGGCAGGATCATCTCGACCAGACAGAATGCGGCGACCGCCCGCCAATGTGTCTTCAGCCATCCGAAACTGCGCTGGACAAGGACGAAGGGCAGCAGCGCGAGCGCGCCGACGGCTGTTCGGGCAAAGACCAGGAAGGGCACCGACACCTCGGCAACCGCTAGCTTGATCAACAAATAGGGAATGCCCCACAGGAGGCTGAGCAGCACGAACAAAAACAGTCCGCGGCGCGTCATGACGGCCTCACAGCCAGAAAGGTGGTCCACTCTTCGCGATCGCGGCCGACGTTGAATTCGTCTCCGACAAGAACCAGCCCGGCGTTTTCGAGTCGGGCCGCGAAGTCGTCCCTGCGCCAGTAGACCGTATGATATTCGCCGCTCTTCTCGCCATCGCCAATGCGCATCGAGACGAGGAAGGCGCCGCCCGGCCGCAGCGACCCGGCAATCTTGGCAAGCACCTGGTCGGCCTGCTCGCGCGGCACGTGGATCAGGACGCACAATGCGAGCACCGCGTCGTAGGGGCCGCCGAGATCGTCGGTGATGAGATCGAGAAACTCACCATGCTTGCCGCGTGCGGCCTGCAACTCGAGAAACCGCTTCGTTGCGTCTGTGCGCCGAACCTGGACACCGAGCCCTTCGACGAAGTCCGCATCGTATCCGGGCCCCGAACCGACTTCCAGAATCCGGCCACCTTTGCCGGCGATCTTCACCAGGCGCTTCAGCCATTTCTGTTCTCTTTGGTTCGGAACGTGCCGCACCAGAGCGTCGTAGCGTTCGGCATAGTCCTCATAGGCGTTGATCGTTTGGCGGCTCTTCGCCAGATCCTCGGATGGCACAGTCATCTTTCCCTCCCCTGGTCAAAGAGCTTGTTAGCCAATGGTGCCGGGAGGCACGCGTCCGTCAAGCATACCGATATCCCTGAGGAAATGATCCGACAGCGAGCGGCGGTCGAGCAGGCCGCGCTTGCGAGGCCTGAACGGCGCGGTGAAGAGGTCGAGCACCGGGCGGCGAAGCGTGTTGTAGAGAGCGATGGTGGTGGTCATTGCCGTATCCTCCAGGGTTTGATCCGATGAATGCAGCATGCCGTTTTCCGGGCTTGGTTTCCAATCGAACGTCGCGTAGTATGCATCAGCGGGATTGATGCGTCATGAGCTGGGAACTACCACCATTAGGAGCCATCAGGGTCTTTGAAGCCGCGGCCCGGCTGGGCAGTTTCACCAAGGCAGCCGAAGAACTCGGCATGACCCAATCAGCTGCCAGCTATCAGATAAAGGTGCTGGAAGAACGTGCCGGAACGCCGCTTTTCATAAGAAAAACAAGGCAGATCGCGCTGACCGAGGCCGGACAGCAGCTGGCGCCGCACGCAACAGGCGCGTTCTCGACCCTGGCCGACGCATGGGTCGCCACCAAGGGTGGAGCGACCGGCGTGCTGTCGGTGACGACCATGGAAACCTTCGCATCGAACTGGCTGGCCGTATGGCTTGGAACATTCCAGCTGATGCATCCCGATCTTGCCGTGAAGGTGAATACATCGCACGGGCTGGTCGATTTCACGCGCGGCGACATGGATGTCGGCATTCGCACCGGCAGTGGAAAATGGCCGGGCCTGACGGCTCACTATCTGTTCAAGGCGGACTATACGCCGATGCTCAGCCCGAGACTCGCCGAAAGCGTCGGCGGCATCCACCGCCCTGAGGATCTCTACCAACTGCCGCTATGCTGTGCCGACGATCCCTGGTGGGAAATCTGGTTCAAGGCTGCCGGCGTGCCGTTCGAGCCCGATCGCGTCATCGCTGGCCCGAAGCTGGGTACGCAGGCCTATGATGCGATGGCGGCGCTGACCGACAAGGGCGCCGCGATCCTCACCAGAAACCTTTACAGCGCCCTGTTGGAAAAGGGCCAGTTGATACAGCCATTCGACGTGCTTGGCTCGGACGGCGACGGCTATTGGCTGGTGCATCTGGAGAGCCGCCGCAACGCGCCCAAAATCAAGGTGTTTCGCGACTGGGTGCTGGCGCAAACGGCAGAGATACGCGAACGCGAACGGCTCGATAACCCTCAAGGCGCCACGATCAAGCTCGCCCGTGTCTAATCCTTAAAGGTCAACCCGTACTTGGCGACCTGTTCCTTCGGCATATCCGCAAGCGCCTGGCGCGTGGTGTAGCCGCCGTAGATCACCTTGCCGTTCTTGATCATCCAGTCCTCGACGTCGGCCTCGGTTACCGTCATCCTGTCGCCCATCTTGTACTTGTTGCCATTGACCGGCACGTCAGCAAGCAGGCCGATATAGGAGCCTTCGCTGTAGCCCACCAGCTGCAGCCAAATATGCTCGGTGGCGCCGTTCTGGGTCAGCGGGAATTTTACCGTGTAGGTGCCCGGCGTGCCGGCGTCCATCAGTTCGTGGAAGCGCTTGAGGGTCGAGCGGCCGCTGTCCTTGGCGGCCTGCATCGCCTTGTCCTCGGTGGAATAGGACACGACGTTCTGCTTCGACTCCGCCAGCGAAGCGCCACTTCCGCCCGGCATGTGGCCGAGCGAACTGAAAAACCCGTAGCCGACGGCGGCGGCAAGTGCGACAGCCACAACTGGATTGCGCATGGATCCCTCCGAAAACCCGATCACGGGCACGTTACCGGAAGGCTGTTGCGATACCGCTAAAGGACACAGTGAGCGGATCGTTAGCGAGACGCTGAAAATTCAACCCAAGGCGCAGCGGCAGGCAGCGCAGGCGCACCGGCACCGGGCCTGACGTTCAATCGGCGTCGGCGACGGTCGTCTGCCCGCCTGCCCATGCCCGCCAGGCGCGCTCGTCGCCATGGAAGACGTTGAGGTCGATGCGGCCGGTCACGCCGTGCGACAGGCCGGAGCCGGAGTACTGCCAGAATAGCCATTTGCGGCCGGGATAGACTTTTGAGGGATGCCGCGCCACGGCGCGCAGCCAGAACGGATAATCGAGAAACGCACCCTTGAGATTGTCGCGATAGAAATCCGGTGCGGTGTAGATGATGGGCCGCTGGCCGTAATGGCGCTCCAGCTTGTCCATGAACACCTTCATCTTTTCCAGCACGGTGGCCCGCGACGGCCGCCGCTTGCAGGAAGATTCGCCGTTCCACTCGACATCGATTACCGGTGGCAGCGCGCCTTCGACCCTCGGCACATTGCGGATGAACCAGTCGGCCTGCTCGCCCGCAGTGCGGCACCAGTAGAAGAAATGATAGGCGCCGCGCTTCAGCCCGGCGGCGTCGGCATTGCGCCAGTTCTTCATGAACATCGGGTCGAGATGGTCGCCGCCATCGGTCGCCTTGATATAGGCGAAGTTGGCGCCCTGGGTACGCAGCTTGCCCCAGTTGACATTGCCCTGCCAGCGCGAGACGTCGACGCCGTGGACGGCAAGGTAGCGTGGCGAAGCCTTGCCGAAATTGATCGGCTTGGCGTCGCGGAAACCGTAGCGGGTGACCGGCGAGGCCAGCATGGCCGGCGCCGCGCGCGTCAACCGCTTCGGCGCAGACATCAGAGCGGCGGGCTCGAGCTGTGGTCTGGTGCTCCCCTGCGGCGTGCCCGCGACGATGGCCTCTTCTTCCTCGACCATGGAAAAGGGCGGCGCATTGTCGGCCACAGCGTTGTCGGCCACCATGTCGGACCGCATCGGCGCGAGGTCGGCGGTCTCCGCCGGAGCCGCTGCGACCGGCGCGCTCGGACGCACGACCGAACTGGTCGTCTCGTTCGACGGTTGCAAGCCATCGACGCCCGCTGTGGACGAACAGCCGGCAAGCCACAGCGATGCCAACATGAAACTGACGACGGCTGAAATCCGCATCTGGACCTGTACGCAAAACACAACAGACCGAAGGCAAACAGACGCCGCCGGACAAACCGGCCTCGATTACTAACGAGAAATTACCAACAAAGTTTGAATCAAGTTGTTAGGAATTGGCCCTCTTGTCTTCTCCCCCTGTGGGAGAAGGTGGATCGGCGCGTAGCGCCGAGACGGATGAGGGGTGTTCCAGCGGAGTGAGGCGTTGGCGTTCCCTGGAACACCCCTCATCCGACCGAGCTTCGCTCGGCCACCTTCTCCCACAAGGGGAGAAGGGGAAGCCCTTACCTTCCCAGCCATTGCTGCATGCAGCTTTTCGCCACCACATGCGCCGGTGGCACGGCGTCGGCCGCCGGGCGGCGGGCACGTTCGAGCAGCAGGCGAACCTGTTCGGGGCGCACGCGGTCACGCTCCATGACGAGGAGGACCATCGGATCGCTCAAAAGCTCGTCCAGGGTGCTGATTCTGTCGCTCATCGGTCGTCTCCTCGATACCGGCCCGCAGACGATAGATAGGCAGCCAATCATGGCCCGCCAATGACGCTTTGCCGGCTATGTCGTGGTTTCGGGATTAATTTCCGGTAAGGCCGGCGTCAGTTCGGAGGCGGCGCGCCTTCATGGTGCGGCAGGCCGTCATCGAGCTGCAGCCAGGGCTGCTTCGAGGCGGTCCACATATGCATCTCCGGCTTGAACAGCGAGGGATCGTCGAGCGAGCCGGTGGTGATGCCGACGATGCCGGCGGAGTCGCGTCGGGAAAACAGCGTGGTGCCGCAAGCGGCGCAAAAGCCGCGCTTGAGGTCCGGAGAGGTGTTGACCGTCGCCACCTCTCCCTCGACGGTGACATCGTCGATGCGAAACAAAAGGCGGGCGTTGAAGGCCGCGCCGATCACCTTCTGGCAGCGCCGGCAATGGCAGACGCGCTGATTGAGCGGCGCCGCCTCGGTGCCGTAGCGCACTGCCCCGCAATGGCATCCGCCCTGGTATTTCGTCATCATTCGAACCCATCACACTGAAGGTCTCTTGATGATATCGACAGGTACCTTTCGGTCAATTGAAAAGCCCTGATGGCGCCATCGATTGCGCCGATAGGACTAATGGCTGCGCCAGGGCTTCGTGGTTTCGCAGGCACAAAAAAGCCGGCCGCCTCTTCGAGACGGCCGGCATGTATCTCAGGCAAGCTATTTCGTTTCGCTGAGGACTTCGTCCCAGGTCTTCACCTTGGTTTCGCCATTGAGGAAGGGCAGTGCCGCGGCCGTCAGTTCCGGTGCGAAGAAGACGTCGTAGTGGGTGCGGTTGGGAATGATGGCCAGCCGGTTCTGCGACAGGTTCTCACGCATCCAGCCGGCATCCTTCAGCCCGCCGCCGATCATCTGGTAGAACCTGATCTCGTGCTCGGGCTTGTACATGTCGCTGTCGCCATAGGCCAGCATAACTGGCATCTTCAGCTTCGCCACATCGGCGGAATAGTCGTAATCCTTGCGCATGAAATTGCCCAGCGCATCGAGCAGTTTAGGGAAATCGTCGGGACGTGGGGCGACGGCGACGTAGGATTTGTACATCGGCGTGTCCTTCATGAAATCGGCGGCGGCCGCGCTCACCTGCGCCTGCTGGCCGCGCATCTCGTCATAGAAGCCATTGGCGGCGAAGCCGGTCGAGACCAGGACCAGCCGGCGCACCGTCTCGGGATGCTGAACGGCCATACGGAAGGCGACGCCGCCGCCCAGCGAATAGCCAAGCACGTCGACCTTGTCATAGCCGAGCGCCTTGACGATACCAGCCATGTCGTCGCCCATCCCCTCCAGGCTGAAGGGTCGCTCGCCGAGCGCGGTGCGGCCATGGCCCTGCAGGTCGACGGCAATGATGGTGCGGTTTTCCGCCAGCTTCGGCAGCAGCGGCGCGAACATGTCCGACGTGCCAAGGCCGCCATGCAGCAGAAGCAGCGGTTCGCCCTTGCCGTAGACGGCATAGTAGTAATTCAGGCCGTCGATCGGCAGCAGGCCGGACTTTTCCGGCTTCGGCATGGCTGTTGCCTCGGTGGTCATGGCGGGCTTGGTCTCCTCTGCATTGGCTGGGCCGGGCGCTACGAACAAGGCAGCGACCGAGGCAAGAATGGCGAAATAGATTGGTCTGGACATGTCGGTCTCCTCGGGTTCCGCCCCAAGGACGAGCAAGCACGCCGCGTGCCGACATGCCCTGCGAAAAAATCCGCGGAGGAATGACCGGTTTGGCTGTTTGTCGATCGGGTCGCGCGCCTCAGTGGCGCTTGGCCTGCACCAGATAGGCGTCGATCTCGGTCTCGCCGAGCCATTTGGCGGCTTCCAGCCGGTGCAGGCCCTCGACCAGGATGTGGCGCTTGCCGTCATTGCGAACCTGGATCGGCGTCTTCATGCCGTTTTCCAGTATGTCTTCGGCCAGGTGCCGGACCGTTTCGGGATGCAGCGTCTTCTTGCGCGCCGTCGGCACGTAGATGTCGTCGACCTTGACCTTCTGCACTCTCAGCATGCCGGCTCCCGAGGCGGAACATACCGCCTCGCCTGAGATAGTCGGTTTGCCGGGTGCGGCCAAGAGCGGCCAAGCAATTGTGTCGTATGCAATTGCTGGCCCGATCGTTTCCATTTGACGCTTGGCCGGCAGATGGCCGAAATGGCGGCCTGTCACTTTTCCGGTGTTCATGACCCATCTGCCAACCGAATTTCCCGATTTCGGACTGACGCCCGAGCAGCGCCGCGAGGCAGTGCGCGGCCATTACTATGAATGGCCGGGAATGGACGGCGAGCGCGGCGAGATCTGGTGTTATTCCAACCGCTTTTCCTACCGCGCCGGCGAGACCGTGACGCTGCATGTCAGTTCGACAGTGCCGCGCTTCAGCATTGTCATTGTCCGCGACGGCGGCAGCGAGACAAAAGTCTTCGAGCAAACGGGGCTTTCGGCGCGCTGGCAGGATACGCCCGACCAGTGCTCGGTCGAAGGCTGCGGCTGGGAGGCGTCTTTCGAATTTCGCATCGGCAAGGATTGGCCATCCGGCGCCTATCGGCTGACGCTGACGGCAGACGGGCGCGACGGCAAAGCTATCCTTTGCCATCACCTCATCATCGTCGCGCTCCTGCCCGGCAGCAAACCCGGTCGCGTGCTGCAGGTGGCGGCGACCGGCACCTGGCTGTCCTACAACACATGGGGCGGCTCCAACGCCTATCAGGGCATCACCGGCCCGGGCCGCGACCAGTATGCGCGCATGGTGTCGACGCAGCGGCCTTGGTGCCGTGGCTTCGTGGTGTTGCCCAAGGACGCGCCGCGCGTGCCGCTGGAGGTTGCCGTGCCGCCGAAAACAGTGCCGCGCTATCCGCACATGGAATGGGCGTACGCCACGGGACATTCGAAGAAATACACCTCCTCCGGCTGGGCGAGCTATGACAGCCACTTCTTCCGCTTTGCCGAGCGCGCCGGCTATGGCGTCGATCTCGCCAGCCAGCACGATTTGCACTTCTCGCCCGAAATCCTCGATGGTTATGACTGTGTGGTCTTCGTCGGCCATGACGAGTACTGGACCTGGGAGATGCGGGACGCCGTCGACAGCTACGTCGAGCGCGGCGGCCATGCGGCGCGCTTTGCCGGCAATTTCATGTGGCAGACAAGGCTCGAGGACGAAGGCCGCCGGCAGGTCTGTTACAAATACCGCGCGCGGGCCGAAGACCCGGCCTATGGCGGCGACGTCACCCGCGCCACCAACTCCTGGGAAGCGCCGGAGATCGGCCGTCCCGGCGCTCTGACCTTCGGCCTTAACGCAACGAGGGGCGTCTATGCCGGCTGGGGCGGCTGCGCGCCGCGCGGCGTGCGCGGCTTTCCGGTCTATCGGCCCGAGCATTGGGCCTTTGCCGGCACCGGAATCTATTATGGCGACCTGCTTGGCGCCGACAGTCATGTCTATGGCTATGAGGTCGACGGGCTCGATTTCGAGATCCGCGGCGGCCTGCCCTATCCGACACCGGACAGCGGTGCGCCTGACGGGCTGCAGGTGCTGGCCGTCGGCATGGCGAGCCAGGTCGAGGAAAGCGCCGATATCCCGATCGAGGACCAGTTTCTCGCCGACGAGGATGGCCGCTTTACGGCCGAAACGCTGTTTGGCGAGGCGACCGACGCCAATCTGGAAAAGGTCAAACGCGGCAACGGCATGATCGTCAATTTTCCGCGCGGCAAGGGCGAGGTTTTCCACGCCGGAAGCTGCGAATGGGTCGCCGGCCTGCTCAGGCAGGATCCCATGGTCGAGCGCGTGACCAGGAATGTAATCGACCGCTATCTCGGAAAGACCTGACATGCAGAAGCCCTCATCAACTGGTTCAGAAACGCGCGCGCCATCGCACCTGTTCTACCTCTCCAGCCTGCGCCGGCCGCTGATCGACCGCGCCGAAGGCATCTATATGTGGACGCAGGACGGCCGCCGCTTCATCGACGGATCGAGCGGGCCGATGGTCGCCAATATCGGTCACTCCAACCGCAATGTGCTGGACGCCATGAAGCGGCAGATGGACCGCGCCACCTTCGCCTACCGGCTGCATTTCGAGAACGAGCAGGCGGAAGAACTGGCGCGGGAGCTCGCCGGCAAACTGCCGGAGGGCATGGACCGAATCTTCTTCGTCTCCGGCGGTTCGGAGGCGACGGAATCCTGCATCAAGCTGGCGCGGCAATGGGCGGTCGCGACCGGCCAGCCGAAGCGCTGGAAGGTTATCACGCGTTTTCCCTCCTATCATGGCGGCACGCTGGGTTCGCTTTCGATAACCGGCGACGATGCGCTGGCCGAAACGTTCACACCGATGATGCGGGTGATGCCGACCGTGCCGGCGCCGACGGCATGGCGCGACCGCGACAATCTTTCGATGGAGCAGCGCGGCGTCCGTTATGCCGACATGCTGGAGGAGAAGATCCAGGCCGAGGGCCCGGACAGCGTGCTCGCCTTCATCATGGAGCCGATCGGCGGTGCGGCGACTTCGGCCCTCGTCGCACCGGACAGCTATTATCCGCGTATACGCGAGATCTGCGACCGCTACGGCATCCTGCTCATCCATGATGAAGTGATGAGCGGCGCCGGCCGCACCGGAAAATTCCTTGGCGGCGACCATTGGAACTGCAAGCCCGACATCGTCGCGCTGTCGAAGGGGCTTGGCTCCGGCTATGCGCCGCTCGGCGCGCTGGCCGCCCCGATGCGGCTGGTCGAGCCGCTGCTGGCGTCGGGCGGCTTCCAGCATGGCCACACCTATGCTGGCAATCCGCTCGCCTGCGCGGCCGGGCTCGCCGTGCTCGGCGAGATGGACCGCCTCGACCTGATCGCCAATGCCGCCGCGATGGGCGACGTGCTGATGGACGGGCTGAAAGCGCTGGCGAAGCGTTTTCCGTTCATCGCCGATGTCCGAGGCAAAGGCCTGCTCACCGGCGCCGAGATGGTTGCCGATCCCGAAACTCTACGGCCGATCGAACAGGGCAAGAAAGCCACGCAGCGCCTGCTCGACCTCGCCTACGAGCGCGGGCTGATCATCTACGGCCGCAGGGTCAAGGGCGGTGTCGACGGCGACAATTTCATGGTGGCGCCGCCGATGATCGTCACGGCTGAAGAGGTCGGCGAGATCATTTCCATCATCGGCGATTCGCTGGAAGTTCTGGCCGCCGAACTCGACCTGCCGGTCGAAGGCTGAGGGCTAAAGAATGGCGCCGAGGAAAGTCATCATCACCTGCGCGGTCACTGGCTCGGTGCACACCCCGTCCATGTCGCCCTATCTGCCGGTGACGCCGGACCAGATCGCGACCGACGCCATCGCGGCGGCCGAGGCTGGCGCCTCAATCCTGCATCTCCACGCCCGCGATCCCAAAGACGGCCGGCCGACCGCCGATCCTGAGGTGTTCATGCAGTTCCTGCCGCGCATCAAGCAAGCGACCGATGCGGTGATCAACATCACCACCGGCGGTTCGTCGCTGATGACGCTCGACCAGCGGCTGGCGGCACCACTGCGGGCCGAGCCGGAAATGTGTTCGCTGAACATGGGCTCGATGAATTTCGCGCTGTTCCCGATGCTCGACAAGCCAAGGGAATGGCAGCACGAGTGGGAACCAAAGCTGCTCGAAGCCACCCGCGACACCATCTTCAAGAACACCTTTGCCGATATGGAAGGCGTGCTCGAAAAGCTCGGCAAGGGCTGCGGCACGCGCTTCGAGTTCGAATGCTACGATGTCGGCCATCTCTATTCGCTGGCGCATTTCCGCGACCGCGGGCTGGTGTCGGGGCCGCTGTTCATTCAATTCGTGCTCGGCATTCTGGGTGGCATCGGTGCCGATCCCGACAATCTCATCCACATGAAGCGCATTGCCGACAAGCTGTTCGGCGACAGCTACCAGTTCTCGGTGCTCGCCGCCGGCCGCCACCAGATGCCGCTGATCTCGATCGCAGCGGCGATGGGCGGCAATGTCCGCGTCGGGCTGGAGGACAGTCTCTACGACGGACGCCAGCTGGCGAAATCCAACGCCGACCAGGTGCGCAGGATACGTGGCATTCTCGATGGCCTGTCGTTGGAGGTGGCCACACCGGCGGAGGCGCGGGAGATGCTGGCGCTGAAGGGTGGGGACCGGGTGGCGTTTTGAGATGATTGATCTGCGATGATGGCGTTCTGGCACACCCCCCTCTGGCCTGCCGGACATCTCACCCCCAAGGGGGGAGATCAGCAGTTTCTGCGCTGCCGTCCATCCTGCAACGTTGGAAGTTTGCGAAGGCCGTGGCGACGTCCAATCTCCCCCCTTGAGGGGGAGATGTCCGGCAGGACAGAGGGGGGTGCCTGGGCGCCTTGCCTATCGTGAGTACAGTCACCCTCCGCCCCGGCACCATCGACGACGTCGACACCATCCATGCCGCGCTGCTCAAGCTCGGCACCCATATCGGCGCGCATCAGGAGATCACGTCCACTGCCGACGATCTCCGCCGCTACGGCTTTGGCGACAAACCCGCCTTCTCCACCCTGATCGCCGAGATCGGCGGCGATTTTGCGGGGCTCTGCCTGCATTTCCCGATCTTCTCGACATGGATGGGGCGGCCAGGCGTCTATATCCAGGACCTCTATGTCGAGGACCGGTTTCGCGGCCGCAAGGTCGGCGAAAGACTGCTGCGCCGGGTCGCGCGCGACTGCCGCCGGGATGGCGGCGCCTATCTCAGGCTGTCCGTCGATACCGACAATGACGGCGCCAAGGCTTTTTATGAGAGGCTGGGCATCGCCTGGTCGAGCTACGAGCAGACGCATAAGATTGTTGGCGATGCCTTTTTCGCCTTTGCCGATGCAGCGCAGGATGGGGACGCGGAATGAAAACCTTCTTTGCCGAGGAGCAGAAACGCCACGACCCGAAGGCCTTTCTGTCCAGCGGTGCGCCGCAGCCCAATCCCGAACGGCCGGAGCGGGTAGAGCGATTGTTAGCCGGCGCAAAATCCGCCGGATTGACGATCGAGCGGCCCAGGGAACATGGCCTAGGCCCGGTGGCGGCCGTGCATACGCCGGAGTATCTCGCCTTCCTCGAACACATTTTTGCGCGCTGGCAGCGCATCGAGGGCGCATCCGCGGAAGTCATGCCCAACATCCATCCACTGGCCCGCACAGGGTCCTATCCGGCCTCGGCGGTCGGCCAGGCCGGCTACCACATGGCCGACACCGCTTGCCCGATCTCCGCCGAAACCTGGCAAAGCGCGCTGTGGAGCGCCTGGAGTGCAGTCGAGGCAGCCGAAGCGGTGATATCGGGCGCGCCTGCCGCTTATGCGCTCTGCCGGCCGCCCGGCCACCACGCCTTTGCCGATGTCGCCGGTGGCTTCTGCTTCATCAACAATTCGGCGGTCGCAGCCCAGGTGTTGCGCAAGCAGGCGGGGCGGGTGGTGATCCTCGATGTCGACCTGCATCACGGCAACGGCACGCAAGGCATCTTCTATGCCCGGGCCGATGTGCTGACAGTGTCGCTGCATGCCGATCCGGTGCGCTTCTATCCGTTCTTCTGGGGCCATGCCGATGAGCGCGGCGAAGGTCCGGGCCTCGGCTATAATTTCAACCTGCCATTGCCGCGCAAATCAGCCGACGCGGCGTTTCTGGAGGCTCTCGAAGTGGCGTTCCAGCGTATCCACGCCTTTTCGCCGGACGCGCTGGTCGTGGCGCTCGGTCTCGATGCGTTCGAGGGCGATCCGTTCGGCGGGCTTTCGGTGACCACGCCCGGTTTCTCGCGGATCGGCGAGGCAATTGCCAAGCTTGGCCTGCCGACGATTATCGTCCAGGAAGGCGGCTATCTCTGCGACGCGCTCGGCGACAATCTCACGGCGTTCCTCACCGGTTTCGGCGGCAAACAGCGATAGCTGACTTGCGCTGCTGCCTCAGCATGGCGATCACCCGGTGCACGCTTTCCAACGTCTCGTCGATCTCTGCCGCCGTGTTGTAGTGCGCAATACCGATGCGCACGACTCCCTGCTCGGCCGGAATGCCGAGATGGTGGACGATCTCCCAGGCGTAGTTGTGACCCGACCATAGAAAAATGTTCTCGGCATTCATCTGCCGCACGATCGTCTCTGGCACGATGCCGTCGACGGTGAAGGACACGGTCGGCACGCGCTCAATGACACGCTTCTGATCTGTGATGCCGCGGATGGTCAGGCCCTCAATGGCGGACAGCCCATCGATCAGCCCCAGCGCCAGCGGGTTTTCGTAGGCGATCGACACTTCGTATGCCTTTGCGATCTTTTGCCTTCGCGAACCGCCCTCGCCGGCCGCAGCACCGAGTTCGGCGAAGTAATCGACCGCTGCGGTAAGTCCGGCCATCAGTTCGATCTGCGGCGTACCGAGTTCGAAGCGCTCCGGCAGGCCATTGGACGAGCAACGGCATTTGTAGGGTTTCAGCGCATCGATGATGTCGCGGCGGCCCCAAAGAATGCCCATGTGCGGGCCGAAGAACTTGTAGGCAGAGCAAACCAGGAAGTCGCAGCCGAGGTCCTGCACGTCGACCAGCCCATGCGGCGCGAACTGCACGGCATCGACATAGACCAGCGCGCCGGCCTGTTTGGCGATCGCCGTCAGCGCCTTGACCCGGTTGATCGAGCCGGTGAGGTTCGAGGCGTAGTTCAGCGCAACAAGCCGCGTCTTGTCGGTGAGCAGAGCGCTGAGCGCCGCCTCCTCGACCTGCCAGCTCTTCTCGTCGAAGGGCAGGAAGCGCAGGACGAGGCCAAGGTCTTCGGCCAGTTGCAGCCAGGGCGAGACATTGCCCTCATGGTCCATGCGGGTGACGATGATCTCGTCGCCCGGCTTGAAACCGCGGCCGAGCGTGCGCGACATGTGATAGGTCAGCGTCGTCATGTTGGCGCCGATGATGATTTCTTCAGCGCTTGCCGCACCCAGGAAATCGGCCATCGCCGCATGCGCGTCGTCGACCACTTTTTGCGCCGCCACGGTCGTTTCGAAATAGCCGCCGAGATTGGCGTTGGTGGTCAAGAGACAGCGCGCCACCGCATCGGCAACGGCTTGCGGCACCTGCGTGCCGGCCGGATTGTCGAGATAGATGCGCCGGCGGCCTTTGTCGGTCAGGTCCAGCGCCGGAAATTTCCCCCTGACGGTCTCGATCGGAAAATCCATTGCTGTCCCCTTACCCTTGTGTTTGCTCGGCAATTTCGTTCGAACGGCTTGCCTATGGGCACGGATTGCCGACGCGCTGATGGATTGCGTCGACGGCCTTCTGCATCTCGTCGGTCCAGGTCACGTCGACTGAGGACAGCGCCATCTCGAGCTGGGCAATCGTCGTCGCGCCGATGATGCTGGAGGTAACAAAGGGTCGGCTGGCGACATAGGCGTTGGCGAACAGCGCCGGTTCGAGGCCGAAGGAGCGCGCCAGTTCGTTGTATTCGAGCTGCGCCTCCGCCGCATTCGGCGTCTCATAGCGCTGGCCGCGGTTGAACAGCTGCGAGCGCGAACCTTGCGGCCGCGCGCCATGATCGTATTTGCCGGTGAGATAGCCCTGCGCCAGCGGCGAATAGGCGAGAAAGCCGACATCCTCGCGTTCGCAGGCCTCGGCGAGGTTCACCTCGAACGTGCGGTTGACCAGATTGTAGGCGTTCTGCAGCGAAACGACGCGCGGGCCGACGCCCTTGTCGGCCTCGGCAATGAAGCGCATGACGCCCCAGGAGCTTTCGTTCGACAGGCCGAGATGGCGGATCTTTCCTGCCTTCACCAGTTCATCGAAGACAGCCAGCGTCTCGGCGATCGGCGTCTCGCCGGGCGGCGCGCCAACGGCATCGGCACGGCGCGGCACAGCACCCACGCGGGTCGGGTTGGCGCCCCAGGGGATGTCGCGCTCCGGCCAATGGATCTGATAGAGATCGAGATAGTCGGTGCCGAGCTTGGCCAGCGATTTGTCGATGGCGTCAAAGATGTCGGCGCGCACCAGCTTCGACGGGCGGCCGCCACGAAACCAGCTGTTGGCGGTGCGGCCGACCACTTTCGAGGCCAGGATGACCTTGTCGCGGTTGCCCTTGGCCTTCATCCAGCTGCCGATGAACTTCTCCGTCCGCCCCTGCGTTTCCTCTTTGGGCGGGATCGGGTAGAGCTCGGCGGTGTCGATGAAATTCACGCCGCGCTCAAAAGCCAGATCCATCTGCGCGTGGCCATCGGCTTCGGTGTTCTGCTCGCCCCAGGTCATCGACCCCAGGCAGATCTGGGTAACAAGAAGATCGGTCCGACCGAGACGGCGTTTGTGCATGGAATTTCTCCGGCGGGAATGCTGCGCGCGACAGCGCGGGAAGGAAGTCGCATCTATAGGGAAAGCGGCGCCGCTCTCCAACCCTCAGCGGACCGACTTTTGCGTGAAGGAGGAAAAGTTAGCGCCTTGCGCCGGCCAGCGCGCGCCGCTTGGCCTCGTCGATCAGCATGTTGGCCACCTGCATGCGGATCATGGCGCGCTGGCGCAGATGCGGCGCGACGCGGTCGGGGTGGTTGGCGAAGGCGAAGCTGCGGCGCATGCGGCCGAGATCGGCGTTCTTGACTGGATGATCGAGGCCGAGCTCGACGGCGATCGCGTCAGGGTCGATCGGCGGCAGCTTTTCCTCGGGCTTTGCCTCCTCGCCGGCGAGCGCCAGCTTGGCATGATCGAGAAGGGCGGCAAATTCTGCGGCCAGATCGGCTCCCGCCTCGCGGTATTCGGCGGCGAATGTTTCGCCCGAGACCTTGATGCGGCCGGAATGAAGCTCGTCGGCCACGGAGAGATAGTCGAACGGGATCGACGGCCGCGCGCCGGTCTCCTCGCCCGCCTCGTCCTTGTCGGAGGCAACGAACAGATCGTCGAGCAAGGAAGCGAAATCCCGCTTGGCGCCGATGTCAGCCTCCCCCTCGTTTAAGCGTGCGAACAGAGCCGGTCGCAGCATAGAACCGGCTCGTTAAAAATGAATGCCGCTGATCTTAACCAGTTTAGGCGTTTGCGAGGCTTGCGCGGGCCCGGTTGGCGATGTGCAAGACCCAACAAAAAGCCGGACTGCATTTGCATGCAGTCCGGAAATTCGCCAGGAGTGGCGAGGAAAAGCCGGCCATGTGCCAGCGTCTATGCATACGGTGGGGATGCGCCACAAGTTTCAGCGCACGCGGCAATTGTGCCGAAAAAAATTCGCTTGGCATGGCTGCCATGCAAATGCTGCACTGCACAATCTTCACAATTTTCCTATATTCGGCGCCGTGGAGGATCAACAAGGGGCCGAATCATGGGGTTCTTCACTGAAACGTTTGCCCGTCCGCGTCCGCAGGAGCATCAGCGTTATCGTTCCGCCCTGGCACTGCTGCACTCGATGAGCAATGCCGACCGCGCCGACATCGGCGTCAAGCCGGCCGATTTCCCACGCATCGCGCGCGAAATGTCACTGCGTTGAGTAAGCCTTGGCGCTGAACCAGCGTCATACGAAGTTTCCCGGTAGCGGCCGGGAAACCTCGCAACGCGCAATTCGTCAACGATTACCGAGATAGGCGCCCTTGGTCAGCGGCACGCCATTGTGGCGCAGGATGTCGTAGGCGGTGGTCACGTGGAAATAGAAGTTGGGCATGGCGACATGCAGCAGATACTGCATGCCGGGCATCGAGGCTTCGCGCTGGCCAAACTTCAGTTCGACCACCCTTTCATCCGAACCATCGAATTCGGCGGCCGAGAATGACGCCAGCAGATCGAGCGTCTTGGTCAGGCGCGCCTGAAGCTCGGCGAAGGTCGCTTCATTGTCTTCGTATTTCGGCACCTCGCGACGGGCCAGCCGTGATGGCGCGCCCTTGGCGTGGTCGGTGGCGACCTGCACCTGCCTGGCCAGCGCGTACATGTCGGGCGCCAACCTCGCGGTCAAAAACACCTGCGGGTCAATCTTGCGCTCGGTTGCATTCTGTTCGGCCGCCGACAGCACGCCGGACAGCGCCTTCAGCCTGGCCGAAAACACCGGCACAGAGGCTTCATACATCGATAGTGTCACGTTCAAATCTCCATTGCGGCTGAAGCGCCGACGGCGGGACGTAGCGCCTTCCCGGAGGATTTTTCAAGCGTCACCACGTCGCCGCAATCTCTATGATAGACTCCTTCGTGGTGGAGATTCTCCGATGAGACGCGTCTTTCTGGCAGCGGCCGCCTTTTGCTCCCTTGCCGCATCCGGCCAGGCTGTGTTCGCCGACGATGAACCGGCAGCCGATGACCAGGCCCCTTACGTCGATGACAGGTCAGACGCCGCAGCCGTCATCCGCTCGCTCTACAGCGCCATCAACCGGCACGAATTCGCCCGCGCCTGGGCTTACTACGGCGATACCAAGCCGGCAAAGGATTTTGGTACCTTCGTCAAGGGCTATGACGGCACCTACAAGGTCGACGTCGAAACCGGCGCCATTTCCGATGAAGGTGCGGCCGGCAGCATCTATTACAGCGTTCCTGTCGCCATCCGCGCCACCGACAAGGACGGCAATGAAGCGGTCTTCGCCGGCTGCTACACGCTGCGCCAGGTCAGCGCTCAGATCCAGGCCCCGCCGTTCCGACCGATCTTTATCGACAAGGGCGCGCTGAAGCCGTCCAAGGCCGATTTCGAGGAGGCGCTGCCGCCAAGCTGTGGTGACGGGCCGCCGCCGCCGAAGAAGGACACCGCACTCGAGCACGTGAAGAAACTGTTCGCCGCCGATTATGGCGATCAGTGTGACAAGCAGTTTCTCGGCGAGGAGCCGAACATCTTTTCGATCAAATACAAGGCAAAGGACGCGGCTGCCAGCGATCCCGACAAGGAAACGCGGCTTTTCGAGTTCTACTGCCAAGCGGTAGCCTATAACGCAAGTTCGGTCTACTACATGACCGACGAAGTATCGGGCGTGCGGCAGTTGCAGTTCACCGAGCCCGAAATGGATATCCGTTACGAGAACAATGACAGCGACGGCAAACTGCTGGGCATGGATATCATCGGCTTCCGCACCACCGGCTGGGCGGCCAATTCCGAATATGACGAAGACGCCAAGACGCTGACCACGTTCAACAAATGGCGCGGCATCGGCGACGCCTCGGACAAAGGGATATACCTGTTCCGTAACGGCGATTTTTCCCTCGTCCAATATGATGTGGACGCGTCTTACGATGGCGAGGAGAACCCGCAGACGGTGGTCGACTACAACACCGCGCCGTAGGGATCTTATCAGGAACCGCCGCGCTCAAGCAGTCCTTCACATTCGCCTTCTCGTTTCAGGCCGGGAACGCATCGGCCGGAAGAAGGCGCGAATGTCCTCGACCAGAAGACTCGGTTCCTCCAGCGCAGCGAAATGGCCGCCTCGCGGCATCGATGTCCATCGCTGAACGTCAAAGACCCGCGCCACCCAGGATCGAGGCGGCATCGGCAACTCGCGAGGGAAAAGCGCTACCCCAAATGGCGGCGAAACGCGTTCCAGCGTCTCGAACGCAAGAGGGAACAGTCGATTCTCCTTGTAGAGCCGCAAGGACGAGGTGAGCGCGTTGCTGAACCAATAGAGCGAAACATCCGTAAGGAGCGTGTCCATGCCGAAGGTGCGCTCCACGTCACCGTCGCAATCGCTCCAGCTACGGAACTTCTCGATCATCCAGGCTGCGAGACCGATCGGCGAGTCTGTCAGCGCATAAGCAAGCGTCTGAGGCTTCGTGCCCTGCAGATGGGCATAGGCGCCCTCCGTTGCCGTCCAGGCCGCGGCCTTGTCCAGGAAGGCCTGCTCCTCAACGGTGACAGGTGGCAGACCTGCACCCAAAGGTGGCCGATAGCTCCCGGGAATGTAATTGACGTGGACGCCAAGCACGCTTTCGGAATGGAGCCGTGCCATCCAGGCGGAAACGCCCGCGCCGATGTCGCCTCCTTGGGAAGCGAAGCGGTCGTAGCCGAGCCCGCGCATCAACTGTACCCATAACTCCGCGATGCGGCCGGAATGGAAGCCTGGTTCCGTCGGCGCCTGCGAAAAGCCGTATCCGGGCAAAGAGGGAACTACCACGTGGAAAGCGTCGGCCGGGTCACCACCATGGGCAGCTGGGTCTGCCAGCAATGGAATGACGTGTTCCATTTCGATGAAGGAGCCGGGCCAGCCATGCGTTATGATCAGCGGCAGCGGCGCCGGTCCGTTGCCTGGCTGGTGGACAAAGTGGACATCTAGGTTGTTCAGCCTCGTCAGATATTGCGGCAGCCGGTTCAGCCGCGCCTCTTGCACTCTCCAGTCGAAGCGGTCTCGCCAGTAATCCGCAAGACGCTTGATGAACGGCAGGTCGGCCCCATCGCTCCAGCCCGCTTCGCTTAGCGGAATTGGCCATCGTGTTGCGCTAAGCCGGCGCTGGAGATCTTCAAGTTGTTCGTTCGGAATTTGGATCTTGAAGGGGTGAGCGTCCATCGCTGTGCTTCCGATCTGTTGGATCATATCAGCCTACACCAGTAAGGATATCGGCCGAACCATGATCGCCAAAACCAACGGGCACCTCTGGGCGATATGCGTCAGGGCGCTTTCGACAGCATCCAGTTCAGCGTTTGGCGCCAGTCGACCATGCGGATCGGCGTGCCATGGGTGCCGGTCTCGAACCGGACGAACCGGGTCGGATAGGCTTTCGAGTTCGCAATGATGGAGCGGAAGAAGGCTTCCTGCTTCTCCACGGGAAAGACCGGGTCCTTGCTGCCCTGGCCGAAGAACACCGGCACATGGCGCCTGTAGGCGGGGCTCGACAGGAAACTGTCATCCCATAGCGAGCCGAGCAGCAGCAGCCCGTTTATGCGCCGTCCCGTATCGTTGCGGCCGGCCAGCTTCCAGCACAGCATGCCGCCCATCGAGCCGCAGGCGACGAAGATTTTCGCGTCCGGCGAAGCCTCGGCATAGTGGCCGATCAGCGCCGCGACCTGGGCCGCGCCCTTGTCGCCGAAATCGGTGAAATCCGGTGAGAGGTAGAGGCCGCCATTGCCGGCCATCAGGTTCTTGATGCGGTTGAAATTGCCGCCGAAGGTGAAGTCGTCGACGCCCTGCTTGCGGCTGCCGCCCTGCCCGTGCAGGTAAAGCACGATGATGCCGGCGCCTTCGGTCTTGCCGACGGCGACATGCCTGACATCGCCGGCATCGGTTTTCAGCATCAAATCCCGCTGCACCTTGCGCACGCCGGTGTCGGTATACTTAGCCTGCACGCGCTTTTCCGGCACCTCGTCGCGGTCGTTGATGTCGCGCATCTCGCGATAGTCGATGACGGTGTAGGCGCCTTTGTCCGTGGACGAGAGCGTCGCCGGATAGGCGAAGAGGTCATCCTTGTAGGGTTTTAGTTCGAGCGCGTCCGCGTGGGCGGCGGAGAACAAGAAAAGAAGTGAAACCAGAAGGGTATGGAACGCGGCTACCCCCCTCTGGCCTGCCGGCCTGGCCGGCAGGCCAGAGGGGGGTAGAAGCGCTGAGGCAAGTAAAGAGAGAGCCATGCTAAAGGCATGCGTTTTTCGGCTTCGCTTTGTCAATCCTGCAGCACGCCGCCGGCGTCTTCGAGCGCCTCGCGGGTGTCGACGTCGACCGACGCGCCGTCGCCGATCTCGACGTCGATGACATCCAGTCCCTCGGCCTCGACCAGATGGCGGGCGCCGGTGTCGCCCTCGAGGTGAGCGATGCCTCCAAACAGCGCGCGTGGCAGCAGCACCGGATTGCCGCGGCGGCCGTCATGGGCGGCACGCACCACTGAGCGGCCGCCGTCCCTACGGAAGGCCTCGATCAACCGGTCGAGATCGGCCGATGAGATACCCGGCATGTCGCCGAGGACGATCATGGCGCCGGCCGCCTCGGCTCCAACGCGGGCAATGCCGGCTTTTAGAGACGAGGACAGGCCGTCGGCAAAATCCGAATTGTCGGCGAAGATCACGTCGAGGCCCGAGAGCGCGGCGTGCACCCGCTCGCGCTGATGGCCGGTGACGACAACGGTGGCAGAAGCCTTGGAATCGAGCGCCCGTTCAGCGGTGCGGCGCACCAGCGGCTTGCCGTCGAACAGCGCCAGAAGCTTGTTCGGCCCGCCCATGCGGCTGGAGCGACCGGCGGCCAGAAGCACGATCTCGACCTTCAGCCCGGCTCTCGCCGGCAGCGGCTCGCGCGGCTGCGGCCTGGTCGGGATTTCCATCAAGAGGCCGCCAACGCCCATGCCGGCGATGTCCTTGGCGGTGACGTCGAGACCGGCGATCAGCCTGTCGAGCACCCAATCGAAACCGTTCTCCTTGGGGCTGCGGGCGCAACCGGGCGCGCCGATGACGCGCTTGCCGTCCAGCGTGCCCAGCACCAGCAGATTGCCGGGATCGACCGGCATGCCCGCGCGGATCACCGTGCCACCTGCTGCCTCGATCGCCGCCGGAACGACATCGTTGAAATCGCTCATCGCCGAGGCGCCGAAGATCACCACCATGTCGTTGTCGCGCGCCAGCGCGGCCGCTGCCTCGGCTACAGGCGCGATCTCGTGCGGCGTGCGGCGCTCCGTCGTCAGCCGACCGCCGGAGCGTGCCAGCCGGGCCTCGGTGACGCGCAGCGTTTTGTCGAGCACGCTGGGCTTGATGCCGGGCAGCATCGTCTGAATGACGCCGATGCGCACCGGATGGTAGGCGTTGACGGCGAAGATCTCGCCGCCGGCGCAGATCTTTGTCACCGCATCGACAAGGGCCGAGGCAACGGCGAACGGGATGATCTTGACCGTCGCCACCATCTGGCCCTGCTCAACCGGCGCGTGCTGCGCCAGCGTGGCGATGGTGATGGTCGGGTCGACCGCATTGATGGCGTCGATCATGGCGGCATCGACGGTGAAGAGACCGGCGGCCTTGGCATGGAGGTTGACGCGGCCGGTCGCGGCCGGTTTTGCCTCGATGTTGCGGTGGGCCATGCTGGCAGCAATCTTTTCGGCCGCCGCATCCTCGCTGAGGTCATCGGCGGCAAGCACCGCCACGACGATCTCGGTAATGCCGGCCGCCTTCAGCACCGCCACGTCCTGCGTGCTCAGCCTGTGCGCCTTGCGGAAACGCCGCTCGCCCGCCGTCGTGGCATGCGCCAGCACCGCGCCTTGCGCCTGATCGATCGGGATCGGCCCGAACTTCACGCCGCCGCGCCTTTGGCTTCGAGACCGCGCGAGCGAAAGGCGTGGATCGTCTGCGCCAGGATGGCGACGGCGATCTCGGCCGGGCTCGCCGCGCCAATGTCGATACCGATCGGTGCGTGGATGCGGGCGATCTGGTCGGCGCTGGCGCCGAGCGCCAGTAGGCGCTCGACGCGCCTGGCGTGTGTTTTGCGGCTGCCGAGTGCGCCGACATAGAAACAGTTGGCGTCGAGCGCGGCCTTCAGTGCGAAATCGTCGATCTTCGGATCATGGGTGACGGCGGCGAGCGCCGTATAGCTGTCGAGCGGCTGGCGCTTCAGCACATCCTCCGGCCATTCGGCATGCAGGGCTACATCGGGAAAACGGTCCGGGGTGGCGAAGGCGGTGCGCGGATCGATGATCTCCAGGGGATAGCCGGCGATCCTGGCCATCGGCGCCAGCGCCTGACTGATATGGACGGCGCCGATCACCACCAGGCGCGGTTGCGGCAAATGCGCGTTGAGGAAGAAGGTTCGCCCTTCCGCCTCGACCGAACCCGAATTGCCAGTGCGAAACGCCTTGGCGATCGCTGCTCCAAGATCGCCGGCGACGGGATCGCCTTCACGCACGATACGGTCGCGGCCGTCGCCGAGATCGGTCACTAGGATCGCCGCACGGCGGGCACGGCGTTCGGCATTGAGGGCTTTGAGAGCGTAGGGATCCATGCCTAACCGAGCCGCTCCACATAGACCTTGATGCGGCCGCCGCAGGACAGGCCGACCTGCCAGGCGGTTTCGTCGGCAACGCCGAACTCCAGCATCTTCGCTTTCCCCGAGTCGATAACGTCCATCGCCTCGCTCACCACAGCACCCTCAACGCAGCCGCCCGAGACCGAGCCGTGAAAATTGCCTTCGGCGTCAATGACCAGATGACTGCCGGCCGGCCTCGGCGCCGAACCCCAGGTCTCGACCACAGTGGCGATGGCGACATCCTTGCCGTCCTTCATCCAGCCTTCCGCGATGATCAAGGGGTCGCGGGCCTCATCGAGATAGATGCTGTTGTCCATGATCGCTTGCCTCAAAGTCTGTTTTTCTCTGGGAGCCTGTTTTTCGGAATCCAATATGGCTATGCGGCGCGCCTGACACCAGCGTCCAGCCAGCGACGCGGATCGACCGAAGCGGCCGATTTCTTGTCCAGCGAGGCGCAGAGGTCGGCCAGCGCATCGAGATTGTGTACCGAGCGGAACTCGTCGACATGAGGCAGCATCGCTCTGACGCCGCGGGCCCGCGCCTCGAAGCCGCCAAAGCGCAGAAGCGGGTTGAGCCAGATCAGCCGCCGGCAGGATTTGTGCAGGCGATCCATCTCCTCCGACAGGCCGGAAACATCGTCGCGCTCCAAACCGTCGGTGATTAAAAGCACCACCGCGCCCTGCCCGAGCACGCGGCGTGACCAGTGCTTGTTGAACTCCGCCAGCGTATCGCCGATGCGGGTGCCGCCCGACCAGTCCTTGACCGCCGCCGAGCAGTCGGCAAGGGCGGCATCGGGGTCGCGATGGCGCATCTGCCGCGTGAGATTGGTCAGCCGCGTGCCGAAGACGAAGGTGTGCACGCGCCGCCGTTTTTCGGTCAGCGCATGCAGAAAGTGCAGGAAGATGCGCGTGTACTGGCTCATCGAACCGGAGATATCGGCGAGAACCACCAGCGGCGGATGCACTTCGCGGGCTGAGCGGAATTTCGGCAGGATCAGTTCGCCGCCGGTGCGCGCGGCCGAGCGCATCATGGCGCGTGGATCGATACGGCGGCCATGCAGGTCTGCCTTGAAGCGTCGGGTACGGACCATGTCGAACGGCAGCCGCAGCCGGGCAATCGCCTTCTTGGCGTCTGCCATCTCGTCGGCATTCATCTGGGCAAAGTCCTTGCCGCGCAGCACTTCATTCCCGGAGAAGGTTAGCCGGGCGTCGACTTCGATCTCCGGGATTTCCCTGACCGGCCGATTCTTCTCGTGGCCTTCGAACATGGCCTGGCTGACGCGGTTTTCTGCCGCGCGCGGCTTTTGCTTCTCCCTGGTGTCAGGAGCCACCGGCGAGAACATCGCCAGAAGTTTCTCGATCAGCTCGCGCGATTTCCAGAACAGCCGGAAGGCTTCGTCGAAAACAGGGTGATCTTCGTGCCGCGACACAAGCACGGCATGCAGCGTCCAGTAGAAATCGTCGCGCGAACCGATGCCGGCGGCCAGCACCGCCTCGATCGCATCCTTGACCGAAGCCGGCCCGACGCGCATGCCCGCTTTGCGCAAGGTGCGGGCGAAATAGACGATGTTGTCGGCGATGCGCCCGTCTTCCGTCGCCTCTCTGGGTTCGGGCGCCTTCACTTGCCCTACTCCGCCGCCGCCAGCTCGGCCTTGACCTCGTCGAGGATACGCCGGCCCTCGCCCGCGCCGATGCGGGCAATGTCGTCCTGGTATTTCAGCAAAACGCCGATCGTGTCGGAGACGGTTTCGGGATCGAGCGCCACCTTGTCGAGTTCGGTCAGCGCGCCGGCCCAGTCGATGGTCTCGGCAACGCCCGGCGCCTTGAATAGTTCGACTTGGCGCAGCTTCTGGATGAACGACACCACTTCGGCCGAAAGCCGGCTGTTGGCCTGCGGCACCTTGCGCCGCACGATCTCCAGCTCGCGCTCGGCATTGGGATAGTCGACCCAGTGATAGAGGCAGCGCCGCTTCAGCGCGTCGTGGATTTCGCGCGTGCGGTTGGTGGTGATGATGACGATCGGCGGTTCCTCCGCCTTGATCGTGCCGAGCTCGGGCACCGTCACCTGGAAATCGGACAGGATTTCGAGCAGGAATGCTTCGAAAGCCTCGTCGGTGCGGTCGAGCTCATCGATCAGGAACACCGGGGCCGCACCCGCCTTGCCGGTCAGCGCATCGAGCACCGGGCGGCGGATCAGGTATTTTTCGGAAAAGACATTCCGCTCCATGTCGGAGCGGTCGACCGAGCCTGCCGCCTCCTCCATGCGGATCTCTATCATCTGCGCGGCGTAATTCCACTCATAGACAGCGGACGAGACGTCGAGCCCTTCATAGCATTGCAGGCGGATCAGCCGGCGGCCGAGTGCCTGCGCCAGCACCTTGGCGATCTCGGTCTTGCCGACGCCGGCCTCCCCTTCAAGGAACAGCGGCCGCTGCATGCGCAGGGACAGGAACAGCACCGTTGCCAGCGAGCGGTCCGCGACGTAGTCCGCGCCGGTCAGGAGATCGAGCGTTTCGTCGATCGTCCGCGGCGCGGGGCGCGGTTTCAGCTCGGTCATTCTTTCTCCGTTGCCGCCTCTGCTCCGCTCTGCAGCACGTGGTAGTCGCGGGCGTGGTAGATCAGCGGCCGCAAATTATCGCCCATGCGCAGGCCTGTCACCTTGCCAAAAAGCACACGATGGGTGGCGAGATCCTTGGTGTCCATCAATTCGCAGTCAAAAACCGCAAGAGCGCCCTTCAGGGTAGGCGCGCCGGTCGATATGACGTCCCACTCGCCAAGCGCGAAACGCTCATCGGCAGACAGCCCGGTCAGGCCTGAAAACGCCACCGATAGGGGCTGCTGGTGCGAAGCCAGCGTGTTCAGCGCAAACCGGCGGTTTTGCACGAAGAGCTCGTTCTTGGCATTCTCGCGGTTGAGACAGACGAGAACCGTCGGCGGCGTGTCCGACACCGAACAGGCCGCAATCACCGTCGTGCCGCGTTTGCCGGCGGGCCCGTCGGTGGTCACCACATGGACGTGGCCGGCAAAATGCGCCATCGCGTCGCGATAGGCCTGAGGCCCTATGTCGTTCAACTTCAACACCGATGATCTTCCATAAGCGGGAATCCAAGCGTTATATATGGCGGCACACAATAGGCCACAAGCGAAGTGGTTGACGCCAATCCGCAAATTCCCGTGTTGCGCCTGGGGCGGGCAGCCTTTAGGTCTTGGCGGAAGAGACGCTGGAAGCATGCGACCGGCACGGAGGAATTCGTCGTCAGAATGCGACCCCCAACAGCTGTAATAGCGGCACTGCTCTGGCTGCTGCCGGCAAGCGCCGGCGCGCAGACGCTGCTTGTCGGCGTCGCCGCACCCCTGTCCGGTCCGTCGGCGATCCTGGGCAAGCAGATCGAGGCGGGTGCTGCCCTGGCAGCAGAAGCCAACGGCGCCGAGATCAAGACGGTCGACGATGCCTGCACCGCCGATGGCGGGGCTGCCGCCGCCAGGGAATTCGCCGCTGCGAAGGTCGATATCGTCGTCGGCTTCCTCTGCACCGAGGCGATCCAGGCGGCGCTGCCGATCCTCAAGGACGCTGACATACCGGTCATCACCGTTGGCGTGCGCACCGAAAGCCTGACCGATCGCCGCGCCAAAACCGGCTGGCCGGTCTACCGGCTGGGGCCACGCGGCGACGACGAGCGCAATGCGGTGGCCGGCATCCTGACCCGGCTGTGGCAGAGCGAATTGTTCGCCATCGTCGATGACGGGACCATCTATGGCCGCGAAATCGCCGAGACGCTGCGCGCAGCGGCCGAACAGGCGGCGCTGAAGCCGGTCTTCACAGACACGTTCCGGCCGCAGCTCGACAACCAGATCGGGCTGATCGGCCGGCTGAAGAAGGCGGGCGCGACGCATGTCTTTGCCGGTGGCGACGGCGACGACATCGCCATTATGGGCCGCGACGCCGGCCAGCTCGAGGCCGGCATTGTCTTTGCCGGCGGCGAGAATTTGCGCACGCCACCCGGCGATGAGCCTTACGCCGCCGGCACGCTGATGATCGCGCCGCCGGAATGGGCCGATGTCGCCGATCCCAAGGTGCTGGCGGCGTTTACGGCCAAGAACATCGCGCCGGATGGCTATGCCTTGCCGGCCTACGCGGCGGTGGAGATTGCCAAGGCGGCCTCGGCCGCGCCCCAGACCTCGGGCAAGGGGCTGGCCGACGCGCTAACCGGGCATGATTTCACCACCGCGATCGGGCCGCTGCGGTTCGACGACAAAGGCGATCTGAGCCAAAACCTCTATCGCGCCTTCCGCTTCGACGGGACGCGTTTCGTGCCGGCGGAGACGAATTGATGTTTCGCACCGGGCCGCGCAATCTGATCACCGATGTCGCCGGCTTGCGCGTCGGCAACGCGTCGGATGCCACGCTGAAATCGGGCGTCACCACCGTATTGTGCGACGAACCGGCGGTCGGTGGCGTGCAGATCCTCGGCGGCGCGCCGGGCACGCGCGAGACCGATTTGCTCGAACCGCACAATTCCATCGAGGCGGTTCATGCCGTCGTGCTTTCGGGCGGTTCGGCCTTCGGCCTCGACGCCGCGTCGGGCGTGCAGGCGGCGTTGCGTGAAAAAGGCATTGGCGTCGATGTCGGCGGCTTTCGGGTGCCGATCGTGCCGGCGGCGATCCTGTTTGACCTGCGCAATGGCGGCGACAAGGATTGGGGCCGTTATCCTCCCTACCGCGACCTCGGCTACGAAGCCGCCCAGGCGGCAACAGTCGACTTTCCGCTCGGCACAATCGGCGCCGGCACCGGCGCGCTAAGCTCCGGGCTGAAGGGCGGCCTCGGCTCGGCCTCGACCGCGCTCGACAGCGGCATCACCATCGGCGCGCTCGCCGCCGCCAACCCGACCGGCTCGGTGACGATTGCGCGTACACGCTATTTCTGGGCGGCACCCTTCGAGATCGGCGATGAGTTCGGAGGCCTCGGCTATCCCTCGCCGATGCCGGACGACGCCAGGCGGATCCTGTTGAAATACCGCGACAAGCGTGTCGGTGGACAAGTCGAGGCCGGTGGTAACACCACCATCGCCGTCATCGCCACCGATGCCGTGCTGACCAAGGCGGCAGCCAAGCGGCTGGCCATTTCAGCGCATGACGGCTTCGTGCGCGCCATCTGGCCGGTGCACACGCCGGCCGACGGCGATCTGGTGTTCGCGCTGGCGACGGGGAAGAGCGGCATAGAACTCAGCGCCGACGATGCCGTCGATTTCTTTGCCACTGCCGGCGCCACCATGGCGCGCGCAATCAGCCGCGGCATCCATGCCGCGACGCCGGCCGAAGGCGACCTGTTTGCGGTGTGGTCGTCGCGCTGATTTTCAGTCAGGTCGGGTCGGACTCTTCTTCCTCGAAGCTGACCGCGACATCCGAATTTGCCGACAGCCAGACTTTCTGGCCCTCGACCTCGGCAAGCAGGCTCAAGGGAATGTAGTGGTGATGCCCCTGATGGGCGCCCTCGCCGCTGTCGGCCTTGGTCAACTTGATCCGCTCGCCATCGACCCTGTCGACGGTGCCGATGTGAACGCCGTCGGCGCCGATCACTTCCATATGCTCGCGAATCTTGCTGGCCTCAGTCATGGGGTGTTCTCCTTTTGAAAACGATCGACGATAACAAACAGAGGCGAAATTGGATGCATCGCCTTTTGAATAGCACGATGTTTTGACTGTCTCGTGATAGGGAACGATCGAACCAGGGCAGGCGGAGCGGAACCCCGATGCGAAATCTCGTCCTGATTGGCGTTTGCCTGCTGGTCCATCTGGCATCCGCCATGGCCGCCCGAGCGGGCGATGTCGCCGAGCTTGAAATCCTCGGCTTCAGCAAGGATGGCAGCGTCTTCGCCTTCGAGGAATATGGTGTGGCAGACGGTTCGGGCTTTCCCTATGCCAATCGCTACTACATCAACACCGCCGACGACACGTTCCTGAAGGGCACGCCAATCCGGGTCCGGCTGGAGGATGAGACCGCCTCGCTCGATACGGCCCGTCAGCAGGCCAGGCAGAAGGGCGAAGCCGTCGTTGTGCAGGCCGAACTCACCGCAAACCGCGGCATCACCGCCGGCTTCAACCCGGTGACCGAATTGTCGGCGGACCCGTTCCGCATGGTGGTGAACCCACGGCCGATCTTTTCGCCGGTCGACCCGCCGCTGGAATTCCGGCTGGACGAGATCGGCATGAATGACACCGAAAGCTGCCAGAGCCAGGGCGAGGTCAACGGTTTTCGCCTGCTGCGGATCGAGGCCAGGGATGGCGGCCGGACCCATCTGCTGCATGAGGATAAATCGATCCCGAAAAGCCGTGGCTGCCCGAACGGCTACAGGATCGGCGCGGTGCAGACGTTCTCGATGGACAGCATCAGCGCCTATGCGGTGCTGATCGCGGTGCGCCAATACGGCTTCGAAGGGCCGGATTTTCGCTGGATCGCCGTGACCGGACGCCTGTGACAGCGCTCGATCAATCCAGCTGGCGCAAGCGCGCCGGAAATCGCGTCAGCCGCGCCATACCATCGACGGGCGCGGCGCTTGTCGGCGCCTTGCTGTGGGCGATGGCCATGGGCGCCAGCGCGCTGACCGGTCTTGGGCTCGACAATTGGGAGACCCCGGAAAAGATCCGCTTCGTCGCCCTGCTGTTTGCGACCGGCGCGGCATTGGCCTTTCCCGTCGGGTTGTTCGCGGCGCGGCTGGTCTCGCTCGACCGGCACTGGGAAGTGGCGTTCGCCGCCGCCTTCGTCTGCCTGCTTGCCACGACGCTCGCCTTCACCGGCGGGTTGTTTGCGCTGCAATACCGCTCCTACTATGCCGAATGGCACGCGGAGGCCTTCACCGCCCGGTGGGCGTTCGAACTGGTCTTCACCTCGCTGACGGCGCTCTACCAATTCGTGGTGCTGGGTATCAGGCTCTATTTTCCGCTCGGATTCATCGCGCTTGCCGCCGCCAGCGTGTGGTTTGCGCGCCAGCAGCGTTGAGCATTCGGTCCGCCTCTGTTAGGACGCGCACTTAACCACGGACACATCAGGACTGACGGATGATCCCTCGCTATTCCCGGCCGGAAATGGTCGCCATCTGGTCGCCGGAAACCCGCTTCCGCATCTGGTTCGAGATCGAGGCCCATGCCTGCGATGCGCTGGCCGAGCTCGGCGTCATCCCCAGAGAAGCCGCCAAGACCATCTGGGAAAAAGGCGGCGCCGCCCAATTCGACGTCGGCAAGATCGACGAGATCGAGGCCGTCACCAAGCACGACGTCATCGCCTTCCTCACCCATCTCGCCGAATTCGTCGGACCGGATGCCCGTTTCATCCACCAGGGCATGACCTCGTCCGACGTTCTCGACACCTGCCTTGCGGTGCAGCTCAACCGCGCCAGCGATATCCTGCTGGCCGACCTCGACGGCCTGCTCGCCGCGCTGAAGCGCCGGGCCTTCGAGCACAAGGACACCGTCACCATCGGCCGCAGCCACGGCATTCATGCCGAGCCGACCACGTTCGGCGTCAAGCTGGCGCAGGCCTATGCCGAGTTCTCGCGCTGCCGCGAGCGGCTGGTGCACGCGCGAGAGGATATTGCCACCTGCGCTATCTCGGGCGCGATCGGCACCTTCGCCAACATCGACCCCTATGTCGAAGAGCATGTGGCGAAAAAGCTTGGGCTGAAGCCGGAACCGGTGTCGACGCAGGTCATCCCGCGCGACCGCCATGCCATGTTCTTTGCCACGCTCGGCGTCATCGCCTCGTCGGTCGAGCGGCTGGCGACAGAGATTCGCCATCTGCAGCGCACCGAGGTGCTGGAAGTGGAAGAGTATTTTTCGCCGGGCCAGAAGGGCTCGTCGGCAATGCCGCACAAGCGCAACCCGGTGCTGACCGAAAACCTCACCGGCCTTGCCCGCATGGTGCGCTCCATGGCGCTGCCGGCGATGGAGAATGTGGCGCTCTGGCACGAGCGCGACATCTCGCATTCCTCGGTCGAGCGCATGATAGGGCCGGACGCCACGGTAACGCTGGATTTCGCGCTGTCGCGGCTCACCGGCGTCGTCGACAAATTGCTGATCTATCCCGACAACATGCTGAAGAACATGAACAAGTTCCGTGGCCTGGTGCATTCGCAGCGCGTGTTGCTGGCGCTGACCCAAGCCGGCGTCAGTCGCGAGGATGCCTACCGCCTGGTGCAGCGCAACGCCATGAAGGTATGGGAACATGGAGCTGATTTCCTTGAGGAACTGTTGGCCGACAGGGAAGTCACCGCAGCGCTGCCCGAAGCCGAGATCCGCGAGAAATTCGACTTGGGCTATCACACCAAGCATGTCGACACGATCTTCAAGCGGGTTTTCGGATAGGTTTTTCGATGCGGCTGGCCGTCCTTTCCGACATCCATGGGAATCTGCGCGCGCTTGAGGCGGTTCATGCGCAGATCAAAGACGCTTCTCCCGACATCATCGTCAATCTGGGCGATTGTCTTTCCGGGCCGCTATGGCCTGAAGAAACCGCGCAATATCTGATGGCGCAGAACTGGCCGACCGTGCGCGGCAATCACGACCGTGTGCTGATCGAGCCGCCTGCTTCCGGGTTGGAAGACGTCGATGCTTTCACCCACCAACGCCTCTCTGAGACATCCCTGACCTGGATCTCGGCCTTGCCGGTCACCCTGTCGCCTGCCCCGGACATCCTGCTGTGCCATGGCAGCCCGAGTGACGACAACGTGTTCCTGCTTGAGGAAGACGGAGGCAGCCACTTCCACCCCTCCAATGAAAAGCAGATCAGGCACAAGCTCGGCAGCGCCGGCGCCGGGCTGACCTTGTGCGGCCATACACATACGCCGCGCGTTGTGCGTTTGTCGGACAACCGGACAATCCTCAATCCGGGCAGCGTCGGCGTCCAGGCATTCCCCGGCCTGACCCTGACCGGCAGTCCGCATGCCCGCTACGCCCTCGCTACGCGCAAGGACGGACAATGGTTTTTCAGCCATCACGTGGTCAATTATGACTGGACCGAGGCGTCCAGCCGCGCGACAGCCACCGGCTTCGACAGCTGGGCGCATGGGCTGCTGACGGGCTACGCCGCCAATTCCTTGTAAGAACCGAGCGGGCGCTCAGCCGGCGGCGCCCGGCACGGTGCGGATCACCGTGCCCCACGGATCTTCCCGCGTGGTTTCAGCGGTTGTCCTGTCCGAGCGCATCTCGACCCAGGCCAGCCCTGAGCGGGACGGATCGCGGCGCCCGGCGCCGGCGCTGTGCCACGAATTGCCACCGATATGATGGTGGTAGCCTCCCGACGACAGGAACACCGCCTGCCCTCCATACTTAGCGACCGTGTCGAAGCCAAATTCGTCGTGCCACCAGGCCTCGGCATCTTCCGGCCGGCCGACGCGCAGATGGACATGGCCGACAATGCTGTTTTGCGGCGCGCCCTGCCAGCCGGCGTCACCGGCCGGCACGCTGCCAACCACGGCAGCCAGGTTCAGCCGCTCGGTCGCCATGGCGATCTTGTCGCCGTTCCACTTCCACTCCTGCGGCAGACGGTCCCTACAGATTTCAATGCCGTTGCCTTCGGGGTCGGTCAGGTAGAGAGCCTCGCTGACCAGATGGTCGGAGGCGCCCTCGATGCGGATCTTGTTGGCGGCGGCGTGGTTTATCCAGCGGCCGAGATCGGCGCGGCTGGGCAGCAGGAAAGCGGTGTGGAACAGGCCGGCGCTGCGCGGATCGTCGGGCTTGGCCGCTGCATCAGGCTCGATCACCAGCAGCGGGCGCTCGGCAGCGCCCAGCGTGATGGCGCCATCGGCGCGGCTCAATTCCTGCAGGCCGACAACAGCCCGGTAGTAATCGGCAAGTCCTTCGGCGTCGCGCGCCTTCAGGCCCACGCGTGACACGCTGACGGGGGTCGTCGCGGCAAAAGGCAGTTCGCTCATAAAACTCTCCGTTCAGCGCATTATCCCAGGCCGCGCCACCAGTCTATTCTGTCGTCCATCTCTTCCTGCCTCAAATCGTCGATCCTGATCGTTCACACAAGATGGAAAGAATCGAACAGGTTGTTCACAATTGTGATGCACCGCATGCGTCAGCGCGGGTTGCACGAGACACGGCCGCTCGCTATCTCAGCGCCATGAAAGTCAAAGACGCAGATATTCTGATCGTGCCGGGCTACACCAATTCCGGCCCTGAACACTGGCAGACACGCTGGCAGTCGAAACTGTCGACAGCGCGTCGGGTCGAACAGGCGGAGTGGTCGAAGCCGGTGCGCGAGGACTGGACGACGAGCGTGGCGAACGCTGTCAACGAGGCCGAGCGGCCGGTGGTGATCGTTGCCCATTCGCTCGGTGTGGCGGCCGCGGTGCAGGCCATTCCGCAGTTCAGGAAGCCGGTCGCCGGCGCGTTTTTTGTCGCGCCGCCCGACGTCGCCAACCCGGAGATAAGGCCGCGTCACCTGATGACCTTTGGTCCCTATGCGCGCGAACCGCTGCCCTTCCCGTCCATCGTCATCGCCAGCCGCAACGATCCGTTCTGCGCCTTCGAGGTTGCCGAGGACATTGCCGCTGCCTGGGGTTCGCTGTTCATCGATGCCGGCGAAACCGGTCACCTCAATGAGGATGCCGGCTTCGGCCCGTGGCCGGAAGGGTCGATGACCTTCGCCAAGTTCCTGACCGACCTCAAGGCCTGACCGGGCAAGGCACCACGCCTCAGCCCTTTATCGAATCGTTCATGCTTTTGATGAGTATCTTTGCGCCGAGCGAAATCAGCGCATGGTCCGAGCCCATCGCCAGCAGCCGGTAGCCCATCGCCACGACGCGGCCGGCAATCGCCGGCTCAACGACGTAGATCGCCGCATGCTTGCCCGCCTTGCGCGTCCGCTCGGCGATGGAGGCGACGGTTTCCATCATGCTTTCCAGCGTCGAATTGACGGTGGCGCCATTCGACCAGGCGATGGAGAAATCCGATGGGCCGAGGAAGATGCCGTCAATGCCCGGCGTGTCGAGGATGCCGTCCAACGCATCGAGTGCGGCGCGCGTTTCGACCATGGCAAAGGCCATGGTGCGTTGATTGGTGTCGCGCAGCCATTCGGCGTGGTCGCCTTTGCCATGGCGCGGAAAAGCATAGGTCGGGCCCCAGGAGCGCTCGCCCATCGGCGGATATTTCATCGCCGCGGCAAAGAGTTTTGCATCGGCCACCGAATTCACCATCGGTGCAATCACCGCCTCGGCACCGAAATCGAGGGCGCGGCTGGCCATGTCGAAGCGGCCGACCGGAATGCGCACCAGCGCCGGCTTGTTGGCGGCCAGCACCGGCACCAGGCCGCGCAAGACCGAGTCTTCGTGGTGTCCGCCATGCTGCATATCGAGGGTGACGGCGTCAAAACCCTGCTTGGCGATGATTTCGACCGTCAAAGCGTCCGGAACGCCGGACCAGGCGGTGAACAGCGTTTCATCCGCCGCCAGGCGTGACTTCAGGGACATGGGTGCTTTCCTCGTTGGGTAGAGCCTTGTAACAGGCCTACGCACAGTTTCAGCCGGAAAAGGCTGAAAAGGCAAAGAAAAACCGCCCGGCTGGACCGGGCGGTCGATTGGTCCAGCGCTACTCGCTCTAGGTGTTCTTGATCTGCTCGATCGCCTGCGCCATCAGTTCGTCCATGGTGCGGCGGATCTGGTGATCCGACTGGTCGACGCCGGCGGCGTCGAAATCCTTGCGGATCTTGCGGAATACGTCGTGATCGCCAGCTTCCTCGATGTCGGAAACCACAACTTCCTTGGCATAGGCGTCGGCGTCAGTGCCGGACTTGCCCAGCTTTTCGGCTGCCCACAGGCCAAGCGCCTTGTTGCGGCGTGCCGAAGCCTTGAAGCGAAGTTCTTCGTCGAAGGCGAATTTGCGCTCAAAACCCTCTTCGCGGTCTTTCATGCTGCTCATGGCTTCCCTCCGATGAAATCGATTCGCGTTGGTGATGGATATGTGTGCTGCCGCAGCACAAACCAAAAGGGCGCGGGCCGGTCAATATGCTACATCGCTTGCTGCGCTGCGGCATTTCATTCCTGAAAGCGGTCGATGGAAAGGATTTGCCGATTGAGCAAACGCTGTGATTGGGATAGACCCGGCATTGAACCCCACCCGTCGCCGCACCAATTTAGGCAGACGGACAGGAACTGGTCGCTTGCCGCCTGCCCGCAAATCCAGAGAAAAATCAGATGAAAAATCGCCGCCGCATTTATGAAGGCAAGGCCAAGATCCTCTATGAGGGACCGGAACCGGGCACACTTATCCAGTTCTTCAAGGATGATGCGACCGCATTCAACAAGAAGAAACATGAGGTCATCGACGGCAAGGGTGTGCTCAACAACCGCATTTCCGAGTACATCTTCAACCATCTGAACCGCATGGGCATTCCGACCCACTTCATCCGCCGGCTCAACATGCGCGAGCAGTTGATCAAGGAAGTCGAGATCATTCCGCTCGAAGTGGTGGTGCGCAATGTCGCCGCCGGCTCGCTGTCCAAGCGCCTCGGCATCGAGGAAGGCACCGTTCTGCCGCGCTCGATCATCGAATTCTATTATAAGGCCGATGCGCTCGACGATCCGATGGTGTCGGAAGAGCACATCACCGCTTTCGGCTGGGCAAGCCCGCAGGAGATCGACGACGTCATGGCGCTGGCCATCCGCGTCAACGACTTCCTCTCCGGCCTGTTCATGGGTGTCGGCATCCAACTCGTGGATTTCAAGATCGAATGCGGCCGCCTGTTCGAGGGCGACATGATGCGCATCGTCGTTGCCGACGAGATCTCGCCGGATTCGTGCCGGCTGTGGGACGTGGCAACGCAGGACAAGCTCGACAAGGACCGTTTCCGCCGCGATATGGGCGGCCTCGTCGAAGCCTATCAGGAAGTTGCCCGCCGCCTTGGCATCATGAACGAGAACGAGCCGCCGCGCCCGACCGGCCCGGTGCTCGTCGCCTCGACCGATGGCCTCAAAGGCAAGCCGCACTAAGTCTTCATTTCTTGACGCAATTCCGGACGGAAAACCGCTTCACACTTTTCCTGGAATTGCTAAGTCTTCGAACAGGAACCTGTCCAGCATGATCAAGGCCCGCATCACCGTCACCCTCAAGAACGGCGTGCTCGACCCGCAGGGAAAAGCCATAGAGCACGCTCTGTCCGGACTGGGGTTCGGCGGCGTCGGCCAGGTGCGGCAGGGCAAGGTCTTCGACCTCGAGCTCTCAGAGACCGACAAGGCCAAGGCTGAAGCCGATCTGAAAGCCATGTGCGACAAGCTGCTGGCGAATACGGTGATCGAGAATTACGCGGTGGAGATCGCTTGATATGAAATCAGCTGTCGTTCTTCTCCCCGGCCTCAACCGCGACCGCGACATGATTGCGGCGCTGACCAAGATTTCCGGGCAGGCGCCGGCGACCGTCTGGCAGACCGACACCGAAATCCCCGATGTCGACCTGATCGCCATTCCCGGCGGCTTCTCCTTCGGCGATTATCTGCGCTGCGGCGCGATTGCCGCGCGGATGCCGGTGATGCGGGCAGTCGCTGAAAAGGCCGCCAAGGGCGTCATGGTCATTGGCGTCTGCAACGGATTCCAGATTCTGGTCGAGGCCGGCCTGCTGCCCGGCGCGCTGATGCGCAATGCTTCGCTGAAATTCGTTTGCCGTGAGGTGAAGCTGCAGATCGCCAACGCCAACACCATGTTCACCCGCCGCTATCAGCCGGGCCAAATCATCCGCACGCCGGTGGCGCATCACGACGGCAATTATTTCGCCGACGCCGACACGCTTGCCCGTCTCGAAGGCGAAGGACAGGTGGTGTTTCGCTATGCCGAGGGCAGCAATCCCAATGGCTCGATGAACGACATTGCCGGTATCGTCAGCGAGAAGGGCAATGTGCTCGGCCTGATGCCGCATCCCGAAAACCTGATCGAGGCCGCGCATGGCGGAAGCGACGGCCGCGCCCTGTTCGAAGGCGCGCTCGGCATCGCCGCCTGATATCTCTTCGAATTCCTTTCAAAACGCGGGGGCGGTTGACCATGAGACTGATGATTGTTCGCCTAGGTCCCCTGGCTGCTGCCGGCTTGGCGTTGGCGTCCTGCCAGTCCAGCCCGAAGAGCGCGCCGGTCCCCACGGGCAAGAGCGCTTCGCTGCTGGCCATGGAACAGGTAGCGATATCGGCCCACAAATGCTGGATCGCCAGCAAGGATCCCGCCTTCAAATCCTATCAGATGGCCAATGAGCTGAATTCGTTCAGCGGCACGCCCCGCTTCCTGCTGGTGCCGGCCAAGCATTATGGCGGCAAGCCGCTGCTGGTCGTCCAGGCGCAAGGCAATTCCAGCCGCGTCGACGTGTTCGGTCCGCTGATGGACGATCCGCTCGGCGCGCGCATCGGATCCGACGTTGCACGCTGGCAAACGGGCAATCCGTCGTGTAACGCGGCCGCCTGACGCCAGTGGGCCGCTTCCTGCAGATTGCGGGATTGATCATCGGTCTGGCCGGGCTTGTCCTGCAAGCGTGCATCACCATCCCGGCATCGATGGAAGCCGGCCGCAGTTTTCTCGGCTCCATCGTCTTTCTGTTCAGCTTCTTCACCATCCTGACCAACATCGGTGCAGTGCTGGTCCATGTCTCGCTGCTGTCGCCTTCGGGCTACGCCTGGCTGCCGGCCTTTGCCGGGCCGCGGATGCGGGCGGGCGTGGCGGTGTCAATCGCCCTGGTCTTCATCGTCTATGCCACGGTTCTGGCGCAGCTCTGGCAGCCGCAAGGGCTGTTTCTGCTCTGCGACGTGCTGCTCCATTACGTGACGCCGGTGCTGTTCGTGCTGTGGTGGCTGGTGGCTGGCGCCGACGGCAGGACACGGTGGAGCGACATTTCCTGGTGGATGGCCTATCCGATCGCCTATCTCGCCTACGCGTTGGCGCGCGCGCCGATCGCAGGCGAAGTGCCCTATCCGTTCCTCGACGCCGCCAAGAACGGCGTGGCCAGCGTCGCGCTTGCGGCGCTGGCCGTCACCGGGGTTTTCCTGGTGCTTTGCATCCTCGCCGTGCTTGCCGACAAGGGCGTCTCACGCCTCAGGGCTCCGCGCACCCGTCGTTGACGAACCGGCTCCGGGTCAGTCCCAGAGCCGTCGGATCCCTTCACGGTAGGCGTCGCCACGCGAAACACCGATATCCCTGAGTTGCTCGTCGGTCATTTCGAGCAAAGCCAGGCGGCCGCGACGGCGCTCGATCAGCACGTCGATCCATCGCGCCAGCGATCTGACCACATGCACGATCCGGCCGACAAAGCCTCGCCGGCTGGACGGGCGCGGCCCGACCAATTCAATGCCCGCGCAGCGGATTGTCTCGATTGTATCCATTGTCTTTCTGCCAACCTTGCAAATTGTACCCATCTTGGTACGGTTCTGATATGCATTGACACCCGATCTGGTGCAATATACAGAATTGTCACCATGACAAATTGGCTCCCTGACCTCACCATCGGTTCCGGCCCGCTTTACCAGCGCCTTGCCGACAGCATCGAGTCGGACATCGACAAGGGCGTCATCGATGCCGGGGCAAAATTGCCGCCGCAGCGCGATCTCGCCTATGATATCGGCACGACGGTCGGCACGATCGGCCGAGCCTATCAGCTGCTGCGCGAGCGCGGCCTGGTGAGCGGCGAAGTCGGTCGCGGGACCTATGTGCTGGCGCAGCAATCGGAAGCGTCACCCGAATTCGCCGAGCCTGCCGTGCAAGGCACGCGCTATGTCGATGCGCCGCCCGGCAAGCTGCGTTTCGACAGCACTGCCGCGCCCGACATCGGCCAGGGCGCCATTGTCGCTGACATGCTCTCGCGCACGGTGCAGGATCACCCGCACGAGATTTCGAGCTACACCAGGGATTTTCCGGAGCGCTGGTTCGAGGCCGGCGCCCGCTGGCTGTCGCGCAATTCGTTCCGTCCGGCAGCCGACACCATCGTTCCCACGCTTGGCACACATGCCGCGGTGATGGCGGCGATTGCGGCACTGACCACACCGGGCGACTATGTCGCCTTCGAGCACCTCACCTATTCGCAGATCGCCCGCAGCGCCGGGCTGATCGGGCGGCGCATTGCACTTGTCGCATCGGACGTGGAAGGCATCGATCCCGAGGATTTCGAACGCGTCTGCGCGCAAAAGCACCCGAAGATGATCTTCCTGATGCCGACGGTGCAGAACCCGACCCTGGCGATCCTGTCGGTTTCGCGCCGCGAGGCGATCGCCCGGGTCGCGCGCGCGTACAATGTCATCGTCATCGAGGACGATCTCTATGGCGGCCTGACCGAAGATCCGACGCCGCTCATCGCCGAATATGCACCCGAGCGCACCATTGTCGCCGGCGGTCTGTCGAAATCGGTCGCGGCAGGTGTTCGCGGCGGCTGGCTCTCCTGCCCGCCCGCCTATCGCCATCGCATCCGCGTCGCCCACAAGATGATGACCGGCGGGATGCCGTTCCTGCTGGCGGAGGTGAATGCGCGGCTGGTGCTGTCAGGGCAGGCTGGCGATATCCGCAAACGCAGCATTGCCGAAATTGCCGCCCGCATCGCCATCGTGCGCGAGACACTGGCGGGTTTCGCCTTCAAGTCACACGGCAGCGTGCCCTTCGTCTGGCTGACGCTGCCCGATCCCTGGCTGTCCGGCACGTTCAGGAGCGCATGCCTCGAAAATGGCGTGCTCCTCGACGACGAGGACGAGTTCAAGGCGGGGCGTTCCGAGCAGGTTTTTCACGGCGTGCGTTTCGGCGTCTCGCAGCCAAGGCGGCGCGAGGACATCACCGGCGGCGTCGCGGTGATCCGGCGGCTGCTGGAGGAAGGCCGCGCCGGCTACGACAGTTCGTCCTGACTCGGTCCTCCTGTATCCCGATCTCAGGTTCAGCCCTCTGCCTTGAAGTTTTTGGCTTCCTTTGCGCCCTTGTCCTTGCCGTGCTTCTCGGCCAGGTCCTTGGCCTGCTTGGGCGAAACGTCGGTGGTCTCGGCAATATGCATGGCCTCCTTGTCGGAGAGGCGATTGTCTTTCTTGCCTTGCTTGGTGGCCATGTCGAAATCTCCTGATTGGTTTGAGGCCTAACGGCCGGGATGCCATAGCGTTCCCCAGCGGCTCCCCGCTACCATCGTCGCCCTGTGGTTTTCCGGCGTTTTTCGTCATCCAATGGGGTGTATCACGCCAAAGCTTGCGATATGAGGGGGACTCAAATTCCCCTCTCCCATGGACATCAATCGCCGCCCATGACCATTTCCAATTCCGTGCCGATCACCCCGGAACTCATCGCCGCGCATGGGCTGAAGCCCGACGAATACCAGCGCATCCTCGACCTGGTCGGGCGCGAACCGAGCTTTACCGAACTCGGCATCTTCTCGGCGATGTGGAATGAGCACTGCTCCTACAAATCCTCGAAGAAATGGCTGCGCACGCTGCCGACCACCGGGCCGCAGGTCATCCAGGGTCCGGGCGAGAACGCCGGCGTGGTCGATATCGGCGACGGCGACTGCGTCGTCTTCAAGATGGAGAGCCACAACCATCCCTCCTACATCGAGCCCTACCAGGGTGCGGCGACCGGCGTCGGCGGCATATTGCGCGACGTCTTCACCATGGGCGCGCGGCCGATTGCGGCGATGAACGCTCTGCGCTTCGGCGCACCCGACCATCCCAAGACCAGGCACCTTGTCAGCGGCGTGGTTTCCGGCGTCGGCGGCTACGGCAATGCGTTCGGCGTGCCGACGGTCGGCGGCGAGGTCAATTTCGACGCCCGCTACAATGGCAACATCCTGGTCAACGCCTTTGCCGCGGGCCTTGCCAAGACCGATGCGATCTTCCTGTCGGAAGCCAAGGGCGTCGGCCTGCCGGTCGTCTATCTCGGCGCCAAGACCGGCCGCGACGGTGTCGGCGGCGCCACGATGGCCTCGGCCGAGTTCGACGACAAGATCGACGAGAAGCGCCCGACCGTGCAGGTCGGCGATCCCTTCACCGAAAAATGCCTGCTCGAAGCCTGTCTTGAGCTGATGGCGTCCGGCGCCGTCATCGCCATCCAGGACATGGGTGCGGCCGGCCTCACCTGTTCGGCGGTCGAGATGGGCGCCAAGGGCGACCTCGGCATCGAGCTTCACCTCGACCAGGTGCCGGTGCGCGAAGAGCGCATGAGCGCCTATGAGATGATGCTGTCGGAGAGCCAGGAGCGCATGCTGATGGTGCTGCGCCCCGAGAAGGAAAAGGAAGCCGAGGCGATCTTCCACAAATGGGGCCTCGACTTCGCCATTGTCGGCAAGACCACCGACGATCTGCGCTTCCGCGTCATTCACCAGGGTGACGAGGTCGCCAACCTGCCGATCAAGGACCTTGGCGACAAGGCGCCGGAATATGACCGCCCCTGGGTCGAGCCGAAGAAGCCTGCGGCGCTCGCAGCCGGCGATGCGCCGAAGGCCGATGTCGCCGATGCGCTGTTGAAACTGCTCGGCGGGCCGGACCTGTCGTCGCGGCGCTGGGTGTGGGAGCAGTACGACACGCTGATCCAGGGCAATTCGCTGCAGCTTCCGGGCGGCGACGCCGGCGTGGTGCGCGTCGAAGGCCATCCGACCAAGGCGCTCGCCTTCTCCTCCGACGTGACGCCGCGCTATTGCGAGGCCGACCCGTATGAAGGCGGCAAGCAGGCGGTGGCCGAATGCTGGCGCAACCTCACCGCCACCGGCGCGCTGCCGCTGGCGGCCACCGACAACCTCAATTTCGGCAATCCGGAACGGCCTGAGATCATGGGCCAGCTGGTCGGCGCGGTGAAAGGCATTGGCGATGCCTGCCGCGCGCTCGGCTTCCCGATCGTGTCGGGCAATGTCTCGCTCTACAACGAAACCAATGGCCAAGGCATCCTGCCGACGCCGACCATCGGCGGCGTCGGGCTGATTGCCGACTGGTCGAAGATGACCCGTATCGGCTTTGCCGCCGAGGGCCAGATGATCCTGCTGGTCGGCGCGCCCGCAAGCTGGGGCAGCCATCTCGGCCAGTCCGCCTATTTCAGGGACATCCATGGCCGCACCGACGGGCCGCCGCCATCCGTCGACCTCGCGCATGAAAAGCGCGTCGGCGACCATGTGCGCGCGCTGATCGCGTCGGGCGTCGTGACCGCGGCGCATGACCTTTCCGATGGCGGCTTGGCGATAGCCTTGGCCGAAATGGCGATGGCGTCCGGCATCGGCGCCACCATTCCGGGGCTCGCCGGCACCGACCCGATCCCGGTCTGGTTCGGCGAAGACCAGGGCCGCTACCTGCTGACGCTGTCCGTCGATCCGCAGAGCAAGGAATGGGACGCCATCCGCGAGGAACAGAGCAAGCTCGGCATCTTTGCGCCATGGATCGGCTCGACCGGTGGAAACGAACTGAAGCTCGGCGATGCTAGGGCGATCCCGGTCAGCGAATTGACCGCCGCCCACGAAGGCTGGTTCCCGAACTTCATGGACAAGTCCAGTTGACCAGCCTGGCAGCCCGGACGCTGATCGCAGTCGTCTTCTGGCCGTCGCTGTTCTTCTTCTGGTTCCTCGGGCCGTTCGTCTTTTTCCTGCTGTCGACGACCTCGAGCGAGGTCTGTCCGCTGCTGGAAAGGCGTGACCAGTTCATTGAGGCGGCCAATGGCACACTGCAGATGCTGGCCTTGCAAAGTCTGATCTATGCGATCCCCATCGTCTGCCTGGTGCTGTGGAGCCGCCTTTTGCCGAACCCGGCGCGCGCAAGGCATGTCGCCACCTGCATCAAGCTCTTTGCCATTGCGGTCATTACCGGCGCGCTGTGGGAATACGGGTCATCGCTGATCTGCGACGGCTATGGCCAACCATTCTTTTCGCCCTTGTGGCAGATGACCAGCTATCTCCCGATTATCAACCTGGCGCTCAACATCCCGCTCTATGTCCTGGTGTTCAGCCTTGGCCGGGGGTTCTCGACCCGCGACGACATTACAGAAGATGGTGTGGTTCACCCGCGGCAGGATGGCCCTTAGACACTGCGTCGCCGACAGAACGGCTTCAACCCGGACCAGAAAGGCTTTAGGCTGCCGTCCGAGTCACTCGTGCCTAGCCGCCCAGAACAGGATTTTGCCATGGCAATGGATGCCCACGACATCGAAAAACTGATCAAGGACGGCATTCCGGACGCCAAGGTGACGATCCGCGACCTCGCCGGTGACGGCGATCACTATGCAGCCGAAGTGGTGGCCGAAAGCTTCCGCGGAAAGAGCCGCGTCCAGCAGCACCAGATGGTCTATGATGCGCTGAAGGGCAATATGGGCGGCGTGCTGCACGCGCTGGCCCTGCAGACCAGCGTGCCGGACTGAAGCCAGGCTGGCCTACTGTTTCTGCGGCTGCTTCGCCGACACTGACGTGATCGGCTTCGCCGACACTGAGATGATCGGGCCCGCCGGGTATTTTCCGCCGACGATCATTCTTTTCCCATCCGACAGCGCGGAGACCGCGCCGTCGAGGAACAGCGCGTTGCGGCATTGTAGCGCGTCGCGAAACAGCCGCGCAAAGCTGCCGAAACTGACCTCAGACCGCGAGATCGCCAGCAAAACGGTGTTTTCATCGCGCACGCCGACGCCGTTGCGGATGTAGCGCGAGGTTCCGTTCGGCTCGAAGCGTGGGTGAATCTTGCCATCGATCACCAGCATCGGGCCGGACTGCGTGGCGAAGGCAACATCGCGTTTAGTAACCGCATAGGCGTTGCTTTCCATGACAGCCGCCTTGCCGTCATTGCCCACCAGAAAGACGCCGTTCGGTTTCAGGAAGAAATTGCCTTCGCCGTCGGCAAGGTTGAGCGGCGACTTCTCGCTGCCGTTCTCGACCAGCAGGCCGACCGGCGACAAATCCTCGTGATACATGCCGCCATTCATGGCGAGCAGCACCGGCCTCCCCTCGCCCGCAACCGCCTTGCCGAAGGCCTCCAGCGAGCCGAAGGGCTTGCCGTCGGCACCGACGTGAAAGACAGCGAGGTTGTAGGTCCGCAGGTCGACCGTGCAGACGACATAGGTCACCGCCTCGAAGGCGACATTCCGGCAAGGCGCGGGCAGGTCACCGCCAATGACCAGCGGCGGCGGCTCCGGGCGTCTCGGCCACCAGACAACGGCAATCGCGGCCAGCAGGATGGCGATCAGAAGGGCGGCGCCATATCGTCTTTTCATCATGTCCCGGAGGCTGCAATCGGCAGGGATGCTTGGCCCAAGACAGGCGATCCTTTGCGCCATTTCCGCGACGGCGGCGCAAACATCTTGTTTCGGCCCATCTATGGGTTTATTTGATGGCTATGCTTCGAGCCTGACTCCCACAGGCGTGAAAGGATATCTCATGAGCGGCATCAACGACTACATCGACAGCGAAGTGAAGGGCAACGACGTCGTCCTTTTCATGAAGGGCACGCCCGGTTTTCCGCAGTGCGGCTTTTCCGGCCAGGTCGTCCAGATCCTCGATTACATCGGCGCCGACTACAAGGGCGTCGACGTGCTGACCTCGGCCGAACTGCGCCAGGGCATCAAGGAATATTCGAACTGGCCGACGATCCCGCAGCTTTACGTCAAGGGCGAATTCGTCGGCGGCTGCGACATCATCCGCGAAATGTTCCAGGCGGGCGAGCTGCAGACGTTGCTCGTCGACAAGGGCGTCAGCGTCAAAGCGACAGCCTGATTCTGAGTTGAGACGGGGCAGCCCCGCCCCGGCAAAATGTTACCTCCCCCTATCGGAGTGAGGACCAACTTATGCGCCGGCATGCCGGCGCATATTCGTTTTGAAGATCGGACCCGCCGTGGACCAGCCAGCAAAAGCGCCGCAACAGGCACGCAAATTGCCTATTCCGCGCTGGGAATTCATCGCGCTGTGCGCGGCACTGATGGCGTTGAACTCGCTGGCCATCGACATCATGCTGCCGGCACTGCAGCAAATCGGCGCCACGCTTGGCGTTGAGAATGAAAACCACCGCCAGTATGTGATCACCGCCTATATATTGGGCTTCGGTGGCGGACAGCTTTTCTTCGGACCGATCTCGGACCGGTTCGGGCGCCGCGCGCCGCTCGTTGCCGGGCTGGCGATTTATGTCGTGGCGGCGGCAGCTGCCTCCATCGCCCCGTCATTCGCCGTCCTGCTGCTGTGCCGGCTGGTGCAAGGCATCGGTGCGGCGGCGACCCGCGTCATCGCCGTCTCGATCGTGCGCGACACGTTCGACGGTCGGCGCATGGCCGAGGTGATGTCTCTGATCTTCATGGTGTTCATGGCCATCCCGGTGATCGCGCCTGGGATCGGCCAGTTCATCATGCTGTTCGCAACATGGCACTGGATCTTCGTCACCATGGCCGTCGGAGCGCTGATCGTGTCGGCGTGGTCGCTGCTGCGGCTGCCGGAGACGCTGCATCCGGAGTACCGCCGGCCGCTGACAGTCTCATCCGTCGTCGGTGGTTTCCGCATCGTGCTCACCAACCGCATGGCGCTTTGCTACGCCTTTGCCAGCACCTTCATTTTCGCCGCCATGTTCGGCTTCATCGCCTCCGCACAGCAGATCTATGTCGACATTTTTCATGTCGGCGAATTGTTTCCTGTCATCTTCGCGGGTGTCGCCGGCGTTCTCGCTTTTTCGAACTACCTCAACTCGCGCCTGGTCGGCCGCATCGGCATGCGCCGCCTGTCGCAGAGCGCACTGCTGTTGTTCCTGGTGATCAGCCTTGCCTGGCTCACCGTTTCGCTTCAAATGAAGATGCCACTCTGGCTGTTCATCACCTTCTTCGCCAGTGCGATGCTCCCGTTCGGCGCGCTCGGCGCCAATTTCAACGCGCTCGCGATGGAACCGCTCGGCCAACTGGCGGGCACCGCGTCGTCCATCCTGGGCTTCATGCAGACTTTTCTCGGCGGCATCCTCGGCACGCTGATCGGCCAGGCCTTCAACGGCACGGTGACGCCGCTTGCCGCCGGCTTCTGCAGCGTCTCGGTCGCGGCCCTGCTGATGATCCTGATCGCCGAGCGCGGCAAGATGTTCCAGCCGCACAACCCACCCATTTCAGGGCACGTCACCGACCTGCATTGAGCGACGCGCCTTGAGATTGTTGGTCTCAAAACCGCATCCACCTTTATGCGACGCGTTTCAGGATGCGCCGCCAATCACTGCCGTGAAACGAGGGAACAGCGGGCGCCCTGCGATGGCGCCACCCATGCTGTCCGACAGCGGCATCGGCAGAGCCTTGTCGAGCGCTTCGAGCACGGATGACACAAAGACCCGGTTGAGCGAGGCATCATCTCCCATATGGGAGAAAGTGGCGCGCGGCTTGCCCATCAGCGTGCCGTTTTTGCGAATTGAAAAACTCAGCGTCAGGGTCAGGCCAGCACTTCCAGGCGGCGGCTGCCAACAGGCAAAGATCGCGTCGAACATTTCGTCGATGGTGTCGATGGGATCGGGGCTACGACACGCGCGCTCCTGCGATCGTGCCTCAGTGGCGCAGGCGACCAGGGCAAGTGCAAGTGCCGTTGCGACAATTGCGGACCGATGTTTCATTTCGCAGCTTCCGACTTCGCGAGAGATTGGACACTATAACAGAGCCAATATACTTGACGAAAGCCTCTACCAGCAGTTGGACCGATTATTGCGCCCAGAGTTCCCTGCGCAACTCCTGCCAGCTTTCCTTGTCCGGGGCGACAAGAATGCCGCCGTCGATATGCGAGGGCAGATAGGCGCTGCCGTCGACCCGCGCGGTGTAGCCGCCGGCCTCGGCGTGGATCAGCACACCGACCAGATGGTCCCACGGCATCAGTTTGTTGTAGACGACGAAATGGGCATGGCCGCTGGCCAGAAGACGGTATTCATGTGCCGCGCAGCGATAGCCGAACTGCGATAGGGTCTTGGTCTGGTTGCGCGCCAAGAGCGAGCGTTGCGGTTCCGCCAGATATTGCCAGGAGACGGAGCCGGTCATCTGCGAGATCGGCACGGCATCGGCGACATGCACCGTCTCCAGCGCGCCATGCGCATGGCGGATATGGCTGCCGGCGCCCTTGGCGCCGATCAGCCAGTCCCGGCCTACGGGGTCATGGATGATACCGGCGACGGTTTCGCCCTTGACGACGACGCTCAGCATGACGCCGAAGAGCGGCACGCCGGAGGCGAAGTTGAAGGTGCCGTCGACCGGGTCGACGACGAAGGCGAGGTCGGCATCACCGAGCCCCTGAAGCAGCGCCGGATTGTCGGAACAGGCTTCCTCGCCGACGATCATCGCCGTGGGATAGCGCTCGCGCAGCCTGGCCGTGATCAGCCGCTCGGCGTTGATGTCGGCCTCGGTCACCAGGTCGGCAGCCGAGGTCTTCTGTCTGATGTCGCCCTCGCCCAGCCGGCGAAAGCGTGGCATGATTTCGGCCTTGGCTGCATCGGCGAGAAGCTCGGCCAGCCAGTCGATCGCTTGGTCGTCAAATATCATCGGAAATGTCTTGTCCTGTGCTGAGGCTGCCATTGAGGGCGGCAAAGTCGAACAGCTTTCTGTCGAGCAGATGCGACGGCCTGGTGTTGGACAGCGCGCGCAGCATCGTATCCTTGCGGCCCGGCATGCGCTTTTCCATATCGTCCAGCATCGCCTTCATGGCGTTGCGCTGCAGGCCTTCCTGGCTGCCGCAGAGATCGCAGGGAATGATCGGGAATTTCATCGCGGCGGCGAATTTTTCCAGATCGACCTCGGCGCAGTAGCTCAGCGGCCGCAGCACCATGACGTCGCCGTCGTCGTTGAGCAGCTTTGGCGGCATGGCGGCAAGGCGGCCGCCATGGATTAGATTCATGAAGAAGGTTTCGAGAATGTCCTCGCGGTGGTGGCCGAGCACCAGCGCCGAACAGCCCTCCTCGCGCGCGATGCGATAGAGATGGCCGCGCCGCAGCCGCGAGCACAGCGAACAATAGGTGCTGCCCTGAGGCAGCTTGTCGGTGACCACCGAATAGGTGTCCTGATACTCGATGCGATGGGCAATGCCATGCGCATCGAGGTAGTCGGGCAAAATGTGCTTCGGAAAGTTCGGCTGGCCCTGGTCGAGATTGCAGGCCAGCAGCTCGACCGGCAGCAGCCCGCGCCATTTGAGATCGAGCAGCACGGCCAGCAGCCCGTAGGAATCCTTGCCGCCGGACAAGGCCACCAGCCAGCGGTCGCCGGGCCTCGCCATGGCGAAATCCTCGACCGCCTGACGGGTCAACCGCAACAGCCGCTTGCGCAGTTTGTTGAACTCGACGGAAGACGGCACGTCGGCAAACAGCGGATGGAAGCCGCCTTCAGCAATCGGTTCAACTGTTTCGATGTCTGCCAGCATGTTCATGGCTTGTCGCTTTCCATAGCCGAGAGTGCCGGATTAGCGGACATGGCCGACAAAGAAAAGGCCGCCTCGACGGGCGGCCCTTTCCAGTATCGCAGAAAAGCGATCGCTTAGCGCGAATAGAATTCGACGACCAGGTTCGGCTCCATCTGCACGGCGAACGGAACATCGGCCAGGCCGGGGATGCGCGAGAAGGTCGCGACCATCTTGTTGTGATCGACTTCGATATAGTCCGGCACGTCGCGCTCGGCGAGGCCGACCGCTTCCAGCACGATGACCAGCTGCTTCGACTTTTCCCGCACTTCGACGACATCGCCCGGCTTGCAACGGTACGACCCGATGTTGACGCGCTTGCCGTTGACGTTGACGTGGCCGTGGTTGACGAACTGGCGAGCCGCGAAAATGGTGGGCACGAACTTGGAGCGGTAGACGACCGCGTCGAGACGCGACTCGAGCAGGCCGATCAGGTTCTCGGAGGTGTCGCCCTTGCGGCGATCAGCCTCTTCATAGACTTTGCGGAACTGCTTTTCGGAGACATCACCATAGTGACCCTTCAGCTTCTGCTTGGCGCGCAGCTGCAGGCCGAAATCGGAAAGCTTGCCCTTGCGGCGCTGGCCGTGCTGGCCGGGGCCGTATTCACGCTTGTTGACCGGGGACTTCGGGCGGCCCCAGATGTTTTCGCCGAGACGGCGGTCGATCTTGTACTTCGCGGATTCGCGCTTGCTCATCGCATTCCCTTTCAAAACAAACCACCCGGAGCCTCATGGTCCGGGTGAAGGAAACGCGCCCTCCTCTGGCCTCCGTTTTCGAGGCCTGACAGGGTTTTCCCACGCAACGCGGCGGAAAACCCACGGGACACGTCAGTCTAGACAAAACCCAGGAAACGATAAACCTGCTTTCCCGCGCTTGCCATGCAAAAGAAACAACCGGGCATTGCGGCCCGGTGTTGGTGCGCTCGTTAAACGGAGATTTGAGCAGAGTCAAGCGCGTCGCTGGCGTTGGGCCCGGCAACCATATCACGTCTTTGGCGTTGAGTGCCGTGCCGGATGCGGCGGGAGGTTGTTGCGCCGACGGCATTTAGGAAGGGACTGGAGCCAAAGGAGCCCGAAGTCGCATGAAGAAGTTTTTCCTCTCGTTGGTCGGTGCAGCCGTCCTGGCCGGGACGATGTCGATCGCCGTGCCCGAGCCAGCGATGGCCAAGCATTGGCAGGGCCACAAGCATCGTCAGACCTGCCATGTCGTGGTGAAGAAGAAGGTCATCTGGCGGCATGGCCACAAGAAGGTCATCCGCTACAAGGTGAAGCGCTGCTGGTGACGTCAGGGGTTTCGGGCTTGGCCTGAACCGAAGAAGCCCGTGGTTTCGGCCACGGGCTTTGTTTATCGACTCGGTTCAAGGTTTCAGTCTGCCGATTTCTTCTCCGGCAGGCCTTTGCGCTTGGTCTCTGCGAATTCCTCGAGCTGTTTTTCGCTCATCGAATTGTACATCGACTTCGACGCGCCTTGAAGTTCGCTCTTCCTGGTCTCGCCGCGCTTGGCCGACAGGGCTGCTCCAGCGGCCTTTTGCTGTGCTTTTGAGGTTGCAGGCATATCGGCACCTCCTTTGCTGACAGAGGAAGAAACGTTGCGCTCCGGCGACGGTTCCAGCGCTGGCGGTCAACTTCCGTTCCGCGCTCATGCCTGCCCATGGTCGGCCAACTGCCGGCAAAACCACCTTCCCGTGCCCGCAACGCCGGTGTAGGACGGCGCCATGAAATCGTTGAACGATCCCTCGCAGGCACTCGCTACCGGCCTCGCGAAAATCCGCACCGAGTTCCATGTGCCGGAGGCATTTCCCCCTGATGTAATGGCCATGGCACAGACGGCGGCCAGGCGCGTGCCCGACCAGCATGCCGACCGCACGGCGATGCCCTTCGTGACGCTCGATCCCGCGGCTTCCACCGATCTTGACCAAGCGTTTTCGATCGAAGCGAGCGGTAGCGACCTTCTGTTGCACTATGCGATTGCCGACGTAGCCTGGTTCGTCGCGGACGGCGACGCGGTGGATCGCGAAGCCTGGGCGCGAGGCGAAACCCTGTATTTGCCGGACGGCAAGGCCGGGCTCTATCCCCGGGTGCTTGCCGAGGGCGCCGCGAGCTTGCTGCCCAGCGGTCCGCGTCCGGCTGTCATCTTCACGGTCCGGATCGTCGACGACGGAGCGGTAAGGCTGGATGGCGCGGAGCGGGCAATCATTCAAAGCCGCGCCAAGCTCGCCTATGACAGCGTGCAGGCCGCCGACGTCCCAGTCGGCTTCGCCGAAATCGCGCGGCGCATGGCGGCGGCCGAAGACCGTCGCGGCGCTTCGCGCGTCGACCCGCCCGAGCAGGAGGTGGAACAGCTTGCCGATGGCACGTTCCAGCTTGCGTTCAGACCGCTGCTGCAATCCGAGCAAGACAACGCAGCACTTTCGCTGGCCGCCAACATGGCGATTGCCGACGCCATGCTGGCACACCGGACCGGCTTGTTCCGGGTGATGGCGCCGCCCGATGCTTCCAAAGTGCAAAGACTGCGCAGCGCGGCACGGGCCTTAGGCCTGTCCTGGCCTCCTTCGACCAGCCTGCCCGACTATCAGCGAACCCTCGATCCTGCCAACATGCAACAGGCAGCGCTGATGCTGGAAATCCGCCGCGCCGGCTCCGGTGCGTCCTACCAGCCCTATGAGGAAGGCGTTGTCCCCTGGCACGAGGCGATGGCCGCGACCTATGCCCACGCCACCGCACCCCTGAGGCGGCTGGCCGATCGCTATGTCGTGCGCTGCGTGCTGGCCATCGTCAACGGCCAGCCGGTGCCGCAAGTCGTTAACGAGGCGTTTTCCAGACTGCCGAAGGTGATGGGCCGCGCAGGCGCCCGCGCCTCGCAAATCAACCACGCGGCCATCGACCTTGCCGAGGCGGTGATGCTGAGGGGGCGCGTGGGTGAAACATTCAAGGCCGTCGTCACCGACGTCGGTGATCAGCGTGCGCGCGTTCAGCTCTCGGACATGCCTGTCGTTGCGAATGTGAAGGCCTCAGGGTTCAGGCAGGGCGATGGCCTGACGCTAAGGCTTGTTTCGGCCGATCCGGATCGGCGCGTCATTGTCTTCGAACCTGTCTAAAGCGCGTCGGCGACGCGCTTTAGTTTTTTTGTTTTTATGCATGTCCTTGTCCCAAAACCGCTGCGCACTTTTGGGCGACATGCATTAGCGTGCGCTCAATCCAAAACCCTGCATCAGCCGGCTGATGGCGAAGTCCGCCTTTCCCGAGGTAAAGACGGCGATGTCGGGCTCGCTTTGCGGCAATGGCCCGTCGACAGCCGGAAGCAGCGACAGAGCGCGCCGCGCAATCGCCTCGGCCGGGTCGATCCAGTCGACCGGCCAGGGCGCGGTCTTGCGCATGCGATTGGCCAGGAACGGATAGTGCGTGCAGGCGAGCACGACGATGTCCGTGCGCAAATCGTCATGCTGGACAAAACACGGTGCGATCTCGGCACGCACGGCCTCCTCGTCGACAAAGCCCTCGCGCATGTAGGCCTCGGCCAGTCCGGCGAGATTGTTGCTGCCGACCAGCCGGACATGGCATTTCTGCGCCCATTTGCCGATCAGGTCGCGCGTGTACTGGCGCTTCACCGTGCCCGGCGTCGCCAGCACCGAGACCAGCCCGGACCGGGTGCGCTCGGCAGCCGGCTTGATTGCCGGCACCGTGCCGACAAAGGGATGGCCAGGGAATTTTTCCCGCAAGGCATCGATCACCAGCGTCGAAGCGGTATTGCAGGCGACGACCGAAATTTCCGGATCAAAACGGTCGAGCAGCTTGGCGAAGAGCTCGACTATATGGGCCTGCAGCGCCGGCTCTTCCCACGCGCCGTAGGGAAAGGCCTTGTCATCGGCGACGTAGACGAAGCGCCGGTCGGGCATCAGCACGCGCGCTTCGCGCAGCACGGTCAATCCGCCAACGCCGGAATCGAACATCAGGATCGGACGGTGGCTCATTGATATCGGACCATGAAAGAGGCTGGATCAGAAGGCTTGGCGGTCATTGGCCAATGCCGTTCTTCTATCTGCAACCATCATGGTCTTGAAGTGGCGAATGTCAGCAAGTTCTATGCAAAGCCGGCGAAGACGACCTTGCCTCGGGCTAGAGCCCGCGCTTGCCGAAGCCGGCGGGCCTCGGGCGGCCCTTAGGCTGGGCGGACGGCACCGAGCGCGTGGCCGGTGTGGCGTTGCGCATGGAAGACTGTGCCATGCTGCTGGCCATCCGACCGGATCCCGCAGGCATGGGCGTATCGCCATCGAAATCGAAAACCGATGTCAGTTCGTCGATATTGATGCCCGCCACCGGCTTAGCCACCAGGATCGTGCACCAAAGGCCAAAGATCGACAGCGCCAGCAGGTTCAAACCGCTGGACGTGCTTTCCGGGTTCTTGAAATCGATGACCAGCAGCGTGCCTGCCTGCAGAAAGGCGTAGATGGCGCAGAACACGATGTAGGACCACAGGATCCAGGCTTTGCCGTTGGCGTCGCGGCTGCGTCGCCAGGCGATGTTGGCACGCATGACCACGGCCAGGAGGGAAACGACCAGAACCGCGCCTGCCATGCCTTGCCGCGATGGACCGGGCGCCGAGTTGACCAGCCCCTCAAAGCCGATCGTGCCAACGATGCACAGCACAGCAAGAACGGCCTCGAGCAGGGCTACGCCGAGCGAATAGAAGAAGAAGCGCATACGGCCGATTTTGGACGTGAACATTTGCCACCCCACCGTTTTGACAACAATGGACGAGAGGCAAATAAAATTCGGTTAGTTCAGCCGTTCGAAGCTTAGCGATTTCTAATCTTCTTTGTCTGCCTGGCGTTTTCGCGCAGCGGCCGGCAAACGCCTTGGATCGTCTCCCGGCGAGCCGTCACCGCGCGGCATGGCCGGCGAAAACCGGTCGAGCGACGAGATGATGCCACGCAGCACTTTCAGTTCCGGCTCGGCGAAACCGGCGCGCGTCAAGACGGCGCGCAGATTGTCGACCATCTTGGGTTTCTTGGGCGCCGGGCGGAAATAGCCGCGCGCTTCGAGCGCGCCTTCGAGATAGGCAAACAGCCCGTGCAACTCTTCCTTGCTTGCCGGCTTCATTTCAGGGCTGGAGAAATTGGTCGCCGTCTCGTCTTCCAGGCCCGACTTCATCCATTCATAGGACATCAACAGCACGGCCTGGGCGATGTTGAGCGACGAAAAGCCGGGATCCACCGGGAAGGTGACGATCTCGTCGGCCAGCCCGACCTCGTCATTGTAGAGCCCAAAACGCTCGCGGCCGAACAAGATGCCGGTGCGCAGGCCGGCCATCTGACGCGCCCTCAGCGCCCTGCCCGCTTCGACCGGACCACGCACGGGTTTGAAGCCGTCGCGCTCCCGCGCCGTGGTGGCGAAGACGAAGTTGAGGTCGGCGACGGCGGACGCCAGGTCGCCGAACACTGTTACGGCATCGATGACATGGTCGGCGCGGCTGGCGGCGGCGCGCGCCTTCTCGCTCGGCCAGCCGTCACGCGGGTTGACCAGTCTCAGTTCGGCAAGGCCGAAATTGGCCATGGCGCGCGCAACCATGCCGATATTCTCGCCGAGCTGCGGCTCGACCAGGATGATCGCCGGCCCGGCGGCGGATGCGATTTCAGGATGATCGACGGCGGACATGATCTCAATGAACTGCTGTTTGCGGCATTTCAGCGTTCCCTGCCACATCCGCTCGGCAAAATGAAGCTTTTGCAAAACACCGGTCGCGGCACAGACGACCCATTCTGCACGGATCGGCGTTTGCGCGGCCAAATAGGCTTTGATATACGCTCCGCATCCCCGGCCGAAGCCATGCGGGCAAGGCCGTTTAGTTCCCCAAAAGCGAGGCATTCTTTTCATGGCGAAGATCAAGGTGGCGAACCCGGTCGTCGAGCTCGACGGCGACGAGATGACCCGCATCATCTGGCAGTTCATCAAGGACAAGCTGATTCACCCTTATCTCGACCTGAAGCTCGAATATTACGACCTCGGCGTCGAGCACCGCGACGCCACCAACGACCAGGTGACCATCGATTCGGCCAATGCCATCAAGAAATGGGGCGTCGGTGTGAAATGCGCGACGATCACGCCCGACGAGCAGCGCGTCGAGGAATTCAAGCTGAAGAAGATGTGGAAGTCGCCCAACGGCACCATCCGTAACATTCTCGGCGGTACCATTTTCCGCGAACCGATCATCATGAAGAACGTGCCGCGTCTCGTGCCGGGATGGACCAAGCCGATCATCGTCGGCCGTCATGCCTTCGGCGACCAGTATCGCGCCACCGACTTCCGCTTCCCCGGCAAGGGCAAGCTGACCATCAAGTTCGTCGGCGAGGACGGCAAGGTGATCGAGCACGACGTGTACGACGCACCCGGCGCCGGTGTTGCCATGGCGATGTACAATCTCGACGACTCCATCCGCGAATTCGCCCGCGCCTCGCTGAATTACGGCCTGCTGCGCAATTATCCGGTTTATCTCTCGACCAAGAACACCATCCTCAAAGCCTATGATGGCCGCTTCAAGGACATTTTCCAGGAGGTCTACGAGGCTGAATTCGAGGCCGAGTTCAAGGCGAAGAAGCTGTGGTACGAGCACCGGCTGATCGACGACATGGTGGCCTCCGCCCTGAAATGGTCTGGCGGCTACGTCTGGGCCTGCAAGAATTATGACGGCGACGTCCAGTCCGACACGGTGGCGCAAGGTTTTGGCTCGCTTGGCCTGATGACCTCCGTGCTGATGACGCCGGACGGCAAGACGGTGGAAGCGGAGGCCGCGCACGGCACCGTGACGCGCCACTATCGCCAGCACCAGAAGGGCGAGGAAACCTCGACCAATTCGATCGCCTCGATCTTCGCCTGGACGCGCGGCCTCGCCCACCGCGCCAAGCTCGACGATAATGCCGAGTTGAAGCGATTTGCCGACACGCTGGAGAAGGTCTGCATCCAGACGGTTGAGAGCGGCTTCATGACCAAGGACCTGTCGCTCTTGATCGGTCCCGACCAACCATGGCTGTCGACCACCGGCTTCCTCGACAAGATCGACGAGAATTTGCAGAAGGCGATGGCGTAAGCCGGCAGCCATGGCCAAGCCGGTCGTCTACGGGGCGGACTACAGCGTCTATGTGCGCATCGTCCGCCTCGTGCTGGCGGAAAAAGGCATCGACTACGACCTTGTGCCGGTCGATGTCTTTGCCGCCGAGGGCACTCCCGCCTGGTACTTCGAGCATCACCCTTTCGGCCGCATTCCGGCCGTCGAGCATGACGGGTTTCGCCTGTTCGAAACCAGCGCAATCGCCCGCTATGTCGACGAGGCGTTCGACGGCCCGGCACTGCAGCCAAAAGACGCCCGCACCCGCGCAACGATGAACCAGATCATCGGCATGCTCGACGCCTATGCCTACAGATCGATGGTCTGGGACGTCGCCGTCGAGCGGCTTGAGAAGGAAGCGCCAGACGAGGCACTGGTCGCCAACGGGCTGCGCCAGGCGGAAACGGTGCTGCGGGTGCTCACCGCACTCAAGCCTCCCGGGCCGTGGCTGCTCGGCGACCAGCTGACGCTGGCCGACCTGCATGCGGCATCCATCATCGCCTATTTCGTCAAGGTCGCCGACGGGCAAAAGCTGCTTGCGGCGTTCGCCGACATCCAGGCCTGGTGGGACGGCATCGCAAAACGTCCGAGCCTGGCGGCGGGCTGATATGGGTTCGGGCCATGGCTGACCCATCTCGCCAGGACGCGCTCACCATCGCCAGAATTGTCAGGGTCAACCACGCCGGTGAGTTCGGTGCGATCAGGATCTATTCGGCGCAGATTCTTGTCGCCAGGCGCTTCTGGCCGGATTGCGTGCCATCCTTGTCGGAGATGCTCGGGCACGAGCGCACGCATTGCGCCGCCTTCCGTGCCGCCATGCCGGCGCGGAAGGCGCGACCGTGCCGGGTGATGCAATTCTGGAGCTGGGGTGGCTGGCTGCTGGGTTCTGTCACCGCCCTGCTCGGTCCGCAAGGCATCTGGGCCTGCACGGCGGCGGTTGAAGCGGCGGTGCATCGCCATCTGGACGATCAGCTGTTTTTCCTCGCCAATCGCGACCACGACTTGCAAGGCATCATCCTGGCGATCCGCGAGGAAGAGCTCGCCCATCTCCATCACGCCGAAGAGCAGCTGAAATCGCCCGGCCCGGCGCTGAACTTTTTACGGTCGCTGATTTCGATCGCCACGGACGTGCTGATCTGGCTGTCCACCTGGGGCGATTCCAGCAGAATGACGCGCGCCCTGAAGGCGGCGAAAAGAACTAGACTAGCTAGACGGACCGTCTAAGAGCTGATTGCCGGCTTGCCACTATCAGCCACAGAATGGCAAGCACGGCGGCGAAGGCCGGAAAGCCGCACACGAACCAGATACGACATAGGGTGGCTTTCAGGCTGCCTCCAGCGCCGCCCTCACCGCGGCGATCGCATCATTGGCCTTCGAGGCGTCCGGACCGCCGGCTTGCGCCATGTCGGGCCGTCCGCCGCCGCCCTGCCCGCCCAATGCGGCCGAGGCAACGCGCACCAGATCGACAGCGCTGAAGCGGCCGACGAGATCGTCCGTCACGGCGACCACGACGCTTGCCTTGTTGTCTTCGCCCGCACCGACGAAGACGACGACGCCGGAGCCGAGCGATGTCTTGCCGGCATCGGCCAGCGGCTTCAAATCCTTCGGCGACACGCCGGAAACCGCTTTGCCGAGGAAGCCGATACCGGCGACGGTTTCGGTGGTGGCCGGAGCATCGGCCGCGGCACCACCGCCCAGCGCGAGTTTCTTGCGCGCTTCGCTCAGCTCCTTCTCGAGCTTCTTGCGCTCCTCGAGCAGCGTCTCGACACGCGCCGGCACGTCGGCCGGCGAGATCTTCAGCACGGCCGCAGTTGCCTTCAGGCGCCTGTCCTGCTCATCGAGATGTTTGCGCGCGGCTTCGCCGGTCAGCGCCTCGATGCGGCGCACGCCGGCGGCGACCGCGCTGTCGGAGACGACACGGACCAGGCCGATATCGCCGGTCGCCCGGACATGGGTGCCGCCACAAAGTTCGACGGAATAGGGTCTATTGGCCTTGGCGCCATGCACGCCGGTGCCCATCGAGACGACACGCACCTCGTCACCATATTTCTCGCCGAACAGCGCCATGGCGCCCTCGGCAATGGCGTCATCGACCGACATCAGGCGCGTCGTCACCGGGCTGTTCTGGACGACGATTTCGTTGGCCATGCGCTCGACCTCTTCGAGATCTTCGGCCGAGATCGGCTTGTTGTGCGAGATGTCGAAGCGCAGGCGCTCGGGCGCGACCAGCGAACCTTTCTGCGCGACATGGGTGCCCAGCACCTCGCGCAGCGCCTCATGGATCAGATGCGTTGCCGAATGGTTGGCACGCAGCCGGGTGCGGCGCGCATGGTCAACCTTCAGCTCGACGGCTGCACCTGGCTTGACCGTGCCGTTCGTCACCTTGCCCAGATGCACGAACAGGCCGTCGGCCTTTTTCTGCGTGTCGGAAACCTCGATCGAGAAACCTTCGCCGGAGATGATGCCGGTGTCGCCCATCTGGCCGCCCGACTCGCCATAGAACGGCGTCTGGTTGACGACCACCGCGACCGCGTCGCCCTTGCCGGCGCTATCGACTGTCTTGCCGTCCTTGACCAGGGCCTGGATGAGGCCTTCCGCCTGTTCGGTCTCGTAGCCGAGGAATTCGGTGGCGCCGGCCTTCTCGCGTACAGAAAACCAGATGGTCTCGGTGGCCGCGTCGCCGGAGCCAGCCCAATGCTTGCGCGCTTCGGCCTTCTGCTGCTCCATCGCATGGGTGAAGCCGGCAAGGTCGACCGAGATGTTGCGCTGGCGCAGTGCGTCCTGCGTCAGATCGAGCGGGAAGCCGTACGTGTCATAGAGCTTGAACGCCGTCTCGCCATCCAGCATATCGCCGGCGTGCAGCGTATCTGTCGCCTCCGAGAGCAGGCCGAGGCCGCGCACCAGCGTCTTGCGGAACCTGGTCTCCTCGAGCTTCAGCGTCTCGGTAATCAGCTGTTCGCCGCGCAGCAGTTCGGGATAGGCCTGGCCCATCTCACGCACTAGCGCCGGCACCAGCTTCCACATCAACGGCTCCTTGGCGCCGAGCAACTGCGCATGGCGCATGGCGCGGCGCATGATGCGGCGCAGCACATAGCCGCGGCCTTCGTTCGACGGCAGCACGCCGTCGGCAACCAGGAAGGAGGACGAGCGCAGATGATCGGCAATGACGCGGAAGGAGGCGACCGTCTCCTTGTCCGGGCCCTGCCCGAGCGCTGACGAGGCCGCATCGATCAGATGACGGAACAGGTCGGTCTCGAAGACGCTCTCCACCCCTTGCAGGATGGAGGCCATGCGCTCCAGGCCCATGCCGGTGTCGATCGACGGCCGCGGCAGGTCGATGCGCTCATCCTTGGTGACCTGCTCATATTGCATGAACACCAGGTTCCAGAATTCAAGGAAGCGGTCGCCATCCTCCTCCGGGCTGCCGGGAGGGCCGCCCCAGATGTGCTCGCCACGGTCGATGAAGATTTCCGAGCACGGCCCGCACGGTCCGGTGTCGCCCATAGCCCAGAAATTGTCGGAGGTCGGGATGCGGATGATGCGGTCATCGGAGAAACCGGCGATCTTCTTCCAGAAGCCGGCCGCCTCGTCATCGGTGTGATAGACGGTGACCAGCAGCTTGTCCTTGTTCAGCCCGAACTCCTTGGTGATCAGGTTCCAGGCCAGTTCGATGGCGCGCTCCTTGAAATAGTCGCCGAAGGAGAAATTGCCGAGCATTTCGAAGAAGGTCAGATGGCGCGCGGTGTAGCCGACATTGTCGAGGTCGTTGTGCTTGCCGCCGGCGCGCACGCTTTTCTGCGCAGTGGTGGCGCGCGAATAGGACCGCTTCTCCAGGCCGGTGAAGACGTTCTTGAACTGCACCATGCCGGCATTGGTGAACATCAGCGTCGGGTCGTTGCGCGGCACCAGCGGGCTCGAGGCCACGACCTCGTGGCCCTCCTTGCGGAAATAGTCGAGGAATGTCGACCGGATCTCGTTCACGCCACTCATGAGTGCTGCCTTTTCGCGAAAACCGCCGGCACGGCCGGCGGACACTGGTCTCTGCTTTTTAGAAGATTGACTTGGCCTTTTAGCGGGCACGCCCCACCCTGTCCAGAAACACGGAATTGGGCCAATCCGGCAACTGCCAAGCCGGCTTCACGCTGCCCAAAAACGAAAACCGCCGGCGCGAAGGCCGGCGGTTTGAAACGCAATACTAAAGAACTCGGTTACTTAAGCATCGGATAATAGACTGGATTTATGGCCGAACTCTGGCCGTGCCCTACATGGCGCCGGATTCTTCCTCGAAGCCGTCGTCGCTTTCGCCGCGCTCGGGGCCACCATTTTCAAGAAATTTCTCGGCGATCAGCCCGGCATTCTGCCGCAGCGCAAGTTCGATCTCACGCGCCGTGTCGGGATTGTCGCGCAGGAACAGTTTGGCGTTTTCGCGACCTTGGCCGAGACGCTGCGAATTGTAGGAGAACCAGGCGCCGGACTTCTCGACCACGCCGGCCTTGACGCCGAGATCGACCAGTTCGCCGGTCTTGGAGACGCCCTCGCCATACATGATGTCGAACTCGACCACCTTGAAGGGCGGCGCCAGCTTGTTCTTGACCACCTTGACCCGGGTCTGGTTGCCGACGACCTCGTCGCGGTCCTTGACCGAGCCGATGCGGCGGATGTCGAGGCGCACCGAAGCGTAGAATTTCAGCGCGTTGCCGCCGGTCGTGGTTTCCGGCGAACCGAACATGACGCCGATCTTCATGCGGATCTGGTTGATGAAGATGACCATGGTGTTGGAGCGCGAGATCGAGGCGGTCAGCTTGCGCAGCGCCTGGCTCATCAGACGAGCCTGGAGACCGGGCAGCGAATCGCCCATCTCGCCCTCGATTTCAGCGCGCGGCGTCAGGGCGGCCACCGAATCGACCACCAGAACGTCGATGGCGCCGGAACGCACCAGCGTGTCGCAGATTTCCAGTGCCTGCTCGCCGGTGTCCGGCTGCGAGATCAAGAGGTTTTCCAGATCGACGCCGAGCTTGCGGGCATAGACCGGGTCGAGCGCATGCTCGGCATCGACGAAGGCGCAGATACCGCCCTTCTTCTGGGCTTCGGCAACTGTGTGCAGCGCCAGTGTCGTCTTGCCCGAGCTTTCCGGCCCGTAGATCTCGACAATGCGGCCGCGCGGCAGGCCACCGACGCCAAGCGCGATGTCGAGGCCAAGCGATCCGGTCGGCACGGTTTCAATCTCGACGACCTGCTCGTTGGCGCCCAGCCGCATGATCGAGCCCTTGCCGAAGGCGCGCTCGATTTGCGACAGCGCCGCGTCCAGAGCCTTTGATTTGTCCACCGCTTTGTCCTCTACAAGCCGCAAAGTATTCTGAGCCATGATACATCACCCCTTGGTCGTCAATGAAGGCCGGACAATCCGTAATCCCTGCCCTATTTGTACCTTTTTTGTTCTCGTTTGGCAAGAGGGGTCAAATATCTGAAAAGCAATCTTTATCCGGATTTGTTCTTTTTTTGTCTCATGGTTTCGTTTCCGGATGTATCCACCATTGGGCCAGGCGCTCCGGCGGTTTGGCTCCGCCCGAATCGCTGGCTTGCTTGCGAAGCTCCGTCGCACAGCCTAGCGCTTGTCTGGTTCGAATAACAAAGGTCATATCGCCTACATGGTGAAATCAGCAAAAATACTGGCGGTGGGCGGCGCCCATATCGACCGGCGCGGTCAGGTGTCCGGTGCTTACGTGCCGGCGGCGTCCAACCCCGGCACGATGCGCGAGGATGTCGGCGGCGGCGTCTTCAACGCGCTGCGCAGCCTCGTGCGGCGCGGCGTCTCGGCCTCGCTTTTGTCGGTGCGCGGCGGCGATGCCTCGGCCGAGACGGTTGCGCGCGCCATCACTGAGGCCGGCATTGCCGATCTGTCGGCGGTGTTCCTCGACCGCACCACGCCGAGCTACACGGCGCTGATCGATCGCGACGGCGAGCTGATCACCGGCTTTGCCGATATGGCGCTCTACGATTTGGCGTTCCCCAAGCAGATCCGCCGCTCCAAGGTGCGCGAGGTGGTCGCCGAGGCCGATGCGGTGCTCTGCGACGCCAATCTGCCATCAACGGCGCTGGAGCGGCTGGTGGGGCTCGCCGCCGGCAAGCCGGTGTTCGCCATCGCCATTTCGCCGGCCAAGGTGGTGCGGCTGATACCGGTGCTGAAGGAACTCGCGCAGGTCTTCATGAACCGGCGCGAGGCCATGGTGCTGGCCGGCGTCGATGCCAATGCCACCGAGCGCGAGACCGTCGACGGACTGCGCTGCAGCGGCCTCACCAGTGGCGTGGTGACGGCGGGCGACGGCCCGGTGCTGGGATTCGACGAAGCCGGCGCCTTCTCTATCCTGCCGCCGGCGCCGAGAAAAGTCGCCGACGTCACCGGCGCCGGCGACGCGCTGGCCGGCGCCACCATCGCTGCCCTGCTGCGCGGCCTGCCCCTGCGCCAGGCATTGCGCGAGGGCGTTGCCGCCGCCACGCTGGCCATTGAAAGCGCCGACGCGGTTCCGGCCTTCACGATTGCGACCTTCACCGAGGCACTGGCTCTTGTGCCCGACGCGCAGGAAATGGCATGAGGGCGGCCAATTGCCATTGCCGGAGCGCGACGTCCAAGCGGACGCGCGGATCTCCGGATCGGAGACCATCATGACACCGCAAAGCGCCCGCCCCTTCATCGACCTCCACGCGCCCGTGGCCGAGGCGCTCGCCGCTGGCCGCCCCGTCGTGGCGCTGGAAAGCACCATCATCACCCATGGCATGCCTTACCCCGACAATGGCGCCATGGCCGCCAATGTCGAAAAGATAATCCTGGACAATGGCGCGGTGCCGGCGACGATCGCCGTGGTCGCCGGCCGCATCAAGATCGGGCTTTCCGACGGCGAGCGCGAGTCGCTGGCGATGACCGGCGACGCCATGAAGCTGTCGCGCGCCGATCTCGGCTTTGCGGTGGCGCAAGGCCGCACCGGCGGCACCACGGTCGCCGCCACCATGATCGCGGCCGACATGGTCGGGATAAAGGTGTTCGCCACCGGCGGCATTGGCGGCGTCCACAAGGGCGCGGAAAAAAGCTTCGACATCTCGGCCGATCTCGACGAGTTGGCGCGCACCCCGGTCATCGTCGTCTCGGCCGGCGCCAAGGCGATCCTCGACATCGAAAAGACCCTGGAAGTGCTGGAGACGCGCGGCGTGCCGGTGATTGGCCATGGCTGCGAGACGATGCCGGCCTTCTGGTCGCGGCATTCGCCGTTCCGCGCGCCGCTGACCCTGCACAGACCGGAAGAGATCGCGCATTTCTACAAGACCAGGGCGGCACTTGGCCTGGTCGGCGGCACGCTGATCGCCAACCCGGTGCCGCAGGACGATGAAATCCCGGCCGACGAGATGGCCGGCTATATCGAGGCCGCGCAGAAGGCGGCGGAAGTGCAGAATGTGACCGGAAAGGCGGTGACGCCGTTCCTGTTGGGCAAAATCCTCGAACTGACCGGCGGCCGGAGCTTGAAGACCAACATCGCGCTGGTCGAGAACAATGCGCGGCTGGCGGCGAGGATTGCCAAGGCGCTGTAGGATCGCCTACGTCGGCGGGACAGCACCCCCCCTCTGGCCTGCCGGCCATCTCCCCCGCAAGGAGGGAGATTAACAGCTTAGCCGCAGGCTCCCATTTTCAACGATGGTGATTGGCGAAGGCCAATGTGACAACTGATCTCCCCCCTTGCGGGGGAGATGTCCGGCAGGACAGAGGGGGGTGGGAAGAAACGCGACGGTCCCGGTTCACTTCCCCGCCCGCCGCCCCGCCTCATACGCCCGGCGCGCCCACACCCTCATCTCGTCAGGATCATCAAACGCGTCGTCGGGAATGCTCCAGTACGGCATCGCGACCAGCTTGCCGTGGCGGGTGCCGGTATAGGTCCATTGCTTGCAGCCGGCGGCTTCGAAATCGGGGCGCGCTTTGCTCGTCAGCCTTGAGCAGCAATTCGCCGCGCAGCACGATGGCGACGATGAAGCCGTCGAAATAGATACCCTTGCCGCCGAACAGTTTTCGGATACTGACCGGGCCGAGGCCTTCGAACAGCTCTTCGATGCGTTCATTGTCCATGCCGCAATCATGTCACCGGGCTTGCCATGGCTGCAACCAAAAACCATGCTGGCAAGTTGAGAGCCATCCGTCGGAGTTTTGTCATGCCGCTGCTGCTCAAGGGATCCTGCCGCTGCGATGCCGTCCATTTCGAGGTGGAGAGCAACACGCCGGTGCCGTTCATGCTGTGCTACTGCTCGATCTGCCGCAAGCAGCAGGGCGGCGGCGGCTTCGCCATCAATCTCGGCGCCGATTACAAGACGCTGAAAATCAAGGGCAAGCGCAATCTCGGCGTCTACCAGGCCGAGATCGCGGACGACGAACATCCAAAGTGTGAGATTTCGACGGGCGAGCGCAATTTCTGCAAGAAGTGCGGTTCGGCGCTCTGGCTCTACGATCCGACATGGCCGGACCTGGTCCACCCCTTCGCCTCGGCAATCGACAGCGAGTTGCCGAAGCCGCCGGAGAAGGTGCATCTGATGTTGAAATACAAGGCGAGTTGGGTCGAGCCGGTGATCGGCAAGAAGGACAAGGTCTTCGACGTCTATCCCGAGGAATCGATCGCCGACTGGCACAAGCGGACGAAGATGTGGGTGAAGTAAGCAGGGAGGCGCGGAGCGCGACTTCCGATGGTCAGCGCTGCCCCTCATCCGGCCCTTCGGGCCGTTCGTCATTCGAAAAGCCAAGCAATTGGCTTTTCGCCCGCTGCGTGGACCATTCCTCACCTCCCCGTGAACGGGGAGAAGGAAGATCAGGCCGAAGCGCGCGCCTCAGCCAGCGCCTTCAGGTCGGCGGGCTTCAGTTCGACGGATTCGCCGCAGCCGCAGGCCGAACTCTGGTTCGGGTTGTGGAAGGTGAAGCCGGTGCGCAGCGTCGTCTGCTCGAAATCCATCTCGGTGCCGAACAGGAAAAGCGCAGCCTCGGGCGCGACATAGACATGCGCGCCGTCGCGCTCGATATGGTCGTCCTTGGTGTTGGGCTCGGTCACCAGGTCGACCGTGTATTCCATGCCGGCGCAGCCGCCCTTCTTGATGCCGAGGCGAATGCCATGCGCATTGTCGCGCGTGGCGACGATCTCGCGCACCCGGTCGGCGGCCTTTTCGGTCATCGTGATGACGGCAAAGCGTCCCATTCTTTTTCCTCTTCCATTCCATGCAGGTTCAAGGCCTGCCGAATGATTCCTCACCTAAAATGGTGAAGTTTTACCACTGGTGCAAGTGCACCAACCTCAGTCAACCTAGTACCAGCCCACCGCCACCTGCGCCTCTTCCGACATGCGGTCGGGCGACCAGGGCGGGTCGAAGGTCATGTTGACCTCGACGCCGGAGACGCCTTCGACGGCGCCGACGGCGTTTTCCACCCAGCCGGGCATTTCGCCGGCCACCGGACAGCCGGGCGCGGTCAGCGTCATGTCGATCTTGACCGCGCGGTTGTCCTCGATGTCGATCTTGTAGATGAGGCCGAGCTCATAGATGTCGGCCGGTATTTCCGGGTCATAGACCGTCTTCAGCGCCGAGACGATGTCGTCGGTCAGCCGCGCCAGCTCGTCGGCGGGAATGGCCGAGGCGGAAACCAGCGGATTGATGGCTGCTTCCGGCGCGGTGGTGTGGCTCGCATCATCCATGGTCGTCATCCAAAGAACCTGTCACCCGAAGAACTTGCGCGCTTTTTCCAGCGCATCGGCCAAAGCGTCGACTTCGGCCCTGTTATTATACATGCCGAACGATGCCCTGCATGTGGAGGTTACGCCAAAGCGTTTCAACAGCGGCTGGGCGCAATGGGTGCCCGCGCGGACGGCAACACCCTGCCTGTCTATCACCATCGACACGTCATGGGCATGAATGCCCTGCAATTCGAAAGAAATGATGGCGCCCTTGTCCGGCGCGTCGCCGAAGATGCGCAGCGAGTTGATGGCGCGCAGCCGTTCATGCGCATAGGTCTTGAGATCGGCCTCATGGGCGGCAATGCGCTCGCGGCCAACCTTTTCCATGTATTCCAATGCTGCACCCAGGCCAATCGCCTGCACGATCGGCGGCGTGCCGGCCTCGAAGCGGTGCGGCGGCTCGTTGTAGGTGACGACGTCTTCCGTCACTTCCTCGATCATCTCGCCGCCGCCCATGAAAGGGCGCATGGCCGAGAGAATATCCTTCTTGCCGTAAAGCACGCCGATGCCGGACGGCCCGTAAACCTTGTGACCGGTGAAGACGAAGAAATCGCAGTCGAGGTCCTGGACGTCGATCGGCATGTGCACGGCGCTCTGGCTGCCATCGACAAGTACGGGAATGCCACGCGAATGCGCGATGCGCACGATTTCCTTGATCGGCGTCACCGTGCCCAGCGCGTTCGACATATGCGTGATGGCGACGAGCTTTGTCTTGTCGGTCAGCCGCTTTTCGAATTCCTCGATGTGGAAGATGCCGAGATCGTCGACCGGCACCCAGACCAGCTTGGCGCCCTGCCGCTCCCGGATGAAATGCCACGGCACGATGTTGGAGTGGTGCTCCATGATCGACAGCACGATCTCGTCGCCCGCGCCGATATTGGGCATGCCATAGCCGTAAGCCACGGTGTTGATCGCCGCGGTCGTGTTCGAGGTGAAGACGATGTTGTCGGTGCTTGGCGCATTGAGGAAACGGCGCACCGTCTCGCGTGCCTTCTCATAAGCGTCGGTTGCGGCATTCGACAGGAAATGCAGGCCGCGATGCACGTTGGCGTATTCCTGGGAATAGGCGTGCTGGATCGTATCCAGCACCACCTGCGGCTTCTGCGCCGAGGCGCCATTGTCGAGATAGACCAGCGGTTTGCCGTAGACTTCGCGCGACAGGATCGGGAAGTCGCGGCGGATCGCCTCGACGTCGTATGGGGTTGTTTCGATCTTCTGGTCCATTACAAGCTCTCTTGAGGCACCGCCTCACTTCGTCACGCACCCCTCACCCGACGAGCTTCGCTCGGCCACCGCCCGGGGCGAGTCACTTGCCTCGCCCGTCCTTCGGACCCACAAGGGGAGAAGGGGAGGCGCTACCCATGCGCCACGAACCAGTCGTCCAGCCTTGTTTCCAGGGCCTCGACGATGGTTTCGTCGTCCAGTTCCTCGATCACTTCGGCGACGAACGCCTTGACCAGCAGGCCACGGGCGCTCTTCTCGTCGATGCCGCGAGCCATCAGGTAGAACAGATGGTTGTGGTCGATCTCGGTAACGGTCGCGCCGTGGCCGCAGATGACGTCGTCGGCGAAGATTTCCAGCTCCGGCTTGGTCGAGAACTCGCCATCATCCGACAAAAGCAGCGTGTTGCAGGCCATCTTGGCGTTGGTCTTCTGCGCGTATTGGTGGACGTTGATGCGGCCCTGGAAGACGCCGCGCGCCTTGCCGGTCACGACATTGCGGATCACTTCCGTCGACGTCGTATGCGGCACGGCATGGTCGAGCACCATGGTCACGTCGGTGTGGGTGTCGCCGGCGAGCAGGTTGATGCCGCGCAGTTTGAAGTCGGAGCCTTCGCCCGTGGTCTTCACCACGATCTCCTGGCGCACAAGCTTGCCGCCGGCATTCATGAAAAACAGCGTCAGCTTCGAATTCTTGCCGAGATGCGCCTTGAACTGGGCAAGATGCGTGGCCGTTTCCGGCTGCTCCTGCACGATCAGCCAGGTAACGTCCGCACCCTCGCCCAGAACGAGCTGGCTGACCGAGCTGCCCAGTGCCGCGCCCTCGCCGGCCTGACGCTCGACGAGAGCAGCTTTGGCGCCGGCGCCGACACGCACGGGAAAGCGCACATGCACCTGGCCACCGGCCTGCAAATTCTGCAATTCGATCGGCTTTTCCAGTGCTGTGCCATCCGCAATGTCGACGAAATAGCCGTCAGCGACAAAGGCGGTGTTCAGCGCACCGATGGCGTCATCGCTGCCATAGGGATCGAGGCCCGGTGCGATCGAGCCGTCAGTCAGCTTTTCCGACAGGCGCTGGATGGTCACGCCTTCGATCGCGGGGAATTTCGCGCCGGAGACGCCGTTCAGAACCGCCAGCACGGCGGAGCCTTCGACGATGGGCGCCAGCCCCTTGGCGGCGGCCGTCGGATCGAACGCCGGCACCGCAGTCAACAGCCGGCGCAGGTCAGTGTAATGCCAGGATTCGATGCGCCGCGTCGGCAGCCCGTGCTTGATTGCCTCAATGGCGTCGTCGCGCTTCAGCATCACCGCGCCGTCACCCGGCAGCAACGACAGACGCTCGCCAAAGGCGTCGATCAGCGCCGTTTCGGCCTGCGTGCGCTGGGGTTGTGTATGCATATTCATCAGTTTTGCCCCGCCTTTCAGCATAAAATGGCCTTCTGGCGTCTCACGCGGCTTCGCCGATCACGCCGGCATAGCCATTGGCTTCGAGATCGAGCGCCAGCGACTTGTCGCCGGACTTGATCACCTGGCCCTTGTATAGGACGTGCACGCTATCGGGCACGATGTGCTCGAGCAGGCGCTGGTAGTGGGTGATGACGATGATGGCACGGTCGGCCGAACGCAGCGCGTTGACGCCGTCCGAGACGATCTTCAGCGCATCGATGTCGAGGCCGGAATCGGTCTCGTCGAGCACGCAGAGCTTTGGCTCCAGCAGCTTCATCTGCAGGATCTCGGCCCGCTTCTTCTCGCCGCCGGAAAAGCCGACATTGAGCGGCCGCTTGAGCATCGCCATCTCCATCGAGAGCGAGGCTGCCGCCTCTTTCACCCGCTTCAAAAATTCCGGGATCTTCAGCGGCTCCTCGCCGCGCGCCTTGCGCTGCTCGTTCATCGCCACTTTCAGGAATTCCATGGTCGCGACGCCAGGTATCTCCATCGGATACTGGAAGGCGAGGAAGATGCCCGCGGTGGCGCGCTCGGCCGGATCCATTTCGAGGATCGACTGGCCGTTATAGAGGATGTCGCCTTCGGTGACCTCATAGTCCTCACGGCCGGCGAGGATGTAGGACAGCGTCGATTTGCCCGAGCCGTTCGGACCCATGATGGCAGCGACCTCGCCGTTTTTCACCGTCAGGTTCAGGCCGCGGATGATCTCGGTGCCGTCATCGACGATGCGGGCATGCAGGTTCTTGATCTCAAGCATTTTTTCTTTCCTGGATATATTGTCCGGTCAGCCGACCGAGCCCTCAAGGCTGATGCCGATAAGCTTCTGCGCTTCGACCGCGAACTCCATCGGCAGCTGCTGGATAACATCCTTGACGAAGCCGTTGACGATCAGCGCGATCGCCTCTTCCTCGGGAATGCCGCGCTGCATGACGTAGAATTTCTGGTCCTCGGAAATCTTCGACGTCGTCGCTTCGTGCTCGAACTGCGCCGTCGAATTCTTGGCTTCCATGTAGGGCACGGTGTGGGCGCCGCACTGGTCGCCGATCAGGAGACTATCGCAATTGGTGAAGTTGCGGGCGTTGGTCGCCTTGCGGTGCGCCGAAACCTGGCCGCGATAGGTGTTCTGCGAGAAGCCGGCGGCGATGCCCTTGGAGATGATGCGGCTCGACGTGTTCTTGCCGAGATGGATCATCTTGGTGCCGCTGTCGACCTGCTGGTAGCCGTTCGACACGGCGATCGAATAGAACTCGCCGGAGGAATCGTCGCCGCGCAGGATGCAGCTGGGATATTTCCAGGTGATCGCTGAACCGGTCTCGACCTGCGTCCACGAGATCTTCGAACGGTCGCCGCGGCAGTCGCCGCGCTTGGTGACGAAATTGTAGATGCCGCCCTTGCCCTCGGCATCGCCGGGGTACCAGTTCTGCACCGTCGAATATTTGATCTCGGCATCGTCGAGCGCCACCAGTTCGACGACGGCGGCATGCAGCTGGTTCTCGTCGCGCTGCGGCGCCGTGCAGCCTTCGAGATAGGAGACGTAAGCCCCCTCCTCGGCGATGATCAGCGTGCGCTCGAACTGGCCGGTGTTCTTCTCGTTCATGCGGAAATAGGTCGACAGCTCCATCGGGCAGCGCACGCCCTTGGGCACGAAGACGAACGAGCCGTCGGTGAAGACAGCCGAATTCAGCGTGGCGTAGAAATTGTCGGAGGTCGGCACGACCGAGCCGAGATATTTCTGCACCAGCTCCGGATGCTCGCGGATGGCTTCCGAGATCGAGCAGAAGATGACGCCGGCCTGCGCCAGCTCCTTCTTGAACGTGGTGACGACGGAAACGGAATCGAACACCGCGTCGACCGCGACACGGCCCGATTTGTAGACATTGTCGCTGGGCTCCTCGAGATCGGAGACGTCGGTCTTCTGCACGCCAGCGAGGATTTCTTGTTCCCGCAGCGGAATGCCGAGCTTCTCGTAGACCTTCAACAACTCGGGATCGACGTCGCTCAGCGAGGTCGGGCCGGGCGTGCTCTTGGGCGCCGCGTAGTAATAGAGGTCCTGAAAGTCGATCTTCGGATAATGGACGCGCGCCCAGGTCGGCTCTTCCAGCGTCAGCCAGCGCCGATAGGCTTCCAGACGCCATTCCAGCATCCAGGACGGTTCATCCTTCTTGGCCGAGATAAAGCGAATAATGTCTTCGCTCAGGCCCTTGGGGGCCTTGTCCATCGCGATCTCTGTCTGGAATCCGTATTTGTACTGGTCGACGTCGATCTTTCGGACCCGATCGATCGTGTCCTGCACAGCAGGCATAAGCGTTCTCCATCCACGCCGGGGTCAAGGCCCGACAGTTTTCAAACTATGGCATCGCCGAGGGCTGCCCATGAGGCGCCGAAGGCGGCGTAAGTTTCATATAGTGCGTCTCGGCCGGGAATTCACCCGGCCAGTTGCAAACGCACGGCTCTACCAGGCCGCGAGGCCTGAATTCTTTGTAGCCTTCAGGCGGCTTGTTCCCTGCCCGCCCGGCGCTGGGCGATTTCGGCCAGCGCCGTACGAAACAGTTCGATGTCCCCGGCGCTCGTTGCGCGACCGATGGACACGCGCAAAGCCCCGAGGCTGTCACCATGACCCATGGCCATCAGCACATGGCTCGGCCCGACCTTGCCCGACGAACAGGCCGATCCCGCCGACAGCGCAACGCCAGCCAGATCGAAAGCGATCTGCGCCGTCTCGGCCTTGATGCCGGGAATAGCGAAGAATGTCGTATTGGCAAGCCTTGGCGCGCCGGTTCCGAAGATTTCTGCGTCCGGCACCAGCGTTTTGAGTGTTTTCTCGACCTCGCCGCGGCGTTGCGCGATCGCTTCGACGTCTTTCAGTCCAGCCAAAGCCTGCCGCGCCGCGGCGCCAAAGCCGGCGATGGCCGCCAGGTTTTCGGTGCCGCCGCGATGGCCCTTTTCCTGGCCGCCGCCATTGATCAGCGGCTTCGGCATCATCAGATCGGCTGCCGCAACGACGGCGCCGACACCCTTGGGGCCGCCGATCTTGTGCGAAGACAGAATCAAATAGTCGGCGTAAGCCGCTGACATATCGATGGGAACGCGGCCCGCAGCCTGCACCGCGTCGACCACCAGAATGCCGCCCGCCGCCTTGACGATTGCAGCGATTGCCTCGATCGGCTGGATGACGCCGGTCTCGTTGTTGGCCGCATGGATCGCGACCAACGGCAGGCCTTCGGCCTTGTCATGCGCGGCCAGAGCGGCTGTCAGCTGAGCGAGGTCAGCGATGCCATCGGCGTCGACGCCGATCTGCGAAGCCTGTGTTGCCGGGAAGCGGCCGCCGTTCAACAGGCAAGGGTGGTCGGCCTCGCAGACATAGAGCCGGCTCATGCGCGCCGTGCCACGGCCCATCCGCCAATCCGGTGTCAGCAGCGTCGATGCGGCTTCCGTCGCGCCGGAGGTGAAGACGACATGCTCGGCCTTGGCGCCGACAAGCGCTGCCACATCGCGCCGGGCAGTGTCGATCAAGCGCCGCGCCGCGCGCCCCTCGGCATGCACCGACGACGGATTGGCGACGAGATCGAGCGCGGCAATCATCGCCTCGCGCGCCTCGGCAATGAGCGGCGCGCTGGCATTGTAGTCGAGATAGGCGCGTGCTGCGGCCATTTTCACCCAATCGATCCCGTCAAGACCCTTTCCGCAAGGATAGCGCGTTATTTCCTTGAAATTGCAAGGCAAGACGTCCTATTTACGCGGCTTGCGGCGAGGATGGCCGGGCCGTCACGGCTGGCTATCCAGTTTTGAACAATTCTAAACTAGCTTCTAAGAAGACGCTTGCCCTGCGTCAAGGCCCGGAAGGGCTGGGGCTGGAGTAAGAATTGTTCCGGGCGCCGCGCATTCGTATGCCATTTGGAGTATTTCATGCCTGAGGTCATTTTCACCGGTCCGGCCGGCCGCCTGGAGGGCCGCTACCAGCCTTCCAAGGAGAAGAGCGCGCCGATTGCCATCGTGTTGCATCCGCATCCGCAATTCGGCGGCACGATGAACAACAAGATCGTCTATGACCTCTTCTACATGTTCCAGAAGCGCGATTTCACCACGCTTCGCTTCAACTTCCGCGGCATCGGCCGCAGCCAGGGCGAATTCGACCACGGCACCGGCGAATTGTCGGATGCCGCCGCAGCGCTCGACTGGGTGCAGTCGCTGCATCCGGATTCCAAGAGCTGCTGGGTGGCCGGTTATTCCTTCGGCTCCTGGATCGGCATGCAGCTTCTGATGCGCCGGCCCGAGATCGAGGGCTTCATCTCGATCGCGCCGCAGCCCAACACCTATGATTTCTCGTTCCTGGCGCCCTGCCCGTCATCGGGTCTGATCATCCATGGCGATGCCGACAAGGTGGCGCCGCCCAAGGATGTGCAGGGCCTGGTCGACAAGCTGCACACGCAAAAGGGCATCACCATCACGCAGAAGACCTTGCCCGGCGCCAACCACTTCTTCGCCAACGACGCCGATCTGCTGCTCGAGGAATGCGCCGACTATCTCGACCGACGGCTGGCCGGCGAATTGTCCGATCCGCGGCCGAAGCGGCTGCGCTAAGAGCAATTCCAGGAAAAGTGCAAACGGGTTTTCCGTCCGGAATTGCGTCAAAACAAAAACTCCCGGTCCGATGCCGTCACAGTCGTGCCCATCATGGGCGCGACAATGCCATTTCGGCTGATCCAAACGGTGAAGCCAGCCTGACATGTGGCGCGGCTCGGCTGAACGGTGCACAATGCCGGTTCAGCCAGCGCAAGAAGGCATGACCGATCATGTACCAGCCTCCCCATTTCCAGGAAACGCGGCCGGACGTCCTGCACGGGCTGATCCGGACGCATCCGCTGGGGTTGCTGATCTCCAACGGCACCGATGGCCCGGTCGCCAATGCCATTCCTTTCCTGCTTGATGCAGAGGTTGGGCCGAATGGCCGGCTGCGCGCCCATCTGGCCAGGGCCAACCCGCAATGGCGTCAGCTGGCCGACAATCCGACATCGCCGGTGCTGGTCGTCTTCCAGGGCGCCGACGCCTATGTGACGCCGTCCTGGTACGAGACCAAGCGCGAGACCGGCAAGGTCGTGCCGACCTGGAACTACGCCATTGTCCAGGTGCGAGGAACCGTCAGAGTGATCGAGGATTCCGCCTGGATCGCACAGCAGATCACCGAGCTGACGCTGTCGCAGGAAGGCGCCCGCGAGGCACCCTGGGCGGTGACCGATGCGCCGCCGACCTTCATCCAGTCGCAAATCAAGGGCATTGTCGGGCTTGAGATCGAGATCGCCGAAATCAGCGGCAAGTGGAAAGTCAGCCAGAACCGGCCTGTCGCCGACCGCGTCGGTGTCGCCGAAGGGCTGGAGAAGGACGCCGCCGGCGCGCCTGACATGGCTCGGCTGGTGCGGAGCTGGGGTGGCATCGACAGCTAGCTGGGGTGGTCTTAGATGGTTCCAAAGGCGTCAGCAATTCAGTTGCTTGCCGGCGCTGCTCCAATGCGGAAATTCGTCTTGTCTCGGCGCATCGTTTTGGTTTGGTTTGCGAGCCCGACGGAATAGGCGGAACGTAGTTTTTGCCACCGGCAACCCCGACGCCGTGTAGCGGAAGATACATCCCAGCCGGCCAAGCACCATCGCGCAGACGATGGCAACAGCACAGCCAAGGCCGAATCCGGCGACAGTGTCGCTCGGGTAGTGCGCGCCGATAAAGATCCGGGTCGATGCGACCGACAAGGTTGCTGCCAGCAGCACCCATCTGCGCTGGGGCAACAACAGCAGTGCAATGCCGAAAATGACGCCCATGGTCGTGGCATGGCCGGACGGGAAGCTGGCAAAGCGCGCCTCCAAGGAAAAAGGATGCAGCGACAGATCGCCGAGCTTGTCGAAATTCATCGGCCTGGCTCTGCCCACGCCATATTTCAGCACGTTGACGACCATGGCCGAGAGTGCGATCGAACCCAGCACCATGAAAGCAAAGCAGGTCCAGTTGTAGAAGGTCATCCGCGCGCGCCGGGAAAGGCTGCGCCAATCCGTCAGATTCGCGGCAATCAGCACCAATACCGACGGGACAAGATACCAGCCGCCTAGGCCGAAGAAGGTAAAAAACTCGGCGATGCGGAAGACATTGGTCGAGCCTGAAGCCCACTCCCTCGCCATGGTCCCTGCAAGATGGTCGAAACGGAGCGACACCGCGATCGTCAGCAAAAGCCAGGCCACAACCCAGACCGACCACAGGATTTTCGGGTAGCGCGCCGGGCGCGTCGCCAGGCGATGCCGTACAATCCCGAAAGTATCGCGGAAATTAGCGACAGACTGCCGGAGCATGGCAGGCAAAGCGGCACGCGCCGGCGATGGCGACTTCATCAACATGCGGAGCTCGGCGCGATCATTGAAGAGCTATCAGTTCGCCACACGGTACAGGCCGAGCGACAATTTATCACCTGACGAATAGTTGATGCCGTCGATCTCGGCGACGCGGCTGGCCTTCTTGCCTTGCCCTGCCAGCAGGTCATCCAGCCGTTTTTCATCGCCGACCGGCGCCAGGCCCAGCGCGCAGGCCGGATCGCCAAGCAGATGTTGCGCAACCCCGTCGACATCGGTCAGTACCGTCTTTGTGCCCACCAGAAATACCAGGCTCGGTTCGTGATATTGCGCGGAGGCGAGCACGCTCATCTCACAGGGACGATCGGCGCGAACCGCAGCCTCGATTTCCCGGCTCATCCAAATCGGTTTCAGTGACGGCACGATGACACCGAACAGCAGGGCGTAGGTTATACCGGCGCAAACCGCAGCCCCGCCGATGCGGACCAGCGGCACCAGCGTCTGGCGCGAAACAGCGAGGTAGCCGGCGCCCAATGCTGCCGCGGCGGCCGGAACGCTCCACCATAAAAATGTCTTCATGAGATAGATCGGCGCACCGACGCAAAGCACGGCGAGACCGACTGTCACCAGAACGGTGCCGAATGCGGTCGCCCACCACAGCCATGTCTGCCAGCGCCTGAGCGGCGCATTTGCCTCTTGCGGCGTCAGCGTCAAAAGCCAGCCGATGAGCAGGGCCATGCCGGGATAGGCCGGCAGCACATAATGCGGCAGTTTCGTCGGGATCAATTCGAAGACGAGCCAGAACGGAACGTACCAGGCGAGGCAGAAACGCAGGCGCGGATCGTCGCGCAATCGGTTGAGCGCCTGCAGTCCGGCGCCGAGCGCCACAAGGCCGAACGGCCACATGAACAGGCAATAGGTCAGCACGTAGAAGCCCGGCGGAACGCCGTGCGACTCCTCGCCTTGCGCGACCTTGCCGAGCATATCCTTGCCGACGGCCTGCTGCAGGAAGGCGCCGTTGCTCTTCCAGGTGATGAGGGCGAGCCAAGGCAGCACGATCAACAGCACCAGAATCAGCCCACGCCCGGCTTTCAGCCTCGCCAGCCAGCGCCAGTCGCGCTCGAAAGCAACCAGCGTGAGCACCGTCAGCGCCGACAGCAGCGGTGCAATCGGCCCCTTGATGAGGATAGCCGCGCCCTGCGCAGCCCAGAAAATCCACGGCAGATGGCCGGCGACAGGCTCGTTGCGGCGCGATGCCAGATAAATCTGCGCCAGCGCGCCTTGCGCCAGAACGCAGCAGGCAAGCAGCATCGCGTCGGTCTTGGCGTCACGGCCTTCGAAGGCGGTGGCGAAAATCGCCGCCATGACCAGGCCGGCGGCAAGACCGGCATTGGCGCCGAACAGATTGGCCCCGGTCCAGGCGATTGCGACGACGGCGATGGCGATGCCCAGCGCCGAGATCAGCCGGTAAATCCAGATCGGCGCCTGTGCCCCCTCGCCGCTCAGCGTCACCGCCGCCGATTGCAGCCAGTAGATGCCGATCGGCTTTTGGTAGCGCGACGCGTCCTGGAAGCGGATGTCGACATAGTCGCCGGTCTCCGTCATCTGCTTGGTCGCCTGGACGAAGCGCGGCTCGTCGCGGTCGAGCGGCGGCAAAGAGGCCAGTCCCGACGCCGTCATCATCAGGCTGAACAGGAAGAGAAAGATGTAGTTCCTGCTCATTTCGACACCGGACAGACTGGTCAACACCGGACAGACTGGATTTGGCGGGACTGGTGGCTCAGTCGACCTTGGTCATCGCCGCCTTGCGCTCATTGGCGATGAGCCATAAATTTCTGACATAGATCACCATGCCCATGGCCTGGCCGGCGATGAACACCGGATCCTCACGCTGGATGGCGTAGACGAGCAGCAGCCCGCCGCCGAACAGCGAGAAGAACCAGAAAGCGATCGGCACGACGCTGCGCTTGGCCTTTTCCGAAGCGATCCACTGCACCAGGAAGCGCATGGTGAAGAAGAACTGGGCAACGAAGCCGAGCAGAACCCAGGCGTCGAACTGCTTGACGAAAACCTGGTGCAGCCAGGTCGCCAATTCCTGAAACACGTTAGCCATGCGTGATTTCCTCTACCTTTGGCATTCTGCGGCGCCGGCGCCGAAGCCACCAGACGCCGGCGAGATCGAGCGCGCCCTGCAGGCCGCGATCGAAGATGCCGTAATTCGACTTGCCGTGGCGGCGCGAGCGGTCGACGACGTCGCAATGGACGACGCGGTAGCCTTCCTGGATGACCAGGGCCGGAACGAAACGATGCGTGCCGTCGAAGAAGGGCAGTTTGCGTAGGATATCGGTGTGGATCGCCTTCAGGCCGCAGCCAGTGTCGCGGGTGTCGTCATGCAGGATCGCGCCGCGCAGCCAGTTGGCGAAACGCGATGCCAATTGCTTGATCTTGCTGTCGCGGCGCTTCAATCGCTGCCCCTGCGCGGCGCCGAAATCGGGCCCTGCCCGACGCAGCGCATCGACCAGAACGGGGATATATTGCGGGTCGTTCTGGCCGTCGCCGTCGATGGTGGCGACGATCGAGCCGCGCGCCGCCCAAGCGCCCGAGCGCACCGAAAGCGACTGGCCGGCGGATTTTTCGTGCCGCAGCTGCCGAAGCGGAAACGGACGTTTGGCGGCTTCAGCGGCAAGCACCGAAGCGGTGTCGTCAGTCGAACCGTCATTGACGACGATGATTTCGAATTCGCGCCCGGTCATCGCCGCCTCGATCTCGTCGATCAGCAGCGGCAGGTTCGCCGCCTCGTTGCGGCAGGGAATGACGATGGATATCAATGCGTCCGGCATATCGCGTCGGGCTCTGTCACAAGATATGGCATTCGGTGGATGCCGTGCGGTGCCGTTCCAGCGGATCGAACCCGTTGGCGCGGCGCCTCATTACGCCAGCCGACAGGATGAAGCAAGCATGCGCGGCAGTGCAGAATAGGCTGTCCATGCCGGCGCAAAATCGGAAACCACTTTTGCTTGACGCGCTTGGATGCTAAACGCCCGCGTTCAGGCCATGCCGGGCCGTTCGGACCCGGCGCTTTCAGGAAGAAACAATGTCCGCCTTCAAGTCCGATTTCCTGCGCGTCATGAGCGAGCGCGGCTTCATCCACCAGATTTCGGATGAGACCGGGCTGGATCAACTTTTCGCGAAGGAAACCGTGACCGCCTATGTCGGCTACGACGCCACGGCGACCAGCCTGCACATCGGCAATCTGATATCGGCGACCATGCTCTACTGGATGCAGGAGACCGGACACCGGCCGATCGCGCTGATGGGCGGCGGCACCTCGATGATCGGCGACCCGTCCTTCCGCGACGACCAGCGCAGCCTTTTGACGCCCGAGGCGATCGCCACCAACATCGAAGGCATCAAGCGAATTTTTGGCCGCATCCTGCGCTTCGGCGACACTGGCAATGACGCCATCATGGTCAACAATGCCGACTGGCTGATGAAGCTCAACTATGTCGAGTTCCTGCGCGATGTCGGCCGCCACTTTTCGGTCAACCGGATGCTGACCTTCGACAGCGTCAGGCTGCGGCTCGAGCGCGAACAGTCGCTGTCCTTCCTCGAATTCAACTACATGATCCTGCAAGGCTATGATTTCGTCGAGCTCAGCCGCCGCCACGACTGCCGGCTGCAGATGGGCGGTTCGGACCAGTGGGGCAACATCATCAACGGCGTCGATCTCGGCCACCGCATGGGCACGCCGCAGCTTTATGCGCTGACCACGCCGCTGCTGACGACATCGTCGGGCGCCAAGATGGGCAAATCGGCCAAGGGCGCGGTGTGGCTGAACGGCGACCTCTTCTCGCCCTATGATTTCTGGCAGTACTGGCGAAACACCGAGGATGCCGACGTCGAGCGCTTCCTGAAGATCTTCACCCGGCTGCCGCTGTCGGAGATCGCGCGGCTGGCCGCCCTTGGCGGCTCGGAGATCAACGAGGCCAAGAAGGTGCTGGCCACCGAAACCACGGCCATCGTGCACGGCCGCGAGGCGGCGCTCGCGGCCGAGGAAACTGCGCGCAAGACATTCGAGGAAGGCGTGACGGCCGAAACGCTGCCGACCGTGGAAGTGGACGACGCCGCGCTGGAAGCCGGCATCGGCATCCTGTCGCTGCTGGTCAGCGCGGGCCTTGCCGGGTCAAACGGCGAGGCAAGGCGTCACATACAGGGTGGCGCCGTGCGCCTCAACGACCAGCCGGTGGCGGACGACCGGCGGATGGTGACGCCTCTTGATTTGAGTCCGGAAAACGTCGCAAAGCTTTCAGTGGGCAAGAAAAAACACGTTCTGGTGCGGCCGGTCTGACCCGTCTTCTGGGATCCTCAGCGATATTCGAAGATCGAGCGGAAAATGCCCGGCGCGATTACCGATAGCGGGTTGATGTCCAGCACCGGCTTGTTGGCGTTGCCCTTAAGCCGGTAGGTGACGCCGATCAGCCCGCGGTCGCGGCCATTGCCGAGCAGCGCGCCGACCAGCGGCAGTTCGCCAAAGATGCGGTTGAGGCCATAGGCCGGCATGAAGGTTCCGGTCATGTCCATATTGTTGTTCTGGTCGTAGAGCGTGCCTTGGAAGGTGGTGCCGATGCGCGGGCCGCGCAGCACGCCATTCGCCAATTTCAAATAGCCCGACCCCTTGTCGATCTCGGTAAAGCCGCGCTCGAACTTTACCCGCGAAGTGTCGATCTTGCCCTTGACCGCTTCGTTCAGGCTGCGGCTGTCGCCGGTTGGCGTGGTCGAGACGATCGAGGCGAGCTTCGGTTCATTGACGATGAAGAAGTTGCTCGAATCGACCTGTCCACGCATCGGGCCGTCGGCTGCGCCGCTGAGCGCCAGCGTGATCGATCCGCCTTCCATATGCTCGTAGATGTTGAGGAAGCGCAATATGGCGCCTGCGTCGGCCGACTTCATGGTGAGCGCGCGAGCACCATTGCCTGCCGTATTGCTGATGGTGATGGCGGCGCCGGAACTTGCCGCGGCGCTGACCTTGAGCCTGTTCACCCTGGAGCCGGCGGCACTGTAGTCGAGCTTCAAATTGGACAGGACCTCGTCATGGAACCCGGTTAGCGAATTGACGTCGGCGCTGACCGAAACCGCGTCCGTGCCGGTGGTTTTGGTGGCGGTATCGACATCGGAGGTGAACTGCTTGATCAGCGAGCGGGCATCGAGCGCGTTGCCGCTGACATCGACTGCGAAGCCCTTGCCCGACCGCTTCACCGTCACGGCGACATCGTCGCCCCGGTTCAAGGCGACTTTGCTGAAGCGGGCCGACGACAGCGCGCCCTTGACCAGGACGACATTGCCTTCGACCGAAAAGCTCTTTCCGTCGAGGTCGAAGTCGGACAGCGTCGTGGTATCGCCGGACTTGGTCATGGTAAAAGTGGCATTGGCGGCAATGCCCGGCCCCTTGCTCCAGCCTGCCCAGGGAATGTCCAGCCTGGCGCTCGTCAGGTCGACGTCGACGTTCTGGCTGCCGCCTTCGCCGCTCTTGTCGATTGCCACCTTGATGGTGCCGGAAATCAGCGGCGACAGGCCAGGCATGGCCATGGCGCGCGTCTTTTCGTCGAGCACAAGCGCCACCTTGCGGCTGCGCGGCGGCCCGTCATCCCTGAGCGGCTCGACCAGATCGAGCTCGGCTGGAATGCCGTTCAGCCGCGCCTTGGCAGAGATCACCGCCTTGTCGGGCCCGACTTCGATCGAGCCGTCGGCATCGGTCACCATCTGGCCTTCGAACGGCTTGGCGAGCGACAGGTCCTTGTAGTCGAGCGATACCAGCCAATCGAGCTTCGACGTGTCGACGCCGGATTGCAACGGAATGTCGGCCTTGACGTGGCCGGTCACCGTGCCCGACAGGTCGTCCGGCAAGATGCCGACATGGCGCATGGCGTTGATCGGTTCGTAGGAGGCAAGTTCGGCGATGGCCGGCGCCTCGCCGGCGACGTCGATGTCGAGCGCGCCAATCACCGGCGGGTGGTTTGCCGCCTTTACCGACAGTGTGCCATTGCTTGCCGCCACGGTGCGGCCGCTCGGCATATAGACGCTGCCGGAGGACAGCGCGACGTCGACATCGTTGCCGTGGAAGGAAACGACGCCGACGGCATCGCGTATCGGCGGGATGCGGCCGGCGGTGTCGAAGCGCGAGCCCTCGACCTGGAAGCGGCCGAACACCTCGTCGGCCGAAAGCGGCACGCCGTTGCCGAGACGCCCCGGCACGACCTGGAACTGCAGGCTGGCATCGACGACGCGACCGCCAAACAGGTTCTGCAGCACCCACAGCCGCGCATTCTTGGCGGAGAACCAGGGCCACAATTGCTTGACGTGCGAGACCGCCATGTCGTGGACGTTGAGCGACACCGAGATACCCGGCGGTCCGTTGTCGATGAAGGAAACCGCAGCGGTTCCCAGCACTTCGCTCCCCGACCCCGACCTGATGCCGATCTGGTCGGCGACAAGCTTGCGGCTCTTGACCTGATAGACGCCGGCGATGCGGGCGAAGAAATTCAGCGCCGGCTCGGGCGATTCCGAAGGCGCCAGCGTCGAGCCGTCGCTGGTCAGGTCGTAACGATAGGAAGGCTCCTCGCCGGCCGCGCCGGTCGACGGCTTTGGCCCGATCGAGCCGGCGAAATTGAACGCCGAGCGCCCGGTCTTTAGAACCAGCCTGCCGACATCGATCTTGTTGGAGCCGGAGACGAGGGCGGCGTCGACATCGACATCGGCCGGCAACAGCCCGCGTGTGCCGAGGTCGAGCACCGAGCCGGTTAGCGACAGCGAGCCCGTCAGCCGCGAATCGGTCTCGCCCGAGCCTTCGGATCCGGTGAGCTTCAAAGCAATCGCGCCGGTTCGCCCGCCGGCCGCCGGCGTTGTCTCCGCGACATCCGCCATGTCGATGGCGGCGTTCAAGGCGGTGACGCGCATCGAGCTCGCATCGCGGGTGGCGGTGGCCGTGACGGTGAGCGCGCGGCCATCGACATCCGCCTCGGACGAGAACTCCACGCTGCCGGGGCCCGACTGCAGCACCGTCGCGTTGGCGATCATGACCAGCTTGACCGATCCGGCCTCGGGCAGCTCGAATGCGACATTTTTGAGATCGATGCGGCGCATCGAATCCTCGCGCACGGCATCGAGTGCACGATTGATGTCACTGAAGACGGCGGCGGCCAGTTTTTCCGGATCGATGAGACCTTCTTGATTGCGCAGGCGCGCTGTCCAGTCACCACCCGACGGCATTGCCGCGGTGACGATATGGGCGTCGGAAATCTTGGCGCTGGTCAGCCGAACCTCGCCCGAAAGCAGCGGGATAAACCGGATGCCGAAGCGGACGCGCCCGGCATCGGCCATCGGCTTGCCGTCGGCGGTCTCGACGCTGACATCCTTGACCTGCAGCGCAATGAAGCTCGATCCGTCAAGTGTCAGGCTGGCAGGACCGACGGCGACTTTGACGTCGAAACCGGCCAGTTTCTCGATCGCCGTTTCGGCTTCCAACCGCAGCCGTTCGCTGCCGATGCCGGTGGCGCCGATGACGTAGACAGCCGCCGCTGCCAGCAGCACAAGGGCTCCAATGCCGGCAAATGCGCGAACAAGAATACGAAAGCCGCGGCCGATCCGCGCCTTGCCGAGTGGCGGCACGCGGCAAGCGGACGGGAAAGCCCCCAGGTCGGTGATCTCGTCACGCCTGAACCGGATTTTCTCGTGTTGCGGTTCTTCCTGATCCACGCAATTTTCCGTTGTGCGAATTCGATCGTGGACGGATCCCCGCCCGACACTATAACGATGCAGGCTAGAGCATGATGCCGAAAAGTGTGAGGCGGTTTTCTCGGACAAACGGTTTCCGTTTGTCCAGGCATCATGCTCTATCTCTTTGATTCAGGGCCGCGTAACCTCAAACAAGGGCATCGATATGGCTGATCTCGACGTTGGCGACGTTGCGCCGCAATTCGATCTTCCGCGCGACGGCGGCGGCTCACTCAGCCTTGCCTCGATGCGGGGGAAGCCTGTTGTACTTTATTTCTATCCGCGGGACGACACCACAAGTTGTACCAATGAGGCGATCAGCTTTTCGCAGCTGAAGCCGGAGTTCGAAAAGGCCGGCGCCGTGGTGATCGGCCTGTCGCCGGACAGCGTGAAGAAGCACGACAAGTTCAAAACGAAATACGATCTCACCGTCGACCTGGTTGCCGACGAGGAGCGAAAAGTGATCGAGGCCTACAATCTGTGGGTCGAGAAGACGATGTATGGCCGCAACTATATGGGCGTCGAGCGGGCGACGTTCCTGATCGGCAAGGACGGGCGGATCGCCGGGATCTGGCGCAAGGTCCGGGTGAAAGGCCATGCCGAAGCAGTGCTGGAGGCGGTCCGCGCGCTCTGAGGCCCCACCGATCTGGCCAACGCCGCGCCCTGCATTAGGGGAATAAGACACATATGCGGTTGGCTGACACCGCTGGTCACTGGCGCGCCCGCTCGACGGCAAAACTTTGTTAACCCTAATAATGTGTAATCGGGCTTCGTTGGTGTCGTAACGAAAGCTTGGTCCCGTGAACCTAACCGGTCAGTCAGCGGTCTTCGGCAGGCGCAAGGAGCCGCATACGATCATCATTGCGCGGGGCAATGAAATACGCCATTTCACCATCCGGCCGTGGCTCGTCGCCTTTCTGGGCTCGGCACTGGCGGCGATCGCCATCGGCTATCTCTTGGCGACCTCCTATCTCGTACTGCGCGACGATCTGATCGGCGCCACCACGGCCCGGCAGGCGCGCATGCAGCAGGCCTATGAAGATCGCATTTCCGCATTGCGCGCGCAGGTCGACCGCATCACCAGCCGCCAGCTTCTCGACCAAAAACTGATGGAAACCAAGGTCAGCGAATTGATCGAGCGGCAGAGCCAGCTCAGCCAGCGCCATGGCCGCCTCGGCCCGATTCTCGAGCGGGCCGAAAACGAGGTCGGCACGCCGGCCGCCGCGGATGTGGCGGCAAAACCCGACGAGCATGCCGAATTGACCGGCGGCGAGCCACTCGCCTATTCGGTCGCCAGCCTTGGTTCGGGCGACACCAGGCCATTCTCGCTGTGGTCGACACGTTCCGATCCGCTGCCCAGCGAAACGGCTGCCGACCGTGCCGACAAACTGTTCGTCACAATCAACGAATCGCTGAAGAACATCGAGAGCCAGCAGCTCACCCGCATCGAAACCTTGGCCGACAACGCCTACAAGAACGCCGATGCCATCACCCAGGCGCTGGAAGCCGCCGGTCTGCCGGTCGACAGTGATTTCGGCAAGAACGAAAGCGATGTCGGCGGACCGCTGATCCCGCTTGACAGCTCGATGATGTTCGACAGCAAGGTCAAGGAACTGGACGAGGCGCTGGATACGCTCGACCAGTTGAAGAAAGAGGCGCGGCGGCTGCCGCTCGCCAACCCGGCGCCGGGCCACTCCGTCACCAGCCCGTTCGGCGTGCGCACCGACCCCATCCTCGGCACCGCTGCCCTGCACTCGGGCATGGATTTCCGCACGCCGGTCGGCATGGCGGCCAAGGTCACCGCGGCCGGAATCGTCACCAAGGCCGGCTGGAACGGCGGCTATGGCCGCATGGTCGAGGTCGATCACGGCAACGGCTTTGCCACGCGCTACGGCCATCTGAGCGAGATCGACGTTGCCGTCGGCCAAAAACTCGCGGCCGGCGACATCATCGGCAAGACCGGCAGCAGCGGCCGCTCGACCGGCCCGCACCTGCACTACGAGGTCCGCCACAATGGCGAGGCCATCGACCCGCTGCGCTTCCTGACCGTCGGCAAGAAGGTCGAGCAGTATCTGTAGGGTCAAGCCAGGCGGCTGGTTGCTGCCCAACTTCTCCGCGCCCTGCCCGCTGGTTCCGGATCCAAGGTCGCACCAAGCGCGGACCCGTGCCGACAAAACTGTCCCTGGGCTGAGACAGATGCACGGCCACTGCGAAGCCCATCGAGGCATGGGCGTCATGGCCACGGGCATGCATGACCCTTATCGCCTCATTGCGATTGACGGCCTCCCGGAGCCGACAATATCGACGGCCAGGCCGTAGCGGGCGACGTCGCGGATCTGATATCCCCTGCCCGGCCAGCATCGGCCTGAGATAAGCTCGCGTGCCAATCTCGCGGTTCGATAATTCGGATGGCGGTGCAGATGACGGCGGATCTCGACCATCCGATCGAGAATTCCGGCATCGATGGCGGGGTCGCGGCACCGCCTGGTGCTGCGGGCCGGTCAGGATTTGACATGGATGTATCGCGGGAATTTGGTTAGCGTCTCATGGCCGGTCTCGGTCACCAGAATGGTCTCGCTGATCTCGATGCCCCAGCCATCCATCCACATGCCAAGAATGGAGTGCACGACATTGCCGGGTTGCAGCGCGGTCTTGTCGCCGGGCCGCAGGCTGATCGTGTGCTCGCCCCAATCCGGGGGATAGGCGACGCCAATGGAGTAGCCGATGCGCGATTCCTTCTTCAGCCCGTAGCGCTGGATAACCTTGCGCCATGCGGCCTCGACCGCTTCGGCTGTGGTCCCCGGCCTGACCGCGTCGAGCACCGCATCCATGCCTTCGATCACCGCCTTTGCGGTGTCGGCGACACGGGCCGGCGTCTTGCCGAGCTGCATCGTTCGGGCGAGGCCTGCGGCATATCGGCGGCAAACGCCGGCGAGTTCGAGCGCGATCGTCTCGTCCTTGCCGAACCTCCGGTCGCTCCACATGATGTGCGGAGCCGATGCATTCTCGCCGCCGAGGATGGTCGGCGGCAGTGCCGTGATGTCGCCGGCGAAGTCCGCGCTGCCGGCGATCTGCGTCGCCTGGATCGCGGCAATCGCATCGCACTCGCGCACACCTGGCGCAATGACTTCGAAGGCCCGCGCAACAGCTGCTTCAGCCAAGGTCGACGCCTTGCGCAGGTAGGCGATTTCCGGCGCGGATTTCACGGCGCGGATCCAGTTCACCAGGAGATCGGCGTCGTGCCATTTCGCATTGGGCAGGCCGGCGACCAGCCGGGCATGCGCCTTCGGCGAGAAATAATAGGCTTCGAGCTCGACGCCGATATGTCTCGCGCCCCAGCCCTTGGCGACGATCCAGGCCGCTATCCAGTCCATCGGATGGCGATCGGCGCGCTGGACATGGTCCTCGGGAAAACCAACAACATTCTCCGGCTTCATCCAGGCCGTCAGCAAGCCGCCTGCCGCATCCATGGCGCGGCCGATCCAGACCGGCTCGGCCTCGTGTTCGATCGGGACCAGCACGACCTGCGGCGTGTAGAACGACCAGCCGTCATAGCCGGTGATGTAATGCTGGTTGGCGACATCGTTGACGACCAGCAGTTCGAGCCCACGCGCCGCCATCTCGGCGCGGATCTTCTGGAGCCGCCGCTGGTACTCATCGCGCGCAAAAGGCAATTCGATCATCGGTTTTCCTGCTGGATTGTTGGCCGGCGAGCCCCACGCCCGCCTGACGTCATTCACCATTGCGGTGGTTTCAGCCCGGCTGCAATCAGCCAGCGCGACGAATGGGACAGGTCCTGCACCGCGCCCGGGAACCGTCGCGAATTATTTTTGAATTCCATTTGACTGAATAAATTGCCTGTGCAAGTCTTGGCCTTCCTAAGGGGCGCGGGACATGGCACTGCGGGGGACCAATCAGGAGTTCGGGCGGCCTTACAACCGGCGCATCGTCCTGGAGTCCATCCGCCTTCACGGTCCCATAGCTCGCGGCGACATTGCCAGCCGGGTCGGCCTCACCGTCCAGACCGTATCGACCATCGTTCGCGAACTCGAAGAGCATGGCTATGTGCTGTCGCTGCGCGAAGAGCCGCGCGGACGCGGGTTGCCGCCGGCGACGCTCAGGATCAACCCCGAGGGCGGCTACGCCGTCGGCGTCCACCTCACCCCGCTGGGGATCGACGCGGCGCTCATCAATCTCAGCGGCGATGTCATCGAGAGCATGCATCGCGAGGCGCCGCATGCGACGCCCGACCATGCCTTCGAGCTGATCGGCGCGATGGTGCCCGAGTTGACTGCGCTGCGGCCCGGCGGGCGCGTGCTCGGCATCGGCATGGCGCTGCCTGGACCGTTCGGCGTGGAGTCGATGAGCTTCGTCGGCCCGACGACCATGGCCGGCTGGAAGGATGTCGCGCTGCCGGAACGGCTGGCGGCGCCGACCGGGCTGCCGGCCTTCTTCGAAACCGACATGGCGGCGGCGGCCATGGGCGAACGGCTTTACGGTCTTGGCTCCGGTTATTCCGAATACTACTACCTCTATTTCGGCGTCGGCCTCGGCGGCGTCATCGTGCATGACGGCGCGGTGATGCGCGGCGCCTGGGGCAATGCCGGCGAAATCGGACACATCCCTGCCGTTCCCGGTGGCGAGCCTTGCCCATGCGGTAACAGCGGCTGCCTCGAACGGTATCTCTCGCTCGAAGCACGTCGCCGCCGCAACATCAGCGACGCCGCCTGGGTGGCCGAGATCGCGCCGATCTTCCGCAACGCCATCGTCACCATCGAGAATGTGTTCGACCCGGAAACCGTCATCCTCGGCGGGCTTGCGCCCACCGACCTGCTCGAAAAGCTGGTCGGCGCGGCGGGACAGCTTCCCAATTCGGTCTCGGCGCGGCGCGACCGCAAGACACCGCGCGTGACGGTGGCGACCGGCGGTAAGCATTCGGTGCTGCGCGGCGCTGCCGCATTAGCCGTTTCGGGCGTGCTGTCGCCGCGCTTCGGCCAGATGTTCATTGCCGAGCGCGAGCGCCGGTCCGACCTCATGCACAGCAAGGGAGTGGCGGCATGACCGAACCGCTGCTGGTACTCGAAAACGTCACCAAGAATTACGGCGCCATTCATGCGCTGAGGGGCATCAGCTTCTCGATCGGCAAGGGCGAAGTCGTGGCGCTGCTCGGCGACAACGGCGCCGGCAAGTCGACACTGGTCAAGATCATCGCCGGCGGCCTCGAGCCGAGCTCCGGCCGCATGCTGTTCGAGGGCAAGGAATTCCTGGCGAAAACGCCGGCCGAGGCCAAGGCTGCCGGCATCGAGACCGTCTACCAGGACCTGTCGCTCTGCACCAATGTCGACGTCGTCGCCAATTTCTTCATGGGCCGCGAAATCACCCGCAAGGTTCTCGGTGTCCCCATCCTCGACGAGCGCGCCATGGAGGCCGTGGTCGGCAAGGCGCTGGCAAGTGCGGGCACCCGCATCCCGTCGCTGCGCACCAATGTCGAGCATCTCTCGGGCGGCCAGCGCCAGGCCATCGAGCTCAACCGCTTCGTGCATTGGGGCGGCAAGCTCGTGCTGCTCGACGAGCCGTTCGCCGCCCTCGGCGTCGAACAAACCAGGCGCGGTCTCGAGATGATCCGCCAGGTGGCCAACCAGGGCATCGGCGTCGTCATCATCACCCATATCATGCAACAGGCCTTCCAGGTCGCCGACCGGATCGTGGTGATCCGGCAAGGCGTCGTGGCCGGCGATGTCGCACGCAACAAAACAAGTCCCGATGCGGTGATCAACATGATCACCGGTGAGACGCTTGCCGGTGCCGGACCGGCAGGTTGAGGGACAAAAGAGGGGTCCGGTATAAAAGAGGAGCGAACGACATGAAGCGAATACTGGTTCTTGTCTTCGGTATCCTGGCACTGGCTCTTGCCTCGCTCACGCCGGCAATGTCCCAGACCAAGGGCACCGTCTATTATATGGTCCCGACCCTGCTCGATGAATTCCAGACCGGCTCGGTGAGCGCGCTGGAGCTGTTCCTCAAGCAGGTCGGCTATGAGGTGAAAACACTCAACGCCGACAACAAGACCGACGCGCAGCAATCGCAGATGAACGACGTCATTGCGCTGAAGCCGGCGGCGATCATCCTGGCCGCCGTCGATTTCAACGCGCTGAAGCCGTCCATCGAAGCGGCGCGTGCGGCCGGCATCCCGGTGGTCGAGTTCGACCGCCAGATCACCTCGACCCCGTCCGATTTCACCTCGGTGGCGGGCACGGTCGAGATCGGCTACGTCGCCGCCGAGCAGGCGCAAAAGCTTCTGACCGCCAAGAACGGTTCTGTGAAGGGCAAGATCCTGCAGGTGCTCGGCGATCCCGGCGATCCCTACACGCTCGACATCCAGAAGGGTTTCGAGGAGAAGTTGAAGGCGTTTCCTGACGTCAAGATCATCTCGCTGCCGGCCATGCAATGGGAAGCCAGCAACGCCGGCACGATCGTTGCCGACCAGATGCTCGCCAACCCCGACATCGACCTGATCTTCAGCCATGCCGCGCACCTGTCGGTCGCAGCCGTCGCCTCGCTCGAGGCCGCCGGCAAGAAGCCGGGCGACGTCATGCTGATGAGCTCGAACGGCGCTCCGGTCGGTCTCGACCTGATCCGCAAGGGCTGGCTCAATGTCGAAGTCGAGCAGCCGCTCTACGCGCAGGCCGCGGCCGTGGCGATGTTCATGGACAAGATCGCCGGCAAGCAGGAAATCAAGCCTGGCGAGTATGACGTGCTCGGCTTGAAGTCGACCGTGACCAAGGAGAGCTGGGGCCCCAACATCAAGATCCCGGGCGCCGCCATCACCAAGGAAAACGTCGACAATCCGGCCTTCTGGGGCAACCAGAAGCCGCCGACGGACACGATCAAGTCTGTCGAATAGTCGCCTAGCGAAGCGCTCCGGGCCATTGCGGCCCGGAGCCTGCCCATTCACGACGCCGCGTCCCAGGACACCGTGGCGAACCTAAACCCGCGCCTGAACACGACGAAATCGAGTTGATTTCTCAGCCTGATTTTCTCGGGGGCGCCAACCGGATCAGCCCATGAACCCGCGCAGCCGCAAAGCCCTGGAGTTCGTCCTCGACAACCTCGTCTGGTTCATGCTGATCTTTGTGCTGGTTGTCTTTTCCGTCTTCGTCCCCAACTACTTCCAGCTCGGCATCTTTGCCAACATCATCGAAGCCTCGAGCGTTCTCGGCGTGATGTCGATCGGCCTGTCGCTGGTCATCATTGCCGGCCATATGGACCTGTCGGTGGAATCGGTGGCCGCACTCAGCGCCATGACGGTCGGCATCCTGTTCTGCTCGTCGGGTATCGGCATGGGCATACAGTTCAATCCGCAGTGGCTGATGGTTCCGGTTTCGCTGCTCGTTGCGCTCGCCTTCGGCGGCCTCATCGGCGCCTTCAACGGCTATCTCGTGGTCAAGGTGAAGATGAGCGCCTTCATCATCACGCTGGCGTCCTACATCTGGGTGCGCGGCCTGGTTCTGGTGATTTCCGGCGGCCGCTCGGCACAGGATCTGGCGCCGGCCATCCGCTGGTTCGGCATCCAGCGGCTGGCCGGCCTACCGCTGACCGCCTGGATCGCCGTCGCCTGTTTCGTCCTGTTCTCGCTGATCATGGCCAAGACGCCGTTCGGCCGCCACCTCGTAATGATCGGCGGCAATGAGACAGCGACCTTCCGCGCCGGCATCCGCGTCAACCGCAACCTGATCATCGCCTTCGTGCTGGCCGGCGCCATTGCCGGCCTCGCCGGCTGGCTGCTCGCCATCCGCACCTCGGGCGCCACCGCCAATCTCGGGACCGGGCTGTTGTTCAACGCCTTTGCCGCCGTCGTCATCGGCGGCGTCAGCCTGAAAGGCGGTGTCGGCACCTTGCCCGGCGTCTATGCCGGCGTGCTTTTGCTCTCCTCCATCAACACGGCGATCAACCTGATGGGCCTGCCGGCCAATTTCACCCAGGTGATCCACGGCCTTTTGGTGCTCGCCGCCGTGCTGCTCGACGCCTTCAAGCAAACCATTCGCCAAAGACTGGCATGAGAGGACGGCTCGCATGACCGGACGGCTTGAGAACAAGGTCGCGCTTATCGTCGGCAGCGCACGCGGCATCGGCAAGGGCATTGCGCTGCGCTTTGCCGAGGAAGGCGCAAGGCTGGTCCTGGCCGACAGCGAGGCCGAAGCCGGCCAGGCGACCGCGGACGAGCTCGGCGCGGATTTCATTCGCACCGACATCTCGCAAATGGCCGATGCAGAAGCTGCGGTGGCGGTGGCGCTGAGCCGCCATGGCCGCCTCGACATCGTCGTGCAGAATGCCGGCATCTATCCCTGGCAGCTGATCGAAAACACCAGCCCGGACGACTGGGACCGGGTGATGGCGGTCAATCTGCGCGGCACGTTCAACGCCACGCTGGCGGCGCTGGCGCCGATGAAGGTGCAAGGTTACGGGCGCATGCTCTACACCTCGTCGATCACCGGTCCGCACGTCACCAGCCCCGGCCACGGCCACTATGCCGCCAGCAAGGCCGGCATCAACGGCTTCATCCGCTCGGCGGCGCTGGAATTTTCGGGCTACGGCATCACCGTCAACGGCGTCGAGCCCGGCAACATCCTGACCGAAGCGATCGAGCTGCATCGCGGCGCCGCCTACATCAAGAACATGGAGGATTCGATCCCGCTCGGACGCCTCGGCAGTCCGCGCGACGTCGCCAACGCCTTCCTGTTCCTCGCCTCCGACGATGCCAGCTACATCACCGGCACCACCATCGTCGTCGACGGCGGCCAGTTGCTGCCCGAAGGCAAGGATTTCCGGCTGCTGCCGCCGTGATCAGCCGGATTTCTTGTACAGCAGCAACTCAGGCCGGTACTCGAAGTGCATGGTGTCGTAGTGATACCAGCGCCCGCCCCAGATGAAGCCGTTTTTCTCGAACAATTCCACGATTTCCAGCGGAATCCGGTTCTTGAAGGGAATGTGGGCCTTCGGGTTGGTTTTGTTCCTGTTGTTGTACCAATAGTCGGAGAAGCCGACATTGATATCGAAGGCCGCTCCGAACGAGTGAACGCTCAACCGGTCGGTGCCGGCGATCGGCCGCCAGACAAAGCCGCCGCCGGGCTTGAGCCCGTAACGGCTCAGCTCCGCGGGCATCGCCTCAAGCGCAGCGGAGACCTTGCCCAGCCGGTCGTTGATGCCGAAAATCCTGGTGACCTGCACGGTCTTCTTGCCGAGCTTCGGCAACCATTTGACGTTGGCGATGTGCTTGCCCACCTCGGCGGCACTTGCCCCGTAGAGCTTCTCGAAGAAAGGTTCATTGCGGATACGGCCGGGATCGAAATCCTCCGCCGGGACCAGCGCGCCCTCGGCTGCTCTGGGATAGACGTAGCGAAACATGTCTTCGATGTCGGGGCTCTCAAGCAGCGCGTCGGCGTCGCGCGCCTTGCCGTCGTTCCACACCATGGTGGTGCCGTCGGTCCAGGTCAGGACATTGCCCGAAATGGTGAAAAGGCCGGGATAGGCCTTGAGCAAGGCTGCCTTGGCGGCGGGCTGGTCGACGCCGTCGCCCACATTCCCCGCATAGGCGAAGCGCCCAATACCAGAGATTGCCAATGCCAATAGCAGCTGTAACATCAGCCGCCGTGGATGGTCGATCATTGTGCTGCCTCCGCGAGGGCTTTCATTCATCGTGCATTTAACAAGGCAGCTGTACCATGCTGGTCGAATCGAACGGGAGACAAAATCATGTCAAAAACCTTCACTGCTTTGATCCGGATGACGTTTACATTCATTTGCCTGGTCGGCCTGGCCTCGTCAGTTTCTATCCTTTTCCCCGCCACCGCGTCGGCCCAGCGCATGCAGAAATGCGCCGATGAAGGCGGCACGTGCCGCCTGCCCTACCCCTCGGAAGTGGTCTACGGCGCGCGCGGCCAGACCACCTCCCGCTTCTTCGATCGTCGTTCCGTGCCTTGCTCGAATCGCGTCTTCGGCGACCCGGCGCCCGGCCGCGACAAGGCCTGCTATATTGCGAGGCGCGATAGCGGTAATGATTATGGTGACAACGACGACGACAATTACGGCAATGATGACAATTACGGCGATAATGATTACGGCCAGGGCCGCGGCAGATGGGTGGCCTGCGCCTCGGAGGGGCGGTTCTGCGAGTTCCGTGGCCGCAAAGTGGTGAGATACGGGGCGCGTGGCCAGTACGTCCAGGGCGTATTCAGGAACGGCGTCACATGCAGCGTCGACGCCTTTGGCGAGGATCCCATCCGCCGCGTGAAGAAGAACTGCTACGTCAAGCGATAGACTAGCGCGCCAGGAAAGAACGGCGGGTGCAGCTCATTGCGGCCGCGCCCGGCATTCGGGATATGCGGGCCGGATATGGTGGGCGATGACGGGCTCGAACCGCCGACATCTTCGGTGAGAACGCTATCGTCAACTCGACCGCTGTGAACCCTTATCGCGGCACGGTGACACGGCACCTACGCCGATATCGAAGCCGTATGCGAACAACGTCGACAAGTACAGGCTTGCCCGCATCTGCGAGCCGAAACAGGAAGAAGTGGCGGAGCCGATCGTCGCGGGCGTGGGTCGAACTTGCTCTGCAGCTGCCATCCAGACGGAAGACATTTGTGTATATTCCGCTTTGGCGACGCGCCGTAATGGCCTCTTGTACTTAGTCCACCGTGCGACGCGAAGGGCCGGTGCATGTGTCCTCTGGCGAGACATGAAACGGACTGCACCCGCAGTAATGGCCAGTCTATCGCCAGACTAGCTGCGAGGTCACCGCTCATGCTATTTTGGGGCCTTCTCGTTGATGTGGGAAGAGGCAGGCCTTGCTTGGCGACGTATTCATCAACTACCGACGGCAGACCGATTCCGGCGTGGCGGGCCGCGCCTACGATAATCTGAACCGCGCGCTTCCTGATGCATCCATCTTCATGGACGTCGACAAGCTCAACCCCGGCGATGACTTTGAGGTGGCGCTTGCCCGCAGTTTGGCCAGCTGCAAAATCATGCTGGCGATCGTGGGGCCGCAGTGGGCCGCGCTTACCGATGAGCAGGGCCAGGTTCGGCTGGAGTCCCCCGACGACTTCGTGCGCAAGGAGATCCGTACGGCACTCCAGGCTGGGGTGCGCGTCATTCCCGTGCTCGTCAACGGCGCCAGCATGCCAAAGAAAAGCGCCTTGCCACCCGATCTGCAGGACCTGGCCAAGCGTCAAGCCATGGAGGTCCGCCACGAGCGCTTCAACGACGATATGGCGGCGATTGCGTCGGCGATTGCGAAGCCAGCGGCGCGGCGGCCGAGGCTCTGGCTGCTGCACGGGCTGGTCGCGATGATCGCGCTCGGCATCGGCGGGACAACGGTGGCGTTGTGGCCGAGGCCCTCCCCTTTGCCGTCGCCTATCGAGCCCGCAGCGATCGAGGCCAAAGGGTGCAAGGAAGGATTCGTCTGGCGACCGGCGATCTTCGGCGACAGCGTGTGCGTGAGTCCTGCCGACTACAGCGAGGTGCAGGCGCAGAATGCCAATGCCCGCAACAATCGTTCGCCGACCGGCGGACCTTACGGCGACAGCACCTGCCGCGACGGCTACGTCTGGCGTGAAGCGTTCGAGAGCGACTTGGTCTGCGTCACCCCTTTCGAACGCGACAAGGCCAGGAAGCAGAATGCCGACAACGCATACAACCGGATATGAGACCGTAACTCCGGGCAAGCACCGATTTATCAAGAAATTGAGTGGTGGGCGATGACGGGCTCGAACCGCCGACATCTTCGGTGTAAACGAAGCGCTCTACCAACTGAGCTAATCGCCCGCTCCGGCCGGACCTTTAAGCGGTCGCAACCGGCTTCGCAAGGCCAAATGAACAGCTGCGAGCTTAGCCGCACAGTGGTTTTCGCGGGCAAAGTGCCGCCCGTCAAAAAACCTTCTCCTGTTTGCGTTTATGCTGTCCAGCTGCGCTTGACACCCGGTGGCGAACCCCTTATCCACCGCCCCAACGACGAACACAGCTGACACGTGCTCGTCCAATGCGCGGGTGTAGCTCAGTTGGTTAGAGTGCCGGCCTGTCACGCCGGAGGTCGCGGGTTCGAGCCCCGTCACTCGCGCCATTAATTTCAAGGGGTTAGCTACCGCCCCTTGAAAAGTTTCAACTCTCATTCTGCGGAGAGTTTCAACTTTCTGTATTCGTTCCGTTCCAGGCCAAGCAGCTTTCTGCCCTTGCGGCGGCTGGCGTCAGCTGAGCGGACGGCGGCCAGATTGACCGGCATATAGGTCTTCTGCAGCGCCTTGTTCCCGTCGATCGAATTGCCCATCTTGGCCGAGATTGCCTCGACCGACGCGCCTCCGGCATTTGCCTCGACCGCGCCGGAACGCCGCATGTCCATCAGCCGCCGCTTCTCCGATGTCCCGAACACCAGCGTGCGCAGATCGGCAAAGTCGTCGACCAGAGAATCCTTGGTGTAAGGCACGCCGGCGCGCGGCCGGCCGCCCTTCGGGCCCGGCGCGAAACCGCGCGAGCGAAAGATCGGCGCATCGTCAAGCAGGGTGACGCCTAGTGATTCGACATAGGCCAGCACCAGGCGCTGCGTGCGTGACGACAGCGTGCCGAAAGCCGCCTCGCCACTCTTGCTGCGTGCAATCAGAAAACCCCATTCCTGTGCTGTCTGCATTGCCTGCGCCGGTGTGAGCGTGCGCACGTCGACGGGTGAGAAGCTCGTGTCCCACGCAACGGCGATGACGCAGGCCAGTCCGCGGTAGCCGGCGCGCCAGGCGCCCTTGACCATGCGCACCGCCTCGCCTGCCGTCCAGGTCTGGTGGCGCGGTGGTGGCGTCTGGCGGCGGATCGCCTGCGATGGGTCGGAGCCGGGCGGGCATAGCTTCATGCCGGCCATGACATTATAGAGCGAACGCCACGTCTTTACGGCACGGTAGGCGATGTCGACACCTTTGACCCGGAGCAGACGGCCATACCAGTCGTCGAGCAGCTCGAGGGTGATGTCGGCTGGCGGCAGGTCGGCGAAGTACGGCTCGATGAAGGTCCAGCCGCGTTCCCAATCCTCGCGGGTGCGCGGTGGCTTGCGCTTCCATGCATCCATGCGGCGATAGCGTGCAAAGGCGTCTCCGATGGAATCCTTTGGCCATACATGCAGGCGCGACGGCTCCTTGCCCTTGCGGAGTTCCTGCCAGCGGTCTTCCCACTCCCTGGCTATCGTCCAAGCCTCAGGCCCGTCGATTCCACAGGAAATGCATCTGAAGCCAGCTTCGACCATCTTCGGCGTCGGCAGCCAGTAGCCGTACCTGCCCTTACGGATGACGTAGTGCTTCAACTTGATCTTACCCAAGCGTCGCCAGCCTCGCTCTTGCAATGTCAATGCTAGACTGCCCGCCGGATCCCGATCCTGCAAGACCCGAGCGTCGATCGAGCCAGGAGTCGATCGCAACCATGTCGTAGTTGCCGGTGATTGGGCAGGCCTTGGGAAAGCCTTGATCCTGCAACGCGGGCAGCAATTCCATGAATTCCCGCAGCGTCAGGTGGAGATAACGCGCCGCCTTGACCGCCGGCACGAGCCGCGGCTGTACCGGGAAGCGGATAGATGACGGTTGTAATGTGTGGGTTTGGCTCATGGCACCAAAACTCTATCCACCGTCCATCGGGACAGCGGATGGGCGCTTGTCGTTGAGCGGGTGTGAATTTCGCCCGTGTCAGCACCTCCGCCGCACAGCATGCGATTTTCCTACTCCGTGATCTCGTTATTCCTGCATCGAGGGTGAATGAGAACTTAGAATAACGGCCTTTTTCCCCCATGCCTATTCGTCCAATCCTTAATTCGCAGAATCGGCGGCCACAGGGCGAGAATACTTATAATCGGCGGCTTCAAAGCCGCTACGCCCGGGCAACCCGGATACCCTCGGCGATGTTGACGCCACTACCCATCAGGTCGCCATCGTGCTCCTGCACGACGTCACCCAGGTGAATGCCAATCCGGAACTCAATGCGACGATATCGGGCACCCCGGCACTGTGCTTAGCAATAGCGTTTTGACGCGCGCAGCGGACTGCTTCCATAACGCTGCTGAACTCGAAAGCTGTGACAATGAAAAGTCCGCCACCGTGAGCCAGACCAGAAAACTCATATTTTAGCACCTGCGAAACAAAGCTCGCTATTCCGCGTTGAGGCTCGTCGAACAACGGAGCTTCACGAATGGATCCGGCAACTGCAGCTGTGATGATTTTGCTTTCTTGCAGTCCCGCCCAGGGAGTCTGCAAGCCACTCGATACATCACCGTCCATGTTCGGATCCCTTGAGACATGCGAGTTGGCGTTAGCCGTGAGGCTCGAGGGCGCTCCCAACGGGGAGATCGTGGGGCGATGCAGTTCGATTGATCCCTCCGCTACAGGTTCCGTTCCAGCCGGGTATAGCACGATTGTCGTCACGCGGGGCACAGGGGCGGGTGCGGTGAGCAGTCGCTACATCGTGCCACACAAAAACTGAAGCCAGCCACCGTGAGGCAGCGGGCTATTCATTCTCGACCGGACAATTATAGGCCTTGCCCTCCCTCTATGAAGCCATACTCGGCATCGATGGCTTCGCGCTCGTCGTCCGCTTCGCCATCGTCGTCGCCTTCCCTGTCATCGGTCCCGTTGACTTCGATGCCACCGGCCAGACAGGGTTCGAGATCCGGGTCGGGCTCTACGAAGTCGAGCAGCTACATCAGGCGTTCTTCATCTTCGATCGAGCGACGGACCGCCATGTCCGAAAGGCAGAGGTTCGTGGCTGGATAGCGAAGAATCGCACACGGCTTTCCTTCATTCGCATGGTTCGCAGAGATTAGCATTATCGCCTACTCTCATCTCGTCCGACGTCGTCTCCCTGAAAGCAGCGCCGGTTAGGCTCGGCGCCCTTCTTGGTTTCTCCCCGTATGTCAAAAGGAGGTCGCCGGGCCTTGCCAGGCCCCGCTGCTCATCGCTTGCGGGGTGTCCTGATGACTGAGCTTGGCCCCGTGGCCTAACGGCCAGAACCAAACGTTCCGAAAAGCTTTCCCAGGCTGGCGGCAGCCGAAGGGCTGCAGAAGAGGGATCGTCAGACCGCTCCTGGCGCACCACAGCGACACCACCAAGCTGTAAGTCAGGTCCATCGGCCCTGCTGATGAGTGCCCTTGGACAGATGGATTGCGTTTGCCACGAAAAAGGAATCGTACCGGCCCGTTCTCAGCACATCAGCCGGAACGGGCCATGGGCAGAAGCAGCCAACTGGCTAAAATCGCAAGACGACCGAAGGACCACGTCGGCGATAGCACCGGACCCGACGGCGCCCGTGTCGCCAGTAACTACGGCAGACTCTTCTCCAGCCGCGCCGGCGGCGGCGGCGCCGGTGGTAGTAATCTGGGTCGTAGTCTGGGTCGTAATCTTGGTCGTAATCTTGGTCGTAGTAGCGCCGATGGTTGACCGGCTCCACTTCCGCGTGAGTACCTTCGTTCTCGAAGGCGTCTGGCGCGTCGAGTTCTTCGAGAATGCCGCTTTTTGCCGCTGGAACACCGGCCAATGCGTTGATAGGCCGGACCGCGCTTGCAAAGGCTGCTGCCCCTGCAACGCCAAATATCGCTGTCAAAAAGGATCGCCGATCCATAGTAAACCTCCCAAGTTACATGAGCTGAACGAAGCGCCCCGCCTGCTGAAGGAGCAGGCCCAGCGCACGGTAAAATAGAGGATTCGCCAGCCGCTCAAGCAACTCGCGAATCCTATCAGCGCAGGAAGGGACCTGGCTGCGCCGATCCAAGACATGTCAGCTAAGGACGACCGCCATTACCAGAAAGGTAACGGCTGTTGCAAAAATCGGTGCGAGCAACCATCGCGCCTGGCCAACACTTTGATCCATTTGTTCTCTCCCGTTGTGGAGAACCAACTGGCTGAAGCCCTAATCCGTTCCGCCTAGTCCAAAGGTAAGACCATTGCGTTGTACGGTCGGACTTTAGACCAATCGGATTAGACAAAGGTGCGTAGGCGGGAACGTTTACCCCGGTTCAAAGTTGGTTGCCGGGCAGTGCGGGACGATGGTCGTCGTGTGCCGGTCCTTGCAGGAGAGAAGATATGAAGATGCACTTTGTGAACACCGCCGCAGCCATGTTGCTCTTGGCGGGGATCGGCTCCGCCGCCGCTGACGACATTATCATCCAGCCGGAACAGGACACGGTCATCCGTGAGTATGTCAAGAAGCAGCCCTTGGCTTCGGTGAACCTTCCCGGCGTGGAATTGAACGTCGGGACAGCTCTGCCGGAAACTGTGGAGATCCACGAGGTCCCGAACGTCAAATACCGTTACGTGGTGGTCGACAACCGCACGGTCCTGGTAGATCCGGGCACCCGCAAGATCGTGAAAGTTTACGACTGAGATTTCGAACGAACCCACGCTCGCCACCCTTGGGTGGCGAGTGTGTGCATTCAAACGCTACTCAGCCGGACAACTCAAATTGCCACTCAGCTGGACAATGAACATGACGAACCCTGAACTCGAGAGGACGCAAGCCCTGGTTGCCCGCTTGGCTGATCTCCAAGCAAGAATGCAGGCAGCACGTCTTGTTGGTGCCGAGGTAACAACCGTCCGAAAGGTTGCAGCCACAATCGATGACGGCTTGCGACAGGCCGGCCTCACACCGTTAGAAATCGCAGAAGGTCAAGGGGAACAGTTTAGCGATACTAAATGTTCGACTGGCTATGGACAGCCGAACCGTACTCTCAGCAGATCAAGTCAGAGCAGCACGAGCCCTACTGAACTGGCCGCGTGTGCGACTTGCCGCCAAGGCCAATCTTAGCGAGATGGTGATCAGCGATCTTGAGAACGGATACAGGAAACCGCGGCCCCACAACATCGCCGCCATCCGCAAAGCGTTTGAGGATGCCGGAATCGTTTTCACCGTCCAAGGCACTCCATCGCTAGCCCGCTCAGAAGGTGATAGCGGCCTAGCCGCCGATAATAGACGGTGGCGGGGCCGGGAGAAAAAAGGATAGCGGGGAAAAGCCCGTGTACCCACTGCACCCGATCTCTAAAGCGGCCGCTAACAAGGGCGGTTGTTCACTGACTTTGTGCTGGCGCTCACCTTTCTAAGGTGCCGCTCGAATATGGCCAGCTTCTCTTCGTAGCCGATCCGCACTCTGGACCTGCAACTATCGCATTTGAAACCGGCAATCGTTTTCAGCCAGGATCCCCTTCTCACCATACGGCGTGAACAGGAGGGGCATTGGAATTCTAAAGGTACGTCGCGCAGTTCATTTGATAGAGGCGCTGTGCATGTTCTCCTCAGCGGCACGGCCACTGCAACAAAGTAGAAGGAGAAATGTTTCCGCTTCGGCCATTTACGCGGAGCAATCAGACCTAAGTCCAAATGCTGAAGGGGGCAGGCAAGCTGTTCCTTGCCCTTCGATCCGGATCGTCTCCGTGGCCTCACCATACTCGGCCGTAGCTCAAAGGCTCGTATCACCGGCCAGAACGCGCAGTTCATCCAGTGGAATGGGACAGGACCGGCAAAGCCTCGCGACCGAACTTCTCGAGATTAGACGGATCCGTTGGCCTTCCTCAGAGGCCATGGCATAAGATTCGAGCTCGATCGGCTGTCTTCCTTGCCCTTCTCTATAACGCGGACCAGCCGTTCTCAGCAGGCTTCGGCCACTCCACACTGTCTGAGTTTGTGTTCTGAACTGTGCCGCCCATCGCAGTTCCCTCCACCTCCAACAGGCTAATTACGGATTATAAGACCTGGGGAATCGATCTTTCAGGTGGAATCCGCATTAGCGCTGGATGTTGCATCGCGGCGCGGAGGGGTTTTATTAGCTCCCCCTCATCTTGACGCTGGCGCCGGCTGCTCCAAAGTCTTGGGCATGGCTCGGGGAAGTATCAAAGTTGGCGACGAGGTCGCAGTCACGGCGATTGTGCGCGGCCGCGTGACGCCCGATCGCATAAGCGTGACGATCCCCTCCTACGACTTCCCGCATTCTGTTGTCGATTCGACTTCGAAGACTGTGATTGGCCAGCATATGGAATTGATCGGCCCTGTCACACGCATCGACGGGGACAAGGTAACCGTCAGCCTCCGGCCATTGGTGACTGTCGAGGCCGAGCACGTGCGCCTGGTCGAAAGCCACGTGGCGCTTCCGCGAGCGCGAAAAAGGCCGCTCGTTGACAAAGTTTAACTTGCCTGCCCACCCAAGGAACGGCCAGTGAAACTTTACCCATCACCTCCCGCTAGCTGCCGGCGCGTTGCGATATCGGCGCAGTAGACGGGTTGGCATTTTCCGAACTTTCCGCCATGTCGTCGCGATGACGTTGGCGAAGGCGCTTCAGCAGATCGCGTGAGGCTTGGATCGCCCTGCGCGATTGATCCATGTTCTGGCGAAACGTGGCGCGTTCCTCCATGGACTTCTGCCACTTCAGCAAGGTAGCCGTAGTCGCAGTAGCCGCTTGAGCGATTTCTATGGGCGTTGCAACCATCGCATCCTCCCAAAAAGGCAATGGTAAACGCAATCTCTATAGGCCCAACGAAGCCCTTTCTTCAATCAAAAACGACCATACGGCATACGCCAAATGGCTATTCGGCGGGCCGCTCGACGGCGGCTTCGTCGACCTCGGCTTCCATCTCGTCTTTGACGGTCTTGGTCTTACCAAAACCAGCCATCGCCACACCGTCAAAGCCCTGCAGCCACGCATCGGCATGTTCCTGCCAGTAAGCTGGCGCCTCACGCTCCTTGCCATCCTTGCGCGCTTGGGCGCCGTACATCCAGGCGTAGGTGGCGCGCTATTTCTTAGGCACGGCCATTTCCATCATCCTCCCAGAAATCCAGCAGCCTTGCGTGCCGCAGCTTCTCATCGCCTTTTCCTAAGAAAGGAGAGGGTCTGTGGACAGCTGTGGCTCTATCCGGCTGTAAGTTGCCAGACCGCTACGCTGGCGAGGGCAAGGCCCGCTGCGCCTTCGATTGCTCGCGATATGGTATCGAACAGCCGTGGCCTGCTGTCGAAAAAATGCACCAGGCGCTCCCGAAACAAGATCGACAGTACCGCCACGCTGGACAGCGTTAGGGCCACGCCCACCATCATGGTGATTGCGAACAGAATTCCAGCTCCCGGCACCCCTCTGGAAATCGCGAAGGTCATGACAAAAAGGGTCAGCGGGCACGGAATCAAACCGGCCATGACTCCAACGGCCTCGCCCTCATGCTTGTGATGGTGGCCGTGGCTCACCGAACGCCAAAGCATCCAGACGCCGATCAGCCCGAGCAGACCGCGACTCACACCCTCAAGCAGTGGTGCGCGTCCAACGCTGCCCAATGCAATCGAGACGAGCGGCAGGGAGAATACGGCGATCAGCACCGCTGTCGCCACGTGAGTGAAGGACAGCGTAATCGACACCAGGAGGCCGCGCGAAACCTTCGCATCCGAACCTGCAAGGTAAGTCGCCAAGACAGCCTTACTGTGGCCGGGCGTCAGAGCATGTGCCGCACCGAACAGGAGGCCCATCGGCAGAAAGGCAAGGAACGCAAGCCAATCACCGCCAACTGACAGCAGCTTTATCTGATCTGCGAGCGCCAGGTATATGGAGCGCTGAAATTCGACAAGCGCCTGGAACATCAGCCGAGACCGGCAAAAGCGAGTGGTTTCCGGCAGTTGTCAGTGCTGGTGGCCGTGATGTTCGCCCTGATCATGAGAGTGCGGATGCTCGTGCTCACCTTGGTCGGTCGAAAACCGGATGTTGGCAGCTGCGAGCGCCGGCATGTGTTCGAACAGTTCGTTCTCCAGCGCCGCCGTGATCTTGTTTGCCTCTGAGAGAGGCAAGGTTCCGTCGGCTGCAATAGCGATGTCGGCATGCAACTTGTGGCCAATCCAGCGGGCCTTGGCGTCGACAACGCGAGCACCCTGCACATGCGCAGCGGCATGCTGAATTTCGGCCATCACGCCCGGCTCGACGCCGTCGAGCATGCGGGTGAGCACTGAGCGCGCCGATTGCCAGACGATACCGAATATAGCGACCGTGATGAGAAGCCCGATGATCGGGTCGGCCAGTGGAAATCCGAGCCAGACGCCCATGGCGCCGATGACCACTGCAAGGCTGGTAAGCCCGTCGGTGCGGGCATGGTAGCCGTCGGCGACGAGCGCCGCACTGTTGATTTCCCTGCCGATACGGATGCGAAACACCGCGACGGCCTCATTCCCGAGGAAGCCGACAATGCCCGCCGCGGTCAGCCAACCGAGATGAGTCACTGCCTGCGGACTGACCAGGCGCTCGATAGCCTGGTACCCGGCGACGATGGCGCTGAACAGAATGATCAGCACGATAATGATACCGGCCAGATCCTCTACCCTGCCAAGGCCGTAGCTGAAGGTCCGTGACGGCTTGCGTCGTGCCAGCATGAATGCGATCCAGAGCGGAATGGCGGTTGTGGCGTCGCCTATGTTGTGGATCGTATCGGCCAACAGCGCCACGCTGCGTGACACCAACACCACGGCCATCTGCAATGCCGCCGTCATGGCCAAGATGACGAACGACCATTTGATGGCCCAGATGCCGCGGTCAGTGGTTGCAATCGTTGCGTCGATGACCCCGTGCGTATGGCCGTGCGAGCCATCGTCATGAGCATGCGCGTCATGATCATGTGACCCGAAGCCGAACCAATCCAAGACGCGTGCGCCGATACTGGTCATAGGTATTTCGCCAGTTGCTTGAGCTCTGCCAGCGAGTTGCCTCCCGCTTCCGTGTCGATCAGACAATGTTCGATATGATCGTGGATCAGTTCTCGCTTTGCGCTGCTGATGGCGCTCTCCACTGCATGGAGTTGCTGCGCCAGGTCTAGGCAGGATCGCTGCGCCTCGAACATGCCAAGCACGGATGCAAGATGCCCCTGTGCGCGCTTTAAGCGCTTCACGATAGCCGGATGAGAACTATGGATGCCTTCGGACATGCCCACCGGTATCCCCCCAGGGAGGATGCGTCAAGTATGATGTGAGCGCAGATCGGCTCTTGATCAGCCACCCCGCAGAGCGTGTATCCATGGCGCTGAATGGTTCCGGAAATTGGAATCTGGGCTTGAAAGGGCTGGCCCCTGTGCAATACAGGAACCAGCCATTAATCCTACCAACTCAATGAACCGTCCAACTTTATGGGGTCAGTTCACGACCGGGCCTTTCTTTGCGTGGTGAAACTGAAGAAGCCCGTCGGTCCGATCAGCGGGCTTTGTGATGAGGATGGCCCGCGCCTGCTTCCGAGGCTGCGCGGGCCGACCATGGACGCATCTTGGTCACCGGCCGGACCGCTGAAGAACGAGCCGGGTGTGACCGAACTGCCTTGGAGCGGGAATGTTCCCGGCTGACGCAAAAAGCCCGCCAGCATGAGCCGGCGGGCAATCGATCTGGAGTAGCTGGACTCATCCAGCATAGTTCAACGACGGCGGAAGGTTCGGTAGCAACCCGCGCTCGTCGCTCCCCAAGGATCCAGGGAGCGGCGAGTTGTTGCCCTGCGAGCGCGACACAGAAACTTCGCCGCGCCATGAAAGGACGGCGTGGAGCGCGCAAGCTCTGCAACAAGCTGCCGGCGCTCTGGGAGGTCTGTCCGCTTTTCGGATTGCCAGTGCCAGTCCAGACCAGCACCCTGCCTGGTGAGCGTAATCCCGCAATTGCCTGCGCTGAAGGCGGCGTAGGGCCGCCCATTGGGCGAGACTGGACTTCTAGACTGGAAGCCACCAATTCCTGCACCGCTTCGGGAACGGCCAACGGCACCATCTGCGCCGGATAGGGGCCGTCGATCCAGCCGTTCGCGGAGCGCTCGCTATCGGTTTGGCCGTTCAGGCTAGCCATTCGCGTCACTTCGCAGAAAGCCTCCCGGTTGGGCCTTATGCGGCACGTCCCAACCGAAATAGACCATGGCCGGCTAGGACGACGTCTTGAGAAACTGTTGCTCTCTCGTCGGCGTCTTCGAAAACGCTGTGATTATCGCCTCGAGCGATACATTCAAGGCGTTGGAAAAGGTCCTGCCCCTCTGCCAAATCGCTACGTAGTGATAGAGCGCGGACGGTTCCACTGGCCTTACTCCCAGCTGAAACGCCGCGTACTCACGTGCGATGATCTCGTTTGTGA
>NZ_JAMYVM010000009.1:0-210385 GCF_040324035.1 Mesorhizobium sp. M0016 | reverse complement strand
TGGTGTAGTCGGCGCCGGTATCGTTGACGCTGCTCACCGCGATGGTGAACACCTGGTTGGCGGCCACGCTCGGGTCGGTGTTATGCACGTAGCCGATCAGCTGGCTGCCGACCCATGTCGTGTCGACCACAGCGCCGGCCAGCGTCTGCAGGCCCGTCGCATTGCCGGCCGTCGACAGCACAACGCCGCCGAGGGCGATATGGTCGGCGCCCAGCGTGTAGGCGATATGGCCGGTCAGCACCGGCGTGGCATCGCCTGTCGCCGTGTCGTGATTGCCGGCGGCAAGGTCGTCCTCGTCGGCGATCAGGTTCGCCGAAGCCGTCACATTGGTGATGCCGCTGTCGGAGACCCCGAACGTCACCTGCTTGGTGACCGTGTCGCCGTCCTTGTCGCTCACCGTGTAGCTGAACGTCTCGGTTACCGTCGTGGCGCTCGTCACGTGCGCCGGCGCGGTGTAGATCAGATGGCCGGCGCCGTCGATCGACAGCGTTCCGCCTGTCGCGCCCTGGTTGGCGAAGACCAGGCCTTGCAGCGTTCCCTGCAGGCCGTCGGCGCCCGCGCCGATGCCCAGAACCGTCACTGCATCACCGATGTCGTGCGCTCCGGTGCCCTCGACGAAGGTCGCTCCCGCATAGTTCTGCGCAACCGGACCATCATCCTGGAATTCGATGCTCAGGGCGACATGGGATATGGCAGTGCTGGTGTCGCCGTCGAAATCGGTGATGGTGGCCTTGACGTGCAGGTCGGCGGTGACGGTCGCGATGTCGTCAAATGCTGCGGTGCTTGAACCGTCGACATTGTGAGCGATCGGCTGATACTGCCCGATCCAGACCGCTCCGGTCGGGTCGACATAAACCTTGAACACGTCGACGTTGTTGGCAGAACCAACGAGAACGCCGTCCGAATTCGTCGAGAGCATGATCGCCGAGCCGTCGAGTGTCTTCAGGCCCGAATCGACGTTTGCTAGCGGCTTGCCATCCGCGTCGGTGACGGCAAACGAGAATGTCGCACCCTCATCCGCGCCAATCGAGGCATTGAACAGGCCGAGTTCGCTGGCTGCCGATTTTGCGTAACCGAGCGCGTCTGGCTCAGTGACCAGGGCTGGCGGGAGCAGTGCGGTGTCATCCGCCGGATTGGGATCGGCGGCGTTGTTGACGCCGGCGGATTCGTCGTGGCTGACTCGGAAGACCTCCGTCTGCGTGGTGACCGTCGTGACCTTGGCTTCGATGCCGAAGATCTTGAACGGGTTGCCGCCGGTCAGGGTCGCATCGGTCCCGCCAGCGTTGGAATCGAAGGTAAAATCGTTGTAGTTGCCCACCTTGAGCTGGTCGAACGGTGTGCTGCCCACAACTTCGACCGTCGCACCATCCGGCACGCCGGCGAAGGCATAGCCCACCTGCACGCCGCCTTCGAAAACAGCCGTACCGGCCGTCAGCACACCGTTGATGTTCACGGTGAACGGCTCGAACGTGCCACCGTCCTTGGCGCCGATGAAAAGAATGGCATTGTGAATCTGGTGAGCCTGGGAGACGTCGATCGTGAAGCTGACCGACGACACGTCATAGGAACCACCGTCGGTGTTGGTGGGGATATTGAGGTTGTTGACGAAGTCCATCGTCACGATTTCGGGGCCAGCAAGCGGTTGGGTTTCGTATCCGTCGATGATCTGGCCGTTGCCGACGCCGATCTTGGTGCCCGTGGTGTTGACCGAATCGTCGTTGTCGTTGATGTCGATGCCGCTGAGCTTGATGTCGTGATTGCCGGCGCCATCCATGCCGCGAACATCGGTGTTGCCGGCCTGCAGCGTATAGACGATCGTTTCGGTCGTGGTTGTGGTTGTCGTGCCCGCATCCCGCGCGACGATCTGCGGAACGTCGTCGAGCACCTGGACCTTGAACGTACCAGCCGCCAGTCCGATGGTGTCGCCGTCACCGTCCATGGCGATGACGAAGGCCGAAAGATCGATACCGCCATTGGCAAGCGTATTTTCGGTGTTATCGCCCGGGAGCGTATCCAGAGTCGGATGATCGATCTGGTCGATCAGGGTGAAGACATAGGAGCCGTCCGCACCGACGGTCAGGGTGAAAACGGGACGATCCGTGCCCGCCTGATAGCCGGCGCCGGCGCCTACATCGACATAGCCGGTCAGGGTCGTGCCGTCGGAGACGATGAGGACGTTGCCGCCTTTCGAATCAAATCCCGAATCCGATGGGGTGGTTTGGGTGACAAGGCCGAAGGCCGAGGTCGCATTCGGGCCGTCAGAGCCGAAGTCGACGATTGCATTCAATGCGCCGGCAGCACCGATGGCAACCGCGGAGTTTGTTCCGGTCACTTCGCCGTCGGGCTGGGCATTGTCGACATTCCCGGTGGACTGGCTGTTGTGCAGACCGTCTTCGTCGACATTCGCGGTGACCTGGGCGGTGCCAGTAACCTTCGGCCCGTCATCGTCGAAGGAGAATGCGGAGCCTTGGCCGTTGATCAGGTCGACGGTCGCCTTCTCTGTGATGGTGTCGCCGTCGCCATCCTGGCGCGTTACCTCATATTGCAGCTGAACCTGGCCGCCATTGGTCAGCGACAGATTGAGTTCGGAATCGAACTTGTTGCCGTCGGCGCCATGGTTAAGTGCCTCATAGAGCGTGGTCTGCAGCTGCTCGGCGCCAGGCGCCCCGGTGATCGCGATGGTCAGAACCTGATCGCCATGCGTGTCGCGGCCGACGATCACTCCTCCTTCGAGGAAGAGCGTGACGGCGCCGCCGTCGGTGGCGGTGAGATTCGTGGCAAGGCCACCGGCCGGAATGCCGGTAAAGCTCAGATTCCCGGTAACGGTACCAGGACCGTCCGAACCATAGCTGCCGCCGACAGTGAACAGATTGGTCAGTCCGCCTGCTACCGCGGTGTTGACCTGCGCCAGGCCCGGACCGGCATCATCCGTGTTGGCGTTGCCGCCGGCATCTTCGGTCTCGCCGATAGCGCCATTGTAGCGATCCGCGCCAACCGTCTCGTCAAGCTCGACGGAAAGCAGGCCAGCCGCTCCATCGTGGGCGCCGACCGTTAGGCTTGGCCCATCGTCGTCGAAGGAGAATGCGGAGCCTTGGCCGTTGATCAGGTCGACGGTCGCCTTCTCGGTAATGGTGTCGCCGTCGCCGTCCTGGCGCGTTACCTCATATTGCAGCTGAACCTGGCCGCCATTGGTCAGCGACAGATTGAGTTCGGAATCGAACTTGTTGCCGTCGGCGCCATGGTTGAGCGCTTCGTAGAGCGTGGTCTGCAACTGCTCTGCGCCGGGCGCGCCGGTGATCGCAATGGTCAGGACCTGATCACCCTGCGTGTCGCGGCCGACAATCTCTCCTCCTTCGAGGAAGAGCGTAATGGCCCCGCCGTCCGTGGCAATGAGATTCGTGGCAAGGCCACCGGCCGGAATGCCGGTGAATGCCAACTGCGCGGTCGTGCTGCCTGGCCCGTCGGCACCGTAGACGCCGCCAACGGCGAACAGCGAAGAAAGGCCACCCGCCAGGCCGGTCGTCACCTGGGCCAGGCCAACGCCGTCATCGGTGTTGGCGTTGCCGCCGGCATCTTCGGTCTCGCCGGCATTATAGCGGTCGCCGCCGACCGTCTCGTCGAGCTCGACCGAAAGCAACTGTGCCGCTTGCGCGGTTGCCTGGACCGAAAGCGTAGGGCCGTCATCCAGCACACCAATATTGAGGGTCGCGGTGGCCGGATCATTGTCTGTGTCTGTAACCACGACGGCAAAGCTGTCGGAAACCCCCTCGGTCGTTCCGGTCGATGACTTGTCGTGATGATCAAGAGTGTTGTCGGCAAGGGTATAAATCCAGCTATAGCCGTTCGTAGGATTGCCGGTGACCACGAGCGTGCCGTATTGCCCGGCAACGCTGCCGCCGTTGGTCACGTCCACACCGTCAATGACAAGCGTCCCGATGCCATCACCCGAGACGATGTTGAAGGTCCCTGAAACCTGCTCGGCGGTGCTGGCCGGGTCCGTCCCGTCGGAAAGCGCGGCCTCGTTGACGACAAATCCGGAGCCAATGTCGATTGTCGGCGTCGTATCTTCTTCCCTGACCCCGATCGTCAGCTCACGCGGCTCCAGCCGTCCAAATTGCAGGTCCGTCGGCGGCAACAATGCGGAAAGATCGAAGCCGTCGCCGATACCACCTGGGGGAATGGTGAAGTCGCCGCCGGCACTGCCTGGGGCGCCGCCCGGGCCGGCCGAGATCGAACCATCGGCACCGAAGGCGACATCGACGTGGCTCGCTTCAAGAGCGGCCAGCAAGGCCACGCGCGGAACTTCGACATCACCGATGATGAAGGTCGGCACGTTGAGCGCGCCATCCTTGATGAGGATGACTGAACCGTCGGCCTGTTCCAGCAACAGATTGTGGCCGTCGACCTTGATGTTGTCGATGGAGACGTCCGCCGGAAGTTTCACGATGTTGCTGGCGTCGGCCACGTATTCATGCGGCGCGGCTGCCGCCGGCGCTTTCGCCTCCGCGGGTGCTGCCGGCTGAACGGGTGCGCCACTGCCGACATCGACCGGCACCGGCTCGGCAGGCGCCGCCTGAGCGGCCTGCGCTACCTGGATGCCTGCCTGCGATGGCGAGCCGCCATGTTCATGTGAAGAGTGCTCGTCCCAAGAATTCGAGACGGTATCTAAATCGTTACTGGTCGTCATCGCCAAACCCCTCCGGCATTTCCCGGATAGAGACAGTGACGACTTCTGCTTTGCAACTGTCCCGCAATCAATTTCATATATCCCGGTATGCAAGTCTCGGCATTTTTTACGTGTGGTAAACCCGGAAGATATAATCTGATATACATTGACCGCGCCGCGCTTCGTTTATATCCGCCGGCTGAGCTGGATTGGTAAACAGAAGTATAAGTTTGAATAAAGTTTTACACAAAATAGGTATTCCCGATTGAAGGAAACTTATCCACCTTCCTTTCCAGTAATTTGAGACAAGATTGGTACCGTCCACAGTCAAGAGGTGGGCGTCATGAAAAAAGAAAAATCTGCCCTGGGAATAACCGGGCTCAGGCTCCTCCTGCTGGCAATGGCGATCGCAAGCCTGCCGCAGCCATCATCCGCGAAAGCAATTGCCGTGAATGCCGGCGCTGCCGCTGGAGTTCTGGCGGCGGTCGAAACCCCGTCCAGTCTCGGCGGCGTTTCGCTGGCTCGGCCGCAGCCATGGCAGCCGGTTTCAGCCTACCGGATCGGCATGATTTTCAGCAGCTCTGTTGCCGTTGATGAAAAGCGTGGTTCTTCGATCGCGCCGCCCGCCGCCGGGATCGACCTGATCCAGACGGCGGCGATCATTCCCGGCGTGTTCGGTTCTGTTGCCCTGTCGATGCGCAATTTCCCGGTTTCGGCGCGCTGGGCGCCGGTCTACAAGGCAATTGTCGACTGTACCGCGAGCAGCGCGTGCGAACGCAAGAACAGCGCCTTTGCCGAGATCGTCAAGGCAGCCGGGAACAAGCGCTTCATCGACAAGTTGTCCTTCGTCAACTCAAGTATAAATCGCGCCATCGCCTACAAGAAGGACAGCGTGGTTTACGGCAAGCTCGACTACTGGGCCAAGCCCCGGGAAATCCTTGAGCGGCGGGCAGGGGACTGCGAGGATTTCGCCATCCTCAAGATGGCCGCGCTGCTGCATGCAGGCATCCCGGCGCAGAGCATGTCGCTGGTCGTCTTGCAGGATCGCAAGCGCGGTTTCTTTCATGCCGTGCTGTCGGTCAGCACCGGCAGCGGCGTCTTCATTCTCGACAGTTTGAGCAATGTAGTTTCCCGCGACACAGACCTGCCGACCTACGTGCCGCTGTATTCGTTCAGCACCGATCGCGCGTGGATCCATGGCGCGAAGACCGGTTCTGCTCAAATAGCCGATATCAAGGGCGGCCTTTCGACGGTCGCGCCTGGTGAAGGTGTGCAGCCGTAAGCTCCCATCAGAGAGTCTTGAGCGCTCTATCTCTTGTTTGACGCAATTTTCCACGGAAACCGCTCGCACTTTTCCCGGAATTGCTCTAGCCGCCGAAGACGAACGCCATCAGCAGTTCCGGCTCGACCACCGGCGCCCGCACCGCGCTCAGTTGACCGCGGTAGCGGCGGTCGCCGGCGCCTATGACGAAACCGGTCGCGACCGGCGTCTCGCCATTGGCGTCGAGCCTAGCGAATATGTCGGCGACATTGAGGTCCAGCGCCAGCTTGAGATCCTGGCGCGCGTCCTCGTTCGGCGCCACCGGCAATTGCCGCCGCACCAGTTGCTGGAACGGCGCATTGAAGGTCAGGATCTTCTTCGACGATGCCAGGGCAAAGGCCGGCGAGGGACAGGCGACGAGAATGGCGCTGATGGTTTTGATCGACGCGAGCCTCTGCAAGGTGAGGTTTTGGTCGGCCAATCCACGCATGCAGGCTACGCGAATTGCCGATGTCAGGTTTCCGGCGTTGGCGTGGCTCTCTGCAATTTCCTCGATCAGTGTGCCGATCGTGCATTTGCGGCTTTCCGCCATCTGCTTCAGCGATGTCCAGAACGCCCGTTCCAGACGAATGCCGCGGCGCATGCCGCCACGCGCCACAACCCGGAACTCCAGTCCGAAATCCTCTGCCGCCAGCGGTGGCAGCAGCCGGTCGCGATCGGCAGGAAGGGAGACCGCGCTATCGCTCACTCATTGCCTCCTCTCGCGCCTTGTTGATCGGCTTCATAAGGTAGGTGAGAATCGTTTTGCGTCCGGTCTTGATGTCGACCGAACAGATCATGCCGGGGATGATCGAATAGGTCTTGCCGTCGCGTGTCAGGGTCGATTTGTCGGTGGCGACACGGACCTGATAATAGGGTTCGCCGGTCTTCTGGTCGACCAGGCTGTCGGCAGTGATGTTCGAGACCTTGCCTTCGATGCCGCCGAAGATCGAGAAGTCATAGGCGGTCACCTTGATCAGGGCATCCTGGCCCGGCCGGATGAAGGCGACGTCCCGCGGTGAGACCCGGGCTTCGACCAGCAGGGTCTCGGACGTCGGCACGATACCCGCGACGACCGCGCCGGGCTGGACGAAGGCGCCGACCGTGTTGATGTCAAGCGTGTTGACGATACCATCGACAGGCGAACGGATATCGGTACGCGCCACCTTGTCGGTGGCACCGCGTATCGTCTCGTCCACCACCGAGAGATCGGCCAGCGCCTGCGTCAGATCGCTGAGCGCTTCCTGTTGCAGCTGGAGGCCAAGTTCGTCGACCTGAAGCTTGGCTTCCGTGATGGCAGACCTGGCTTTCTTGATGGTCTCTCCGGCAAGCGTCAGCTGACCATTGAGCTCGGTCTGCTCGCGCTCGACGCGGAGCTGCTCGGTTCGCGCCATCAGGCCCTTCTTGACCATCGCTTCGACCAGCTTCGCCTCCTGGTCGCTGACGGCCAGGTTCTTGGTGAGGCGATCGGCATTGGCGTTGGCTTCGTCGAGTTCCTTCTCACGCTGATCGAGGCGCGACTTGAGAACCGACAGTTTGACTTCGAAGTTGTCGCGCCGCGCGATTAGCAGCTTCTGCTCGTTGTCGCAGATTTCCGGCGCCACCTTCTGGATCTCGGGCGGGCAGGGAAACGCGCCCTCTAGACTTCCGGTCTGTTCGAATTTGAGCCGTGCAATGCGCGTCTGCAATGCCCGCGCCTTGGCCTGCTGCTCGCCAAGGCTGGAAGTGTTGAAGGTGTTGTCGAGACGAATGATGAGGTCATTCTTCTTGACGACCTGACCGATCGTCACGGCGATTTCCTGAACCACGCCCGGCTCGCTGGCCTGGATGATCTGGGTCTTCGACGCCGGTATGATCTTGCCGTCGCCGCGTGCGATTTCATCGACCTCGGCGAAGGATGCCCAGGCTACCGAACTCGCAAAAAGCGCTCCGATAATGAATATCGAAGCCGACGCAAAAAGCGGCGGACGGTCTTCCCTGGCTAGCATTTACCACGTCCCAACGTGCTGTGTTCACGCATAATTCTGTTCGTCAGGCGCTTGTTTTCTGCAGCGCTTGTATCACCTGGTCTTTCGGTCCATCGGCAACGATCTTGCCCTGCTCGATGACGATCAGGCGGTCGGCCAGCTCGAGCATGCTGAAGCGGTGCGTCGATACGATCAGGGTCGTGTTGCGATCGAAAGCCACTTTGAGCTGCTTGATCAGCTGGCGCTCGGAAGCCAGATCCATCGAGCCGGACGGCTCGTCCAGGAACACGATTTTCGGTTTGGTCAGCAACAGGCGCGCAATTGCCATTGTCTGCCTCTGACCGCCCGAGAGATTGGTGCCGCGCTCGCCGACATTCATGTCGTAGCCTCGCGGATGGCGGGAGACGAAGTCGTCGACGCCGGCAGCCTTGGCCGCCTCGACGATCTGCTCATCGGTCGCCTCCGGGCACGCCATCAGGAGATTTTCCTTGATGGTGCCGGAAAACAGATCGTTGGCTTGCGCGACGATCCCGACCGCGGCGCGAACCTCCGATGGGTGGTATTGGCGGATGTCGATCCCGTCCAGCAGCAGCTCGCCGGAGGTCGGCAGGAAAAGCCTGCCGATCAGCCTCCCCATGGTCGTCTTTCCCGAGCCTATGCGGCCGATGATGCCAATCCGCTCACCGGGCTTCACCGAGAAATTCAGGCCGGTCAGCACTTCGTTTTCGGAACCCGGGTAGACAAAGCCGACATTCCTGAATGCCATTGCACCGTTGCGAATGGGGCGGTTGACGAAACCAACCGTGTCCGGCCGATCCTCAGGCTGCGCCATGATCGAATTCACCATTCGCAGGGACAGCATCGCCTGGCGAAGTCTGGACAAGGTGATCGCAATCTGCCCAAGCGGGGCCACCGCCCGGCCCGCCAGCATGACGGTGCCGATGATGGCGCCGGTCGAGACATGCCCTTCCGAAAAGGCATAGGCGCCGGCCACGATCAAAGCGACGGTGACCATCTGCTGGATGGCTTGCGTTATGTTGCCGGCGGCAGCCGAAAGCTGTTTGATCTTCTCGGACGTGTTGGATGCGTTCTTGGAATGCTCCGCCCATTTTCGCAGAAGGTACGCCTCTGCCCGCAGCGATTTGATCGTTTCCAGCGTGGAGATGGATTCCACCAGCAGGGCCTGGCGCTGCGAAGCCTCGTTCATGGAAGCGGCAACGCGTTTGCCGATGCGCCGTTGCGTGATCAGCCCGACGATCACCGAGGCGACAAAGGCAATGGCCGGTATGACGACCAGCCAACCGCCTATCGCATAGATGACAAGAAGAAAGACGAAGACGAAGGCTGTGTCGATGAAGACGCTGATGGTGTTCGACGTGAAAAACTCGCGCACGAACTCGTACTGGGTCACCCGATTTGCATATTCGCCGGTTGAGCCGGGCCTTGCCGACAAGGACGAGTTCAGCACCTTCTCGAAAAGCATATAGGAGATGCGAAGATCGGCCTTGCGCCCGGCATAGTCGATCAGTGACGCTCTGGCGGTCTTCAAGAGTAGGTCGAACAGAATGACCGCGCCGATCCCGATCGACAGCACCCAGAGCGTCGATATCGCCTTGTTCGGCAAGATCCTGTCGTAGACGTTCATGGTGAAGATCGGTGAGGCAAGAGCCAGCAGATTGATGAATACCGCCGACAGGATGACCTTCGAATAGGTGCGCCAGAACGGCCCCATCGTGCCGGTCAGCCAATGTCGCCGCTCGATCTTGGCCGCCGAACCGACGCTCATCGCCTCTACTGCGTTGGCATAGGTTATCGAGAACGAAACGCCGCCACTAATATAACTTCCGGAAAACTCGGATTTGCTGATTATCGTGCGGCCGTCTTCCTGGGGAGCGGTCGTAAATCCACCGTCCTCGGTCTGGGCAAGCAGCGCTACAGGCAACTGGCTGACGCGAAACAGAATGGCGGGAAGGTCGATGCGTCCGCGAAGAAAGTCGCGATGGCTGAATTCCGTGATTTCAAGACCGATGCGTTCGGCAAGATGCCGGATGGCGTCGATATCGATGCGGGTGTCTGACAGCGGCACGCCGGCAAACAGCACGGTCTCGGAACTCGGCCTGCCGAGGTACCCGGCAACAGCGGAGAAGCAGGCCTTGAACGCCTCTTTTGGGGAGAGGATTTTGGGTTGTGGGTTCACGATCGGCCCGCAGGACTATCGTTCGTCCTTGACCTTCCTACTTCTTTCTTACCGGTGCGAGGATGTCGAAAGGCAGATCGTTCGTCTGCTCCGACGGCGTGCGCGCATAGGTTTCGGTGTCGGCCGTTTCAGGCGCATTGAACTCGGCCTTGGCATAGGCGGTGGCCTGTTTTGCCGGCTGAAGATTCATGGTCTTCAGCAACTGCCCGGTTGCCGCCAGCAGCCGGTACTGCGCGAAAAGCGACGCGTAGGATGCGGTGTCGGCAAGCGTAGCTGTGTTGAACCGCGTGTTCTGCGCGTCGAGCACGTCGAGCAGCGAGCGCTGTCCGACCTTGAACTGCTCGCGATAGGACGCCACCAGCCTTTCGTTGGCGGCAGCCTGAAGCTTCAATGTCTTTGCCAGATCGGCCTGCCGGAAGCGGCGATCCCATGACGTACGGACGGCTTCCTCGATCTCGCGCAGAACCTGGTGCAGCACAAGGCGCTGCTCGCTGGTGCGGCGGACCTGCTCTTGCTCGTTGGCTTTGTCGATGCCGCCGCGATAGAGGTTCCAGCGCAGCACCAGCCGCGCCTGCAGGTCGCTAGCGTCGCCATTGTCGCCGTCGATGTCATAGCCGCCGCGGGCGCGGCCTTCGGCGATGACGGAGGGCCCGAATTTCGCCCGCGCCGCATCCACCAGGGAGGCGGCGGCGTCGATATCGCTGTTGGCCATGTGGACGCGCGGATTGTTCTGTCGCGCCAGCCCTAGCGCGTCGTCGAGCGACCTTGGCAGCGCGCTCGAGACATCGCCTGGCCTTGACGCGTTGGTCAGCGGCTTACCGACCGTCTTGAAGAACCGTATCTTGGAAGCCTCCAGTTCTTCGGTCGCCTCCTGCATACGTGCCTTGGCAGCGAACAGCCGCTCCTCGGCCTGCTGGCGATCAGCCTCGTTCAACGCGCCGCCTGCAATACCTTGCCGGATGTCGCCGAGGATTGCCTGGTGAAAGCCCAGATTCTTCTTCGCTTCCGAAACGATCGAAGCCTGCAGCATGTATTCGAGATAGTCCTGGACGACAGACAGTCCAATGAATTCAGACCGTTCCAGCACCCGGAACGATGCGCCGTCGACCCGCGACGCCTGACGGTTCAGTTCCGCCCGCCTTGCGCCGCTGTCATAAAGCGTCTGCGTGACAACGACATCGGCTTCCGACGGATAGAGCGCGTCATCCTCTATGGACAGCGAACGCCGGGAGGAATTGTCGAGACGACGAACCCCCGCCGACGCTTCGACATCGACGCTGGGAAGATAAAGTCCCTTCGCTTGGCGTAGCTCGAATTCGATTGCTTCGCGGTTTTCGATCGCTTGGCCAATTTCGGGGTTGGACTCCACCGCAACCGCCATCGCCTCCTGGAGAGTGAGCGCGCGAGCATTCCCACAACTCAATATGGCGACCGTCGTCAGCAGGCCGAGGCGCTTGCCTATCGCCGACATAGATGTCGTATTCATTTCACCCCACCCCAACGTTCCCCTGCGCCATTATTGCCAGGCGTTACAACTCAACCGTGATTGTTCACAAATTTGCAAAATATGGGAGCACTTATTGATTTAGTGACCGCTAAAACGCTAAATTCAAGCAAAATTCTATAGAATGTCGCAAAAATGGCACATAAAATACCCACTGCGGTTTTTGAGTAACAGCCGTCCGAGTTTGAACAGGCAAGCGAAACCGCTCCGGGAAGGAGGACTGCAAGGCCACCTTACGACCTATTTGCTCCTGATAGCTTGACTATTTCTGGGTGTATTTTTTCAGCGAGGTGACCGACAACATCTTGGTTGGCGGCTACAATCGGCAGGATAATCTTAGCCCGCTTGCCAGAGCCTGGAACCGACACCCCGGTCTTTCTTCGACCTGAAGCGTGGGCATAAATCCCTGAGCCGGCGAATAAAGGCCGACAACTGCTTCACTGGCCAGCGTGCCAGCATAGGGCTCATATGACGGCCGATCAACGACTCGGTCAACCGAAGAGGTGACGGTACTTTTTGAGGCGGTTCTGTAGGCCATCGAATGCCGCAAGGTCCAAAAATCGCTCCATTGAACCCGATAGCTGGTGAAACCTCAAAATAGTTCTTGCGGCGATTTTCCGTTAAAATCAAAAGCGCAATTTTTTTGACGGTTAGTGTCCGCCTTTTCGCAGCTCAGAAAAAAATCTGACTGGAATTGAGTCATACGCTGTTTAAACAATGCGGAACGAAGTGGTCGGTTGCGCCACCACTTTGCGGGACGACATACGAGAGTTGCAGGACGAGCGCGGTCAAACATCGAGGGCCGCCGGCTCGTTAGATACCACTACTCGTTCCTCCGCGCCATTCCAACAGGCTGAACTTCGAGGCAAGTGAGCCGGTCCTGGTCCGGCGCCTCGACTCGTAAATCCATTCCACCGATCACAACTGCCTGCAAGCTGCCGCTTGTTTGTTACTTCCCAAGTCTCATCGGCCATATCGAGGCGCTAGACCGTCAGCTGGTCGCGCGCTGTTGCCACAGCTGCCGATCTGCAACCGTCCCCATTTCCGCCGTTCTGGACCCTGTCTCCCAACGTTTGCAAAACGAGGTCAGCTATGGTCGGCAGTTTGGGGTCGCGGGAGCATACGGGATGATACGGGACCTTTCAGATTTTGGCCCACCAAAATCCAGCAAAATCAACAATTTCCGTTCGCCCTCCGTGCCCACCAATAACTCACGGCTTACGCCGAACTCTTTGTTTTGTGATCGCATCCGCGAAAAAGCACTCTACCGTCAAAGCTTTTCCCCACCTCTCGATAATTTCGCAAGCTGCCGCTGGCTATCGGCGGATCGTTGATGCGCAACTGTGACGGCGGTCGTTACCGTGGCTCGAGTGTCAGCAGATGTGGTAAGGCTGATTGTCGACGAGTAGCAGAGGGGTCCAGCAACAATGACTTTGAGACGAACCAGAGCTTACGGCGGATCCGGCTTGGTTCTGGCGGTTTGCACTGTATTGGCTTGGCAAAACGCCACCGCCGCTCAAGATTGCTACGCAGCCGCGACGCCTGGCGTCAATTGGCAGGAGTGTGACAAAAAGCTTCTCATCCTGGAAGGACAGGACCTGAGCGGGGCAAACCTGTTCGGTGTTGATTTCACTTCGACCGACCTCAGGAACAGCAATCTCCTTGCGGCAAATTTTGAGAAGGCAACGCTTGTGCGCGCTTCCCTGGCCGGCTCGACCGCCAAAGGCGCCCGGTTCGACAAAATCGAGGCGTACAGGACCGACTTCAGCCAGATGGACGCGCAGGGCGCTGTGTTTACGGGCGCGGAAGTGCAGCGCTCGAATTTCCAGAACGCCAATCTGGTCAATGTTGATTTCACAAAGGCGGAATTGGGGCGTGCACAGTTCCATGACGCCGATATCAGCGGCAGCCACTTTTCGTTTGCCAATCTCGCGCGGGCGGATTTCCGAGGAGCGAAGTTCACCGCACCGATAGACTTTGACGGCGCTTTTTTCTTTCTGACCCGTATCGAGGGCCTCGATCTATCCAATTCGGCGGGTCTGTCCCAGTGGCAGCTCAACATGGCTTGTGGAGACGCCCGGACCGAGTTGCCTTCTGGCATGACGAGGCCAGAAGATTGGCCCTGTCAATTCCAGCAGGAATAGCCCGCCCGTCCGCTTCCCGCCCAAAGGCTGCCGGGCGGCAAAGCGCCTCAATTCAGTCCTCGGCCGCGGGTCAAAGCACGACACTGCGGGACATTTCCGGCAATCTCATTTACCGGCGAACGACAACGACCAAATGGAGGACGGATGCCCAAGGTCAAAGGTGATACCGCTCTGGACAAGGAGCGCGCCAAAACAGAGAAGCTCCTCAAAAAGGTTGGATACACAGCCTTGAAGGAGGCCGGTGTGGTATCCAAGCGACCCGACCTCCCAAATCTAAAGATTGAAAAGCGAGGGAAGTAGCGCGGACACTCCCATGCTGACCTGACCGAAGGCACGCCCAAAATGTAGACGTCTGCTTTGCCTTCTCAAGCTAGGAGTGTGCAGGCGGCGCTTGCGACAACCACAAAGCGGACTGCTGGGGCCGGAAGAAGCTGTCGTATTTCCGCTACGGTGCGATCCGATACTTCACAACTTTTTCACTTTCCAATTGGGGGGCCATAGCAAATGAACGAAGAGACCGGCGTTCAGAAGTTGGTGCGCACGCTGCGTGCTCGAGCACCTGATGACGCAGCTGAATTGCTCGCTAGAGAGTCTCCCGAGTTCATCCGCGACACACTAAAGCTGTTGCCGGACGGGCACGCCCGTAAGGTGGCCGAGCATTTGCCACTGCATATGCGGCCCATCAGCTCTCATGACGGTGAGATGGGTTTCGCGATCCCCGAGTCGCTCGTCGACGTGATGGACCCGATCCCCGCCGGCGTTCCTGTCGGGACGACGGTTGCTGCCGCGGTGGAAGCTGTCAGAGGCGCCCAGGTGCCGACCGAGCTCACTTATCTCTACGTCACGGACGAGGGCAATAGACTGGTTGGCCTAGCGGTCCTGCGCGATCTGATGCTGAGCGAACCCGACGCGATTGTCGATCACATCATGCTGCCCAGGCCGTTCGCTCTTGATGTCGGTCTCTCTTTGAGTAACGCATGCAAGGCGGCGGTACGGCGTCACTATCCTGTCTATCCGGTGGTGGATGCGGAGAACCGGCTGCTCGGGCAGGTTCGCGGCTGGCGATTGTTCGAGCAGCAAATCATCGAGATTTCCGCCCAGTCTGGCCAGATGGTAGGCCTCCAGAAGGAGGAGCGCTCTTTTACGCCGCTGTTTTCAGCCTTCCTGAAGCGTCATCCGTGGCTGCAGTTGAATCTCCTGACGGCCTTCATGGCCGCATTCGTGGTCAGTTCGTTCACAGGCACGATCGAGAAGATCGTCGCTCTGGCGGCGTTTCTCCCGGTCTTGGCCGGGCAGAGCGGAAACACCGGCTGCCAGGCACTGGCTATGACGCTGCGTGGCCTTGCCCTGGGGGATGTGGACAAACGACCGAAGCTGCACTTGGTGATGAGAGAGGGCGCGCTCGCGGCCGCCAACGGCGTGCTCGTCGGCGTTGTTGCGGCTGCGGCGATGTGGTTCTATGCCTCGAGGCAACCGGCGTCGGCGGCGCAGGCGCCGATGCTGGCACTTGTGATCCTGCTTGCCATGTCCGGATCGTGCCTCATGTCCGGCATCTCCGGCGTGCTGATCCCGTTGGGCCTGCGCCGGGTAGGCGCCGATCCGGCGGTCGCCTCGGCGATCTTCCTCACCACCGTGACCGATATTGTAGGCATGGGCCTGATGCTGGGGCTGGCCACCATGCTCGTGCTGTAGCAAGCTGCGTGCGGTGACGCGTCCCTGGGCGTTGAGGCAATGAGCTGACCTCGCGTTCAACGAAATTGCAAGACCCGGGCCGAATCGCACACGCGTCGTGAGAAGCACCTTCCGGCAGCTCTCCGGCCCCTTGCGAAACGCGACGGAAGGCCTTTGGAGAAGCCGTGGGTGACCTTGAAGCCTGGTGACCAGATACGGAGAATCGCCCACCCAATATTAATCTTGTCGGCTGTGCGATCCACTACTGATGAGATTTGAGTTTGTTAAGCCTTGGGCCAAATACTTCAATCACGTGCAGCAATGTCGAGAAGAGTTTTTGACAATCAGCGCAGCCGAAATAGGAATAAACCCGATATCTTGTTGCGCAGCTGCAACAGCTGCTGAGGACTCGCATAAGTCCGGCGACCGTTCAGTCGCCTTTTTCTTGCAGTCGTGCTAAGTCTCTCGCACTAGTCGGGTTTGGGGTGGGTTCTCGGCATGCAATCTTCGTTTCGAACGATCTTCGGCGTCGCCGCAGCGCTGCTTTGTGCCGGCGTGTTGCCGGCCGGCGCACAAGGTCTTTTTGGGGCCTATGACGATGCGTTTGCGGCCCGCATCGCCAGTCCGGCCGACAATGGAACGCTCGCCCAATTCGTCACGGTTGCGGTCAACGCTGGGCAATACGATCAGGCGATCTCCTCGATCGAGCAGTATCTGATCCAGTACCCCCGCGATGCGCGCGCCCGGCTTGCGGCCAGCCGGTTGTATTACCATGTCGGGTCCTATGAATTGGCCCGGCGGCAGGTGCAGTACGGCATCGAAGTCGGGGGTCTGACCGCAAGTGAGCAACAGGAAGCTGTTCGCCTGCTCGCCCGCATCGAGCGCGCGTTGCGTGGCGTCACCTGGGAACTCGCCCTGACCGGCGGCGTATTCAGCGCATTCACCGATTTTGAGCCAGGCGGGGCGCAGGACGACGACAGCTTCGTCTCGCCTTACGGGCAGGCGGAAGGTTTTGTGCGGTGGGACCTCGGCACGCCAAGTGCCGACGCGCTCGTTCTTTCGGGGTCGTTGACCGCGACTGAGCGTCTTTTCACGGAAGACCTGTCGGTTCCGGGTGGCGAGAAGACTTTTATCCACGGCAACGCAGCGATAACCTGGGACAAGGGGCTGCCCAACAGCGGGATCGATTCGCTGCGCCTGCTGCTTTCCGCGTTCACCGTTACGGATCGTTTCGACAGCGACATTTACGAAACTGGTATCGGCCTCAGTGGACGTTTCGTCGTTCGCCCGACGGTCGAGACGACGCTCTTCGCCGGTGGCGGCTACATCGATCTAAGCGCCTCGCAAGGCATTTTCGCGGATAGCAGGGTCTTCTATGAGGCAGGCGGCAGCTACCGCTTCCGCAATGGCCAGGCGCTCGGCTTGCGCTTTGTCGGCTCGAATGAATTCGCTTCCGGATCGGGCGAAATCAGCCGCAGCTATACGGGCGAGGTCCGCTATGGCGGCCTGTTGATGAACGTACCGGATCTTTTCGCATGGTCGCACCAGATCGCCTTATCGGCCGGCCACAGCGACACTCCCGATCTGTCCGTCGGCATCGGCACAAATATCAAGAGCGACTTCTGGCGCATTGCCTCGGAAAGCGATTTTCAGCTGACGGAAGCGCAGAAGATCAGCGTCGATCTCGCCTACCGCAAAACCAACTTCGCCCTCGCCAACCGCGACCGAAAATCGTTCGAAATGCTCATGAGCTATACGTTGACGCTCAATTGAAAGAGGCCGCGATGAGGTATCATCAGATCGTCATTTTTATCGCCTGCCTCGCCTTCGCGGCACCATCCGCTGCTGAGACGGTCGGGTCGATGACGGCCTATCAGACCATCATCGTCCGCAATAACGGCGGGACGATGAACGTTGGCGCGGGCGTCGAACTCGGCGACCAGTTGCGCAGCAATCCCACCGGTCTCGGAATGCTGGTGTTCCGGGATGAATCGAGCGCCAAAATTGGTCCAAACACCAGCCTGACGATCGATGAGTTCGTCTACAATCCGGGCTCCGGGTCGGGAAAGATCGACATCGGGATGAACAGCGGCCTGGCACGTTTTTATGGCGGCCAGGTTTCGAAAGGGGGCGTCATGCAGGTTGCGACGCCGCACATGGTGCTCGGAGCGAGAGGCGGCATCATCGAAGTGCTGGTGGCAGCCGGCCAGACCGTCGGCATATTGCGCGCCGGCCGCATGACCTGCACGATCAATGGCAAACGGCTGGTCATCACGAACCCGGGCTACGCCTGCACGTCGGACGATGGCAAGCTTCTGGCCGGCTACGGCGGCATCGACGCCTTCCCGATCTTGGACAGTATCGACCGGATAGCGGGAACCGGCCTGCCGGGCGCACCGGGTCCTGGGTTGGACGTAAGCGCAATTTGTGCGTCGGCTCTAGGCTCCTCGCTCAAAGTCTGCGGGTCCAGGGACGGCGCACTGCCAGGAGTGGTCATGGAATTCCCTGACAGCCCAACGCCACCTGCGGGCAGCGGGGGGCGGCGGGGCGAGTGTGAGGGTGAGGGTTGCTGCTACTACTACAACTGCGATTAGGCCTGGCTGCACGAGATGAGCCACTCGGTCGGTAGGCGCTGGGCTGATTGGCGGCAAGCCGGCAGACGCAAAATATCCGGCCTTGTGGTCGTGCTCCTGCTGCTCGCTTGCCATTTGGCTTTTGACGGGCCGTTGTCGCGCCTGCGTGAGCGGACGTACGACTTCTATCAGTTTCTCGCCCCACGTCAGGCGACGAGCAATCCTGTCGTGATCGTCTCGATAGACGACGCCAGCCTCAAGGCACATGGGCGATGGCCCTGGAACCGTGGCCTCTTGGCCGATCTGGTCAATGGCATCACGCAGTCCGGTGCGGCGGTGGTCGGGCTTGCGCTGGTACTCCCCGAGGCTGACACCTCGCCTGAGGGCATGGCCGGAGACAAGCGCCTGGCAGCGGCGCTGTCCAAAAATCGAACGGCGCTTGCCGTCAGCCTGGGCAATGAAGCGACGGTTTCAGAAGCAGAACCCAAAGCCGGCTGGTCGATCGTCGGGCAAGTACCCGATACACTTCCCGGCTTCACCGGTCTTACCGGGTCGCTTGCCGAATTCTCGAACGCCGCCGCAGGCCTCGGCGTGATTCGCACCTTGCCCGATCTCGACGGCGTACTGCGCCATGTGCCGCTGCTCTGGCTTCGCAACACCCCTCAACGCGCGCAGCTGTGGCCGTCTTTCGCACTCGAGCTCCTGCGCCTTTACGCTGGACAGGACGGTTACACAGCCCGGATGAATGCAGCCGGGTTCGACGCACTCAGGATGGCAGGCGCCATTGTGCCGCTCGAGCCGGAGGGGAGCATCCGCCTCTGGGAAACCGCCACCGACACGCCTCGCCTGTCTGCCAGCACTATCCTTTCGGGCCATGGCGATCCGCGGCTGCGGGACGCCATCGCCATTGTCGACCTGTCGGCTGTGGGCCTGACGCAGTACCTGCCCACGCCGACGAGTCCAGCGCGACCAGGAGCGGAGATCCACGCCGATGCGATCGGCCAGATGCTTGCCGGGCGCTTCCTGGCAGAGCCAGCGCACGCGCGTATGCTCGAGCGGCTCTGGTTTCTCCTCAGTGCCGTCGTTTTCATCGGGGTTTCCGGAGTGCTCGCCGGGCGTGTCGTGCTTGGCGCCCTCTCCCTGGCGCTGCTGGCCGTCACGCCGTTCGTGTTCGGCGCTCTCGAGTACAGCCTGCAGGGTGCACTCTATGACCCGCTGCAGCCGGCGCTTGCAACCATCATGGTTGCGGGCTTCGAAGGCTATGTCCTCTACAGGCGCAGCGAGCAGCGCCGGTCCACCCTCACGCGACAGTTCTCCCAATATCTGTCGCCCTCCGTGGTGCAGCGCCTCGCAAGCTCGGACACCGAGGCAATCCTGTCCGGCGAGAAGCGCGAGATCACCATTTTGATCAGCGACATACGTGGCTTCACGACCATGAGCGAACAGCTCGACACCCAAGAGATCGCCAAGGTGGTCAACCATTTCCTCGGCATTGCGACCGATGAGATCCTCAAGCGCGACGGCACCATCGACAAGTTCATGGGCGATGCGGTACTGGCCTTCTGGAACGCACCGCTAGATCAACCCGATCATCGTGAGCGTGCGCTGGACGCGGGCCTTGCCCTTATCGAGCGGGTGAGGCGCGAAGACGCCGCCTTCACCGCGGATGGCCATCGATCCATCGAAATCGGCGTCGCCATCGAGACCGGCATCTGCTCGGTAGGCAATTTCGGCTCCGAACGGCGCTTCGATTACACCGCGATCGGCTCCCCCGTGAACCGCGCGGCACGGCTCGAATCGACGACCAAGAAGCTGGGCATCCCCCTGGTGCTTGGACCCGGCTTTGCGGCAGGAGCATCGATGCCGGTCGTCCAGGCGGGCGCCTTTGAACTCCAGGGTTTCAAGGGCGAGGTGCCGGTTTTCACCGTTCCGGAGATGCAAGCTGCTCAACAAGGTATGAGCCGCGAAGTAGAGAGCCAACGTGGTGAGCAATCTGGCGCCCCCGCCATGGTGGTTGGTTCGCCGCCATCCGTGCAAATGGCGCCGCTTGACCTGACACCCCGAACCCGGAGCATCCGCTGATCGGATCCAGCGGATCGCAAGATGCAATTGTCACGGGCACAGACGGACATCTTGTTTCGGCGACCATCGAGGGATGCGACGGCTTGCGTCACTCGTCCTTGAAAGTCACCTTCATATGTTTTTGGACCATCGAGGCGAGGTCCTCGGCATCCCAGTTCGTGAGCCTGATGCAGCCGTGAGAGAAGGTCTTCCCGATCTTGCCGGGTTCGGGCGTGCCGTGAATGCCGTAGCTTTCGATGGAGAGGTCGATCCAGATTGATCCCACGGGATTGTTAGGGCCGGCAGCAATGGTGAAGGGCCGCTTGGTTTTGACTCCCTTGAATGCAAAATCGGGATCGTAGTGATAGGTCGGGTTGTGCACCACCCTTTGGATCTCTGCCTGCCCACTTGGTGCCGGCTTCTCGTCGCTCCCGATCGAGGCAGGGTAGACGGCAAACGCTTTATTGGAGGGGTCGAGCACGCGCACCTGATGAGCGCCTTTGTCGACTTCGACGCCGGCAATGGTGGCGGGAGGTTCACCCCGGCCAACATCTGGTACCAGCAGCGTGGTTCCAGCTTTCCTGAATCCGGTGCCTGGGTTTAGCCTCCTGAGCAATGGTTCGCTCACATGGAAGCGCTCCGCCAGCTTCTCGATCGAGTCGTGATAGCCAAGCCTTCTCAGGCGAGCCATCCTCTCCATGCGCCCCGGAATGCGTTTGGTGAAGGGGCCGCGTACATCTTTGCGGGTCAGTTCATAGGTGATCAGAGCTGGGCTGGTGGAGGTTGCCATCAGCTTGTCCCAAGTCGCCTGGGTGAGCTTGCCATCTGGGGCCAGTCCGTTCGACGCCTGGAAGGCCTTGACCGCCTTGGCGAAGTTCTCTCCAAGGCGGCCGTCGATGAGCCCCGGTGAGAAGCGCGCACGATCCAAAAAAATTTGCGCCTTCAGCACGGCAGGATCGAGCCCTTTCGGATCGCCGGCGGAGAATTGCGCCTGATTTACAGCGGCTAGATCCAGCTTGGCCGCCTCCGTCCCGCCGCATGCGAAGGCGAATGCAATGGCGAGGAGGAGAAGGAGCCTGATCATCGATGTCACTCCTTGCGTTAAATCGCACCTGATCTGCTTCTATGACGCGCTGTGGCAGATCTGGTTCCATTCGCCGGTAGGAGGATCATAGGCAACCAGCCTTACGCCGCCGACCGGTCCGAGACGTTCGATGCCCATGCCTTGCCCCTCACGAGAGGCGTTGCTGGCCGCGCAGATCGGCAGTGTAAAAATGGTCTGGCCATGTTGACGTGAGCTTCTACCTTCAAACTGCCCACTACCTGGACCGGCAGTCAAATGGTCTCAGGGCAGCAAGTGAGGAGATGCGCTGGGAACCGGCTTGTCGGGCGGGTATTCTATTGATCTTCGGTATCGATAGATCCATGTTCCGTCGTCACTGTGATCGCGTTGTCGCCCGCGATTACTCTAGCGTATTCGAAGCGCTCCAACTTCTGTTCTGCCGATAGGCCTTTGAACATCGCGGTGGCCGAGTTCGTGATTTTGAAGTCGCCGCAACTCGGACAGCGAAACTCCCGGATGTCACCAACTGTCTCCGAATTAACGAGCGCCTGCTCATCTGTAATCGGGCAAATTGCGGCCATCCAAGCCATCGTGGTCCTCCGTCCTAAGGCCGTCCCCGATTACCCAAAAGGCATCGTCGAGTGCAAAATCCATTTCTGCCGACGCTCACCCCACCTGGAGTACTCCACCGAGTAGATTGCGCTCTCCACTCTCCAACCCAGAATGTGGATTAAAGCCAGTTCCTCGGCGAGCGATTTGCTGGTGAGCGGTAGGCGCTCTCGCTCTGGAGCCTCTCCCAAACGATCGGAGATGTTCATGTAGCGTCGGGCAGGACCGAAGGGCCGGAACGTGGCGTTTTCATCTCTTCGGCAATCACCAGTAGCGCCTCCAGAGCGACGGCGATCCCCGACATCACCGTACTTATGTCTGCGCTGCCGCCGAGCGTCGAAAGTTCGGCCGCTCGCGTTTGCATGCTTTGGCTCAGCTCTTGTAACTTCAGGCGCAGCTCGTCATCCATGGTATGTTCTCCAAGCTTGACGCTGGAGGAACGCGCCTGCTTACAACCCGTTCCGCCGGTGGCCGCAGAGAACCAGAGACACCGCAGATGCTACAACTTGCGCTGTGGCGGCGCTTAGGATGGGCGGTGGATTGAGCCTCAGCGAATGACCGTCGGCAAATAGCGGATGCTTCAGTCTCGAAAAGGTGCTGGACGGCTCGATATGCACCGCCCCTTGGCCCTGGGTGCTGGTCCCATGCACAGTAAGGCCGTGCAAGTGCGCGCGGCCTCTGGGCTCAACATTCCAGTCGTCATGGTCCAAAGTTGTCCCAAGGTGGGTTCTCACCAAAGTGGGCGGCGAGAAGCGTCACGAAGCTTTGAACTTTGGCGGAAAGATGCCTTCTTGACGGGTACATCGCGTAGATCGACCGGCTTACCGGCTTGAACTGGGGCATCACTGTCTCCAGCTGGCCCGAACGAATGGCTTCTCCAACAAGGAAAGTGGGGCAAAGTACTATGCCTGCTCCACCCAGCGCCGCATCGCGCAGGAGCTGCCCGTTCGTTGCCGTCATCCGTGCAGTGATTTTTACCGCCACTTGCCCCTTTGGTCCGTCGAACCGCCATTTTCCGCGGCTGGCGCGCAACGCGTAGTCCAGACAATCATGGTCGTGGAGATCCGACGGCTTTGTGGGACGCCCGCGTCTGTCCAGATAATCGCGCGAAGCGCAGACCACCTCGCGTGACGGCGCGATTCGGCGAGCAACCAGATTGGAAACCGTGAGTGGAGCGATGCGTACCGCGACATCCAGGCCCTCTTCCACGATGTCAACCACACGGTCGTCCAACACCAACTCAACCGACACCTCCGGGTAGACCGCGAGATATTCTGCAACGACTCTCCCAAGGTGCATCGCGCCGAAGGAGATCGGCGCGCTGACACGCAGTGAGCCGGTCGGACGTGTCTTGCTCTCGGCCGCGCTCGTACGAACTTCCTCGACATCCTCGATTATGCGCAGACTGCGCTCGTAGACGGAGGCGCCGAGCTCTGTCAGGCTGATGCGCCGGGTCGTCCGGTTGAGAAGGCGTGCGCCAAGCCACTCTTCCAGCATCTGGACATGCTTGCTCACAGCCGCTGGCGATAGTCGCATCCGCTTGGCCGCTCCAGCGAAGCTGCCTTCACCGACGACGTTGGCAAACACGGTCATGCTGGTCAGCCGGTCCAACTGCAATCACCTCTTTCATTCACGTTTCGTGAATTCACCATCCATATCTCCCTCGATTATCAATCCGCAGTGGACAGATTATCTGAAACCAGGCCGGGATCAATTGCCCGATCCGTCTCTCTAACGTTTGCCCGAAACGTTGGCGTCGAGTGCCTTCTCGCGGGCTGGAGGTGATCATGTCTCTGACCAAAGCAGCCCTTCGGGAGAAACAGGGAGCCACTTTTCGCATGTGGCTCTCCGTGCTCACTGTATCGCTGGGTATTTTTTCGATGATCACTGCGGAGCAACTCCCTGTGGGGCTGATTCCGGCAATTTCTTCCGAGTTGAATGTCTCTATTGGGAGTGGCGGTCTCACGGTGACGATACCCGGCGTAATTGCGGCGTTCGCTTCTATCGGTTTGCCGTTGGCAGTGGGGAGGCTCGACCGGCGTATTCTGATGGCGGGCCTGCTCGCGGTAATGGCTGCGGCGAGCGTGATTTCAGCGCTCGCAACGAACTTTCCCGTTCTGCTCGCGTCCAGGCTGCTCGTCGGGATCACCATCGGTGGCTTTTGGGCGATAGCCGGAAGCATCGCAGTACGCCTTGTTCCTGGACCGTCCGTGCCGCGCGCCATGACTATTGTCTTCGGCGGTGTAAGTGCCGCTGCGGTGCTGGGCGTGCCGGCCGGCACGATCATCGGTGATCTAGTCGGCTGGCGCGGCGCGTTCTGATCTCTCGCCGGCCTGAGCTTTGCCATACTGCTCGCCGCCCTGCTTGTGCTTCCGAAGCTGGAGGCGGCGCAGCCTGTGGAGGTGAAAGCCCTGCGTGCGCAATTGCGCAATCCCGCCCTCCTGTCGGGCGTGGTTGCGACCGCACTGCTGGTGGCTGCCCACTACGGTGCCTACACTTTCGTGAGCCCGGTGTTGCTGGAGGTCTCGGGCGTCACTGCAGGGAGCATAGGTTGGTTACTGTTGGGGTATGGCATTCTCGGAATGATTGGCAACGCCGTCGCAGGCGTCTGGGCCGCCAAATCCGTCGGTCGCACATTGGCCTGCATCGTCATTGGGCTCGGCGCCACGCTGGCTCTCTTCCCGTTGCTCGGGGTCACGCCGCTCACAGGAACCATCCTGCTGCTGGTGTGGGGCTTCGCGTATGGCGCGGCGCCCATCACGCTGCAGACGTGGGTGCTGAGTGCAGCACCAGAAAGCGCGGAGACCGCGACGGCCATCTACTGCTTCACTTTCAATCTTGCCATCTCCGTGGGTACCCTAGCGACCAGTCAGATCGTCGACACGATGGGCGTGAACAGGGTCCTCTGGGTCGACTCCGCCATCATCCTGCTGGTGCTGCTGCCGGTGTGCCGCGCACCCATGCTTAACCGGAACATCGGAAACTCGTAGACAGCAAGCCATCCTGTGCCGCCCATCTGGCAATGATGCTGTGTAGGTTGAAGTAGACCTTCGTTTCCTCTGTCTTGAAAGTCACGCGCATCACATCAAACGCGGGTTCCGCCGCACCGTGCGGGTGCCGATGCTTTGCGCCCCGGAGGACAACTGGCTACTTGAAAAAGGACTTGATCCCCTCGTCGATATGTGTGCTGATATGAGATCGATCTCATGCCGCGCTCTCAATTGCTGTTTCTCTACGGGAGCGCGCTCTGGGAAGCATATGTCTGAATGACGATGAAGAGGGAGGTTCAAGTGAGGAAATTGATCGCGTGGCTGGCCTTGGCCACTACCACGCTCGCGTTCGCGTCTGCGGCCTCGGCGGGTGAAACCATCAACCGGGTTACCTCGAAGAAGGCAATGGTGGTCGCCACAAACAGCGGTTGGCCGCCGCAGAGTTTCCTCGACGACAGCAATCAGTTGGTCGGCTTCGACATAGATGTCTCGAAAGAGATCGCAAGGCGCCTCGGTGTCGAGGTCAGTTTCGATACGCCGGACTGGGCGACGATGACGGGCGGCCATTGGCAGGGACGTTACGATCTGGGTGTCGGCTCGGTGACGCCGACCAAAGCGCGCGCCAAGGTGATCGATTTCGAAGGCATCTATTATTATAGCCCCTACGTTTACGTGGTTCACAAGGACAGCCCGGCCAAATCGGTCGCCGACCTGAACGGCAAGATCATCGGCGTCGAGACCGCCACCACGTCGGAGGATTTCATCCGCAGACAACTCGAGATCGATGCTCCCGGCCTGCCGCCCATCGAATACAAGCTGGAGCCCGGTGAGATCAGGACTTTCGCTGACTCAATGCTGCCGTTCGACGATTTGAGGCTCGGCGACGGCGTGCGCCTCAACGCGGTCATCGCACCAGAACAGACGGCTCAGAACGCGATAAAGAACGGCTACCCGTTGCGTGTCCTGGAAGGCGGCTATGCCTTCCGTGAGCCACTGGTGGTGATCGCGGAAAAAGGTGATGCCGAGTGGAATGCCAAGATCGGCGGCATTCTCGACGAGATGAAGAAGGACGGTACCCTCGCGAAACTGACCACCAAGTGGTACGGCAAGGATTACAGCTCTGACTGAGAGGCATCGTGGATAAAGCTTGAGCGGGGTGCATTCAATTGAACATCCCGCTCCATCTGTTTTGTTTCAGCCGCATTTCCACGACACCGGGCGGCTCCGCCTGCCTGCAAAATGCTCTAGTGCCGCCACCTCATCATATTGATCATGACATGTCCTGACACATATTACCGACGCACGCTTGCCGACAACACCATCAGACCGCCGCTGAGCGGCGTTTCCGAGTGCGAGACAGTCGTTGTCGGCGGCGGACTGGCCGGCCTGACGACGGCGTTGCAGCTGGCTCGCGCCGGCCAGCAGGTCGTCGTGCTTGAGGCGCAGCGGATAGGATTCGGCGCTTCCGGTCGCAATGGCGGCTTCGTTAATCCCGGTTTCGCCACCGGCACCGACAACATCGCCGCGATGGCCGGCGTCGACGCGGCACAAAAACTGCACCGCCTGTCCATCGAAGGCGTCGACTTCGTGCGGCAGACGATCCGCGATCTCGACGTCAAGGCGGCAGAGCCGCGCTCCGGTATATTGAGCGTGCTTCGCCACGATGGCGGCGCCGTGCTCAAGGCATATGCCGAGCAACTGGCGCGGGATTTCGACTACCGGCTCGACTATCTCGATCGCGACCAGGTGCGAGCGGTGCTGCATTCGGATCGCTACCACCAAGGCCTGCGCGATCCCAGCGCCTTCCACATGCATCCGCTTAACTATCTGCGCGCCGTTGCTGGCGAGATCGAGCGGCTGGGCGGCAGGATATACGAGAGAACGGCTGCCGTTGAAGCCAACCTTGACGGCGCCGAAAAGATCTTGCGTACCGACAGCGGCGAAGTGCGCGCCCGCCAGGCCGTAGTTGCCACCGGCGGATATACGGGGCCACTGGTCGGTCGGCTGCAGCGGGCATTCCTGCCGATCGCCACTTACGTTATGGTGAGCGAGGGGGCGCCTGACCTCATCGCCAAGGCGATTACGACGACCGACGCCGTCGGCGATAACCGTCGCGCAGGCGATTATTACCGTGTTGTCGAAGACGGCAGGCGGCTGCTCTGGGGAGGGCGCATCACCACCCGGGCAGCCTCATCGGGCGTGTTGGCGAGGCAATTGCGCCGTGAGATGGTCACCACTTATCCGCAGCTCGAACACCTCAAGACCGAACTCGCCTGGTCCGGGCTCATGTCTTATGCCCGGCACATGATGCCCCAAATAGGCCCGTTGCAGCCGGGCGTCTGGTACCTCACGGCTTTTGGTGGCCATGGCATCAACACCACGGCGATCGCCGGCAAGTTGATCGCCGAAGCCATACTGGGACAATCGGACCGCTACCGGCTGTTCACACCCTTCGGCCTTGCCTGGGCGGGCGGCCCGGCTGGACTTGCGGTTGCGCAACTCACCTACTGGAAGCTGCAGGCGCAGGATTGGTGGCGCGAGCGGACCCGCTGACCGCAGGGAGATCGAAGACGTGATCGGCCGACTATTGCTCAACCACCCGGACGCGGCGCGCCGCGTTGGCGTGTTCTTCGTGCTCGCCGCCATCGCCGCCGGCCTGTATGGGCTCGGCATCAAAGCCAGTTGGCTCGGCAAGCTCGTTCCGTGGTCGGTCGAGTGGCTCGCCGCCAACCCGGACGTCGGGCGGGCGGTCTCGGCGGTGCTGATCGCATTGATCTTGGTGGCGAACTGGAACGCGCTGCGGTATCTCAGCCGCAAACAGCAGATTGTGGCAGTTTGGATAGAGCTGTTCGTGTTGCTAATGTTGTTTTTCTATTCCTTCGACCTGTCCTTCGCGTTCATCGCCAAGAAGATCGGCTTCCTCGTCTCGAAGGGTGTGGTGACGACCCTCTACATTTCGGCCATTTCGATCGCCATCGCCACCCTCATCGCCTTCGTTGGCGCCATCGCCAAACTTTCCCGCAACGGCGTGGTCTATGGCTTGGCGACCTTCTATACCTCTCTGTTTCGTGGCTTGCCGTTGTTGATGCAGATCTACATCATCTATCTCGGCCTGCCGCAGATTGGCTACGTGATCGGCGCCGTGCCGGCCGGCATCATGGCGCTGTCGCTCTGCTACGGCGCGTACATGACCGAGATCTTCCGCGCCGGCATCGAAAGCATCTCGCGCGGCCAGACCGAGGGTGCTACGGCACTCGGCCTTAGCGCTAACCAGACGATGTTCCTGGTGATCCTGCCGCAGGCGATGCGGGTCATCGTGCCGCCAACCGGCAACCAGTTCATTGCGATGCTGAAGGATTCTTCGCTGGTCTCGGTGGTCGGGGTCTGGGAGATCATGTATCTCGCACGCACGCAGGGCCAGACCGAGTTCCGCCACATCGAGATGCTCATCACCGCCTCGATGATCTATTGGCTGCTCTCGATGGGGCTCGAGTTCCTGCAGTCGCGGATCGAGGACCGGTTCGGGCGCTCACTCAAGCGCTGATCGTCATCCGTGATTTTCGCCAACGCGAGTTGCACAGCACCGCAACAGCCAGCTTCGGAGAGCAGCTGCAGATTGTACGCCACAGCACGCCGTTCGGCGACGCCGTCAAGGGTGAATCAACCCGGTATTTCATCGGCTTAGCTTGATCGGAGGGCAGAATAGAGCAAGTGCTGGACGAGCATGTTCGTTGGCCGACTGCCCGGCAACTTCGACCGATTGCTGGATTTCACCCGCGCCAACAAATCGATAAAATCAACGACTTTAACATGTCCTCCGGGCCAACCATTATCGCTATGTATCGATGGTAGCCGAGTTCGCCACGTGGTTCGCCAATAGGTTTGTCAGGCAGTGGTTTGCGCGTTACCAGCCGCACGACTCGGTCCATGCCCTGCACAGCCAAACGCACCGGCGAGGTTCCCGGGAATGAAGCTCGGCATGGTGTTTCGTTCCTTTGAAGTGGGCGTGTTTGGGGGAAGACCGTAGTCGGCGTGTTCGCGCCCGGTGGAATTTTCGAAGAGTTGTTTCCAACGGCGGGAACGAACCAAACTTCCATGCATTTAGCTCTGGCTTCGTTCATTCACTCTTTCTTCTGGGAGCTGGACCATTGTCATCCGGAGGCTATCTCTTGGCCGACCAACAAACCAATGACGTTTCCATCGTTGATCTGATACCTGCCCTGCGGGCTTTCGCGCGCACCTTCTGCCGCGTTCCAGACGATGCCGACGATCTGGTGCAGGAAACGTTGACCAAAGGGCTCGCCAACATCGACAAGTTCGAACCTGGTACACGCATGAAGTCGTGGCTCTTCACCATCATGCGCAACACCTACTACACGCGGATCAAGATCGCTGCACGGGAAGCGCCAGGCCTTCTCGACTGCGCGTCTTCGAGACTGATTTCGGAAGCTACCCAGGAATGGACCGTTCAGAGCAAGGAAGTTCACGGCGCCATCCAAAAGCTGCCCGAACATCAGCGCGAGGTGCTGATGCTGATCGGCGTTTTAGGAGTGGGCTACGAGGAAACCGCCGAAATCTGCGGCTGCGCGGTAGGGACGGTCAAGAGCCGGCTGAATCGTGCCCGCGCCAACATCCTTGAGCTACTCGGGGAGAGCTCTCTGCAGACATTGATAGAGAGACGAAATCAGCTGTCGGATGGTCAGCTCGATATAGAGGTCGACAACCGCAGATAGTCAGCTCTTCACGTCTCGCCGACGCTTCTCGACGAGAGCGTTTTGCAATTTGATCGCCAGCTTGGACAGGCGGTCTGGTATCTTTTCCTGCTCTATGGCGGCCAGCAGGGAAGCAATCTCCCGATCCACTGCCATCTCGACAAGCAGATCCGTGGTATCGTCGCTCGAATGAGACATCACGTTCTCTTGATAGCATCCCTAGATCCAAGTCTGATGATGAGCGCTCGGCACTACAAGGCGTTGTCGACCGCCGAGAGGCTCACCGGCGGCCCTTGCACAGTTTTTCCTCCGTGCCGCGGCAAGACGCGGCGCGGTGGCGTCAGTCCTTCAGCAACCGGTTTGCGGCGTGATCCTGAAATTGATCGGACTTGATTCGATTACCGTCCAGCCCGCGCTCTCGGCCATGTTGCTTCCTGTCGCGGTTGCACAAAACCGCGTTTTCCTCGATCTTGTCCTTGTCCAAGGTGGTCATTGCGCCGGCGCCGGCACCTTTGCCTTGGCTGCCTTGTCCGAAATGCTTTTTGCTGCCGGATGCCACGATCTCCTCCTTCGAATCCAGGACACCGATCGGTGCCGACGCCCGAACCGGCATCGCGCTGTAATGTTCCGTCTCACCCAGCAAGCAGGAAGGCGTCGCCATCCCATGACCCAAACGGCTTCTCGCCGTCGATGACGACCCGCAATTGGTGAGCTTGCGCAAGACGGCCGATGTCGGCCCGGTCCAAAGAAAGCGATCCGCGATAAGAATAGTTCAGCAATGCGAGCCGGCCCGGCCGTTTGAGAACGCGCGCAATTTCATCGAAAAGCCGCTCAGCCATGCCGGCCAGGACCAGGTAGGGAAAGCTGTCGACCGCCAACACGCAATCGAAACTGTCGTCGTCGAAGTCGGCCAGATCGAGACCGGAGGTTTGGCGCAGTTCGACATTGCCGAGCGCTGCGCATTGCTCGGAGGCGATAGAGATCATCCGCGATGATATGTCGATGCCGACCATCCGCTTGAAGGAATTGGACAGCGCGCGCTCGAAACGTCCGATGCCGCAACCGATGTCGAGAATGTCTCGTTCAATTCCGGTGAATTCTCGCGCCTCGAGCCATTCAACGATTTCGTCGGTCATGGCTGTCAGCCGCTCGTCATCGCCAAGGGATCCTAACTGGACACTTGCGGCTGTCGAAATTGCTGCCGCGGCATCAAAACTCGAGGCCAGCCGCGTGACGACGGCAATATCCGTCTCGCCGTTACCGCGTTCATGCCGAACGGCGCCGCCTGTCGCTCGCAAAGTGGCAAGGACGCCCGGTCTGTGGCGCAGCAGTCCAGCGACCTTTCGCAGTCTTTCAGCATCGCCGGTATCCGCCGGACGGACTTTCAGCACGACCTTCGCCAATTCCGCCGCTTCAATTGTGGGTGGCAGGTGAAGCGCCAGCCTGACGAGAACAGCTTCGGCGCAGGCACCATCGGCCATACAATCTTCGACCGCCCGTCTGACCGATGTCCGGCGCTGCGCGTGCACACTCATGACATCAACTCCGCGTCCAGATCCTCCGCATCGTCCACCTGTCGACGGCGCCCCAGCCGTATTTGTAGGCCTCCTGGCCGCGCAGGAAGTCGAACTCGCGCGCATCTTCGCGGATCGACTCCGCGATCGCGTGGCCGATCAGGATCGCACCTGGGCTCTCCTCGGCATAAGCAGGATCGAGGCCGCCGAGATAGGCATAGGCGCGGCCGCGGTGGTGAAATCCGTAATAGGCGGCGACAGTCGTGCCATCGATCGCGAGCAACCAGCATCGGACCAGGCCGTGAGCATCGAGCAAGGGAAGTGAAAGCCCATGGAAGTGCTGCACGGCGGGGTCGGCCAATACACCACCTCCATGTCCAACCCAGCGTGCATGGTGCAGGCGGATCAATTGGTTCAGGAAGTTCTGATCGCCCCGGGCTGACGCCAACGCGAGCCGGCCGCGTCTGGACGCCGCTTGGCGCGCCCGGCGCAACTGGCGCCTGCGCCGAGCGGGAACGCAGCCGGCCAACGTGTCGTCGCCGGCAACAGCAAGCACGGGACAGGCTGCATGAATTACCGGCCTCTCGACCGTTAAACCGGGATGCGCGATCGTAAGACCGGCACTGTTTTGCGGCAGATCAGACAATATCCATTGTGACCACCCGACCGAGCAGATCGTTTCGGCAATGGTGGCGACAACCGCCGCCTCGATATCCTGGACAGCCAGGATGTCCAGATAATCACTGAGCGAAATGCCGACCGGAAGCAGCTTCGAACCGGCCGTTCCATGCTCGAGATAGAGTGGCGCCAGCCCGACCAGATCGCCGCCACGCCAGACCGCGACTGTCGCCAGTTCACCGGGTGCGAATGCGCGCCACCATGGCACCAGCCAGGCGGGGGATTGGAACGGCGTCGCAGAGGAACTCTGCTCCCACAGTTTCCACCAGTGCGGCGTCAAGGCATCGAATTTTACGGGGTCATCGATGATTTCGCTGCGCAACACTGCTTTTCTCACGGTGCCGCAGCGAAGCGCTGGCAATCTGTGCCAAGTTGTGCCAGCGCCTGATAGGCAGCCATATACGACGAGATCATCCGTTCCAGCGAAAACCGCCGTCGCGCCTCCACCCGGCACGCCTCGGCGTCCAGGCTGGGCGCCGCAAGAATGGCTTGGGCCATCTCGTCGACTGTGTTGACGAGAAAGCCCGTCCTGCCGTGCTCGATGACGTCCGCAAGCGCACCATTCGGGAATGCGACCACCGGGGTACCGCAGGCGAGGGCCTCCATGGCGACAAGCGAGCTTGTCTCGGCGGCGAGGCTTGGAATGACCAGACAGCGGGCTGCGTTGAGAAAGCGCCTCTTGGCGTTAAAACCGAGCGGGCCCAGGAAGCGGCGGCGAGCATCAAGACGGGATTGGACCTCGTCGCGAAAGTAGCGCGTATGTGTTTCGTAGGGATAGACCTTGCCGCCGATGACCAGGGGCACGCCCGCCTGTTTGGCCGCGTCCAGGGCCAGGTGAATGCCCTTTTCCGGGCAGACCCGGCTGAGAACCAGGGCAAAGTCTCGCTTCGGCTGCACCAGGTTCAATGATTCGATGTCAACGCCGTTGGGAATCGGCGCCACCAGTCTGGCCCCTGGTGGCGCCGTTTGCTGCTGGGTGGACGAGACCGCATGGAGCCACAGGTCGTCGCGCGTCGGTCGCAGAGCCTCGGCCGGATACCAGTCCAAGGGCAGGTGGAGGGTCACAAGGGTCGGGCCATCGTCGGGCAGATAGGCATCGAAATCGATGCCGTGCAGATGGACCACATCGACCGGCCATCGGGCGCGGGCAGCGGCGATCGCTTTGCGATGAGCCTGCTGCGCGCGGCTCTTCGCCGCCTCGTCGAGCACGCCGTCTTCAGCCGGTATTTCCACAAGGGTACCGCTCGCGCTGGAGCCGCGGCAGCCAATGACGATAGAGCGGTGGCCGGCGCGAACCAGCGCCCGATCGAGCATCGACAGAACCTGTTCGGCACCGCCGACAGCATCGGGTCCGACGGGTGCGAGAGGGTAGGCGACATTGAGGACAGTGAGCGCCGCGGCTGGTTGGGCCTCGGTCCCGTACGCCGCACCACCTGTCGATGGTGCCGCTAATTCGTCCAATGTGTCGGGCGTCTGATGCATCGGTAGCATGACATTTCACGCTGCCGAGGCCCGCCGCGTCGGGAGCGAATTGGACGCCATGCCGGGCGCATAGCGGCGGATCATGGTTGCGCAGAATTCCGCGAACTCCTCCGGCGCCAGTGGCGGGCTGGTGTGGTGGGGCATCATTCCGCGATGCTGCGGTGTAAAGCAAAAGGTGACCGTCACGTCGAAATCGGCGAGTGCCTCCATCTGCCGGTCGAACCAGTCCAGCGCGTTCGGCCGGAAGCTGTCTGCCCAGGAAAGCCCCGTGCGCATATTGGTGACGCCCAGCCGCTTCATCCAGGCGACGGCATCGTCCAGCCGGGGGTCCTCGAAATGAAACCACTGCACCAGCCCCATTGCGGGCGTGTAGCGCAGGAACTCCTCCAGCGCAGGTTTTGGCGTACCGTCCTGGCGCAGCAGCCCCATGTGGAAATGTCGATAGTAAGAAGAGCCCTCCGCCTCGCGATGCCGCGTCGTTGCTTCCCATTCGCGCGGAAGATCGTAGAGGCTGTACCACTGGATGCGTGGTGCGTTGCCAATCAGCAACTCGGCGGTGCGCTTGAGCCCCCAAACCTGGATTTCTTCCGCGCCGAAGGTCGATACGCCGACTTCGCTGACCCAGATGGGAAGGTTGGTGACGGTCGCGATCTCGCCGATCTTCTGTGGCCATTCGTGGATCTGCCACAGGTTCCAGTCGAGCGGAAAGCCGTGCACGGCGACGGCATCGACATGGTCCAGCACGCTGAATTCCTTCATGCGGGTGATAAAGCCCGGATCTATCGGCGAGATGCCACCGAGTACTTTCGTCAAAGACGGGTTCTCCGACGCGATTGCGTCAGCCGACAAGATCGCCATCCTGGCAAAGCGGCTCCAATCGGGATCGAGCTCTGGGTCCCAATGCGATTTGTTGTTGGGCTCGTTCCAGATCATGGCGGCTTCAATCATGGAGCTGTCCTTTCGAGGGGTAGATGGCGCCGCCGCCGGCCGGGTCCCCGGCTGCGCGGCAGAAATAGACCTCCTGCTCGGGGTGCAGAACGATCTCGAAACCGGCGCTGCGCAGCATCGCTTCGGTGCAGGCGCGGTTTGGAATCCACCAGTTGGTGGGATCGTCGGCATAGCGGTGCTCGATGAAATGCAGCTTGGGAAACTGCGGCTGGTCGAACAGGTCATGCGTCCAGAAATGATAGTTTTCCTCCAACTCGGGCAGATCCGCGCTGCCGCGCTGCATGGACTGGAAGATCATCAGGTCACGGGCGACATGTTCGCGGATCAGGTCGAGCGCGAGCAAGGGGTGGCGCAAATGGTAAAGCACCCCCATGAACAGCACGACATCGAACGTCTCGCGCAGCGACCCGACATCGTAGACCGAAAGCTTCTGGAATTCGATCTCGCAATCGGCAACCTCGGCGGCAAAGCGAGCTTGGGCCAGATAGGCGTCATCGAAATCGATGCCGAGGACACGGTCAGCACCTCGCCGCTTCATCTCGATGGAGTAAAATCCTGCATTGCAGCCGATATCGAGTACCGCCTTGCCCGTCAGATCAGCAGGAATGGCATTGGCAAATTTGCGCCATTTGATCAGCGGGTAGTTGCCCAGAAAATGGTTGGGAGCGGTTTCGACGCCGGCAAGTTCCATGTTGTGGAACCACGGGCCGAGCGCATCGATGCGGCGGCGGATTTCGGCATGGGAATGCAGCATGGCTCAGGCTCCTTCGCCAGGAACGACGGGTACATGCGACTGCGCGCCGGGCATGATCATGGTGGGCCGGCGCTGCGCGGATGAGGCGTCGTTTTCAAGCAACCGCAGAGCTGTTCGATAGCCGTTGAAAGTGCCGACATCGACATAGTCCGACCCAGCCCTGACACCAAAAGCTGTACCGCCGGCCGCAATATAGGCGTTGACCAAAGTGCCGATATATTCGTCACTGCGCTCGCGCTCACGCCAGAGTGCCGCAAGCTGATGCAGGATATGGCCCGGCATCTTGAACGCACCCCAAACCCAGTTCGTGGCGGCATCCTGTCGTTTGACCTGGATTTCGATCACGCGCTCGTGGACGTCGGTGACGACGGCGTCGAAGAATTCCGGCTGATCCACCGGGAAAAGCAGAAATGAGAGCTGATCGTCGGGCAAATGGCGGAAACCGTCCTCGGGAAACCAGATCGTATCGGGAAGGCCGACCAGGACGACCTCGTCGGGCGCGACGAGGGGCGCCGCCCGGAAGATCGCATCGCACAGACCGACGGGGTTCGGCTGCACCACGAAGAGAGCCGCCGCGTCACCGTAGCCGGCGGCGTAGTATTCAAGGATGTCGGATTTGCCCGATCCGATGATGAAGCAAATCTTGTCGACGCCGGCCTGCACCATGCGCCGTACCAGATACTCGCTCACGGCGCATGGACGCTCGATCTGTCCATCGATCCGGCTACCGACCGGCAGCAGCTCTTTCGAGAAGCCGAGCGGCTGAATGCGGCTGCCGCGCCCGGCAGCGGGTACGATGCCCAACATTAGACCGCTTCCCTCATCGGTTCGCCGGGAGATCTTTGAAAGGCCTCGTTCAGGATGCGATCCAGTTCCGCCGCGCGCCGTGCGGAAGTGTGTTCGCCCAAGACCCGGTCGCGGGCACGCCTTCGAATGCCGTCGAGCTCGCGCTCCGGCAATCGCAATGCGGCGACCACATCATCGGTGTCATGCGCCAACAAGATTTCGCGGCCGGGTTCGAAAAATTCGGCCAGGCCCGGCCATGCATCGGTGACGATGGCAGCCCCACACGCGGCCGCTTCGAAGAGCCGTCCCGACGGGCACCAGCCCTTTTGCGCCATCGCCTCCCGGGTGACGTTCAGTGTCAGGCGAGATGATGAGAAGAAAGCCGGATGGTCGGCTGGCGGAAGATGCCTGACAAAGAAGATGTTGTCGCTCCATGGGAATTCCTGCGGATATTGCGCGCCGCCAATGATGAAACGGTGGTCGGGCAGGCGCGCGGCCGGGCGGACCAGCAGCTTTTCGACGCCGGCCTGGCGATCCGCCGCGTAAGTTCCGAGATAGGACAGATCACCGGCGAATTCGGCCCGCTTCTCTGCCGGCCGGTGTTGGTCGGGATCGACATGCCCATAGAGAGGCACCACGTGACGCGCGCCTAAAACCGACTTAAGCGCCTCGATCGCAGAGCCGCCGGTGTAACTCAAAACGAGGTCGAAATCGGCAAGACCCTCAGGTCCGAAATAGGGCGGACGCTCGCCTTGCTCGATGCGGGCAAGCGTGACCGGAGTGTCGAGATCGTAGAAGACACGCAATCCGCGACCTGTCTGCTGCGCCAGCCGCGAGGCCTCCACGGCGTCGGCACAGTAGGAGGTAACGACGACGACATCCGCTTGCTTCATTGCCCGCTCCGCAACGCGACGGATGTCTTCCCAGTCCGGATAAATGACGACGTTGCCGCCATCGAGCCGATCGAGATCACGCGTCCCGGCATAGTAGGGGGTATCGCGTTCGAAGAAGGTGATGGACCATCCCAGCCGACCCAGGGCGCGGATCAGTCCGCGCCAGAGCGTGGCATGGCCGTTGCCCCATGATGATGTAACGGTGAGACCGAAAATGACCATCTGCATCCGGAAAGTCCTCGTCAGGCAGCTTCGTTCATTCGCAGGAGCTTGGAGCCCCAGTCACCCGACACGATCGTCGTGATCGAGGCTGGATCGATGTCGAAGCGGAAGCAGTCGCCGACCGGCAAGCCAAGCACCTTGCAGACGGCGGCTTTGATCACGTCGGCGTGGCTGACCAGGGCGACACACTGATTCGGATGCCGCTCGCGCACTGCGTTCATCAGTGCGACGATCCGCTCCTGGACATCCAGCATGGTCTCGCCGCTCGGTGTCCTGGCCTCCTGCCGCTGGTCGTTCCACGCCCGCCAACCGGCATCGCCATTCAACTCGTCGAAAGTCTTTCCCGACCAATCGCCGAAATCGATCTCGTCGAGTTCGGCGCAGATCGCGATTTCGCCGACGCCGCAGGCAAGCGCGATCGGCACGGCCGTCTCTTGCGTACGCTCACGCGGGCTGCACAAGATGGCTTCAATCGGCTCCCGGGCCATGCGGCCACCAAGATGCGCGGCCTGCGCCTTCCCAGCCTCGCCAAGGCAAACGCCGTCCATCCGTCCTGCAAGATAGGAGCCGACATTGTCGTGCGCTGCATGACGGATCAAAAAGAACGTTGTCGTCATTCCGCGGCATCCAGCAAAGGCTCGTCCTTGCCGGCGATGAAAGCGAGCGTGCGCTGCCGCGCTTCGGCGTCGGTGAACTGTTCGGGAGGCGACTTCATGAAATAGCTGCAGGGGCCGGTCAGTGCTCCCGCTATGCCACGATCGAGCGCAAGCTTGGCGCAGCGTATCGCATCGATCACCACGCCGGCTGAATTTGGAGAATCCCAGACTTCCAGCTTGAGTTCGGCGTTGAGCGGCACGCCGCCGAAGGTCGTCCCTTCCACCCGGATATAGGCCCATTTGCGATCGGTCAGCCACGGTACGTGGTCGCTGGGTCCGACATGAATATTGCCCGGCTCCAGGGGAACATCGAACTGGCTGGCCACGGACTGGGTCTTGGAAATCTTCTTTGATTCCAGCCGCTCGCGTTCCAGCATGTTGAGGAAGTCGGTGTTGCCGCCGAAATTCAGCTGATAAGTGCGATCGATGCGCACGCCGCGCTCGCGGAAGAGATTGGCCAGCAGGCGGTGAACGATGGTCGCCCCGACCTGGCTCTTGATATCATCGCCGACCAGCGGCAGCCCTCGCTGCTCGAAGCGCCGGCGCCATTCCGGACGTGAGGCGATGAAAACGGGTATGCAGTTGACGAAGGCGCAGCCGGCCTCGAGCGCGCATTCGGCGTAGAAGCGCGTCGCCTCCTCGGAGCCCACCGGCAGGTAAGAGACCAGCACGTCGGCGCCGCTGTTGCGCAGGATTTCGCTGACGTCGGCAACCGGCTCCGGCGCCTCCTCGATTTCGTCGCGCAAGTATTTTCCGATGCCGTCAAGTGTCGGTCCGCGCTCGACGCGAACGCCGTTTGCCGCCGCATCGGCAAAGCGGAACGTGTTGTTGGGGGCGGCGTAGATTGCTTCAGCGACGTCGAGGCCAACCTTGCTCCTGGCGACGTCGAACGCGCAGACAATCTCGACGTCGTCGACATGGTAGCCGCCGAGGTCGGCATGCATCAGCCCTGGGATTGGTTCGTTGCTTTTTGCGTGACGATAATAGGAGAGGCCCTGCACCAGGGAGGATGCGCAATTGCCGACCCCGACGATACCGACACGAACCTTTTTCGATCCCACGAAACTGCCGCCCTATGCTGTTCAAAGGTAAGTTCCTGCCGCCGAACCACCAGCGTGCCGGAATGTTCCTTGGCCTGCCGAAAAATTGCGCAAGACAGCATGGATCGAAGCAGCGCTCGCTGCGTTGCCGCAAGGCAAAGCATTGGAAAACCGATCGATGATCGTTTACGGCGACCAGAAGCGGAGGCAGAGCGCAGAACGGCTTCGCGAAGCTGCCAGCGAGATTGCTCAAAGTCTGGACCGCATGGCTCGTGGCCTCCGACGCCATGCCGCGTTGGTTGGACTATTCATCAGCGTATCGGAACTGGTTCGGGCGCTTGCCGATGTCGATTTCGAGACCAGCGGCATCGACATCTTTTCGCCGCGGCAACAGCAAGGCGCGAGATTGCTGGTTGGTCTTGCGGCCGAGGTGGCGAAGTCGTGGCGAAGCGGTTTCGCCGTGGGCGGTGGCATCGACCCAGGACTTCTCCAACTGCTGGACGGGTTGGATTGCGAGGCTGAGGTTCTGACCGGTTCTGCCGAGGGTTACGCGCATTACGCGCTTTATCCCGAAAGCTATTTGGGAGCGGCGCAGGAGTCAGGTCTCGATGCGAACACATGCGTGATCGGCATCCGCAGCATCGGCCTGGGGCTTGCCGCCATAGTGGCTGCCGCGATTGGCGCGCCGGCGCCGTTCAGCGTTCGTCCGGTCGGCCATCCTTTCCGCAGGCACATCAATGCCGATCCGCGCTCGATCGCTTCCTGGAAGAACAATCCATCGGCACGCTTCGCCGTTGTAGACGAAGGTCCCGGTCTGTCCGGCAGTTCGATGCACGCCGTCGTCGCGTGGCTGCGGGAACTGGGTATTGGTATGGACCGCATTCACCTGTTTCCCAGCCATCCTGGCGACCCGGGCATCGAAGCGTCACGGGAGGCCAGGGAGACATGGTCGCGCTGTCCGAAACATGTGGCGACGGCGCTCGAATGCACCTTCCCCGAAAGCTCGAACATTCCCACGCTTAGCGAATGGGTGGCCGAGGCGGTCGGCAGCCCCGAATTACGCCTGACCGAACTGTCTGGTGGCGAATGGAGGAGCGTCCACTACGTCGACGAAAAGCATTGGCCGCCGAGCCCGCGCGGCATCGAGCGGCGTAAATTCCTGGCGTCCGCGGGGTGTGGTCGCTGGCTCGTCAAATTCGCCGGCCTCGGCGAAACCGGACGGCGTAAGAGACGAGCCGCGGAAATGTTGGGGAAAGCCGGGTTCGGATCGCAAGTGGTCGGGCTTTGCCACGGCTTTCTGGTCGAACGGTGGATTGACGGCACCACGATGGACCAGGCGCCGCTGCCAAGAGGAAGGCTGGTCGCGGAGTTGGCGCGCTATCTAACCTGGCGGGCGCTCAATCTCCGAACCTGCGAACCGGGTGCATCATTGCTCGCACTCACGGAAATGGCTGTTTTCAATACATCTGAAGCTCTGGGCGAGAACCGAGCGGCGACGTTGCGCGGCTGGCTCTCGAAAAAAACCCCTGCGCATGTTCTGCAGCCGGTGGAAATCGACGGAAAGCTTCACGCGTGGGAGTTTCTCGTTTGTGCCGACGGCTCGGTGGTCAAGACAGATGCCGTCGACCATTGCCGGGCACACGATTTGATTGGCTGCCAGCCGATAGAGTGGGACATTGCCGGCGCCCGTGTCGAATATGGACTGTCCGACAGCGATGTGACGACATTGGTCGAGGGGATGGGGCTCGATATTGACAATGGCCACATCGATTTTTTCGAACCCTGCTATTTGGCGTTCCAAATCGGGCTCTGGAGCACGGCTGCGCAATCCGAAAATGGCCAGGAAAAAGCAAGGCTGGCCGCGACCGGAGACCGATACAGGGCGGGGCTGATACGATTCCTGGACGAATCTCAGGTGTAGCGTTTCGATCAATCCAGCCTTCGTAGCATGTCTGCTTCCTGCTCGAGAATAGCGGCCACTTCCTCGCGCTGCAGATGCGTCATCATCAGGCTGACGCAGCACTCGAGATAGGTGATCGAGGAGCGCCGCAGATAGGCAGCCGCCTCGCGTTCGGCAATCTTGTCGACATCCTTCGCGGGTCGCTTGGGTTGCATGAGGATGATCCTCCGTATCGGGTCCCTCCCGCCAAACTACAAGGTTGGATGGATGTTCCGAACGATCTCCGGGCAGGTCCGTCCGCGGCCCGCGTCATGCAGGAAGGTTCTGCAGCCCGCCTGCGGGTCTCCTTTTGGCAAGGCCTGTCATCTGATCGCCGATGCCGGTGCCTTCGAGCGCCGCGAAATAATCGATCGTCAGCTTGAGCCCTTCGTTGAGCGGCACTCTCGGCGACCAGCCGAGCAGCGTTTTCGCACGCGAAATATCAGGCTGCCTGCGCCGAGGATCGTCTTGCGGCAGGGGCAGAAATTTCAGATCCGACTTGGTGCCGGTCATCGCCTTCACCAATGCCGCCAGTCGCACGATGGTGAATTCTCCGGGATTGCCCAGATTGACCGGCTTGCCCGGATTGGGGTCGATGTTCATCAGGCGCATCAATCCATCAATCAAGTCGGAGACATAGCAGAAGGATCGCGTCTGCTGGCCGTCGCCGAATATCGTCAGCGGACGCTTCTCGAGCGCCTGCATGATCAAATTCGAGACGATGCGACCGTCGGCCGGATCCATTCTCGGACCGTAGGTGTTGAAGATGCGCGCGACGCGGACGTCGGCCTTGCCGGCCCTTAGATAGTCGAAGCAAAGCGTTTCGGCGGTGCGCTTGCCCTCGTCGTAGCAGGCGCGTGGGCCGGTGCAGTTCACATGGCCGACATAATCCTCCCTTTGCGGGTGTTGTTCCGGATCGCCATACACTTCGCTCGTCGAGGCCTGCAGCAGTCGCGCGTCATTGCGGACAGCGAGTTCGAGCAGGTTGAGGGTTCCGATCACGCAGGTACGCGTGGTGTGTATCGGGTCGGCCTGATAACGCGGCGGTGAGGCGGCGCAGGCCAGGTTGAAGATGTGATCCACGGGCTCGCCGAGATCCAATGGCCGGCAGATGTCCTGCTCGATCAACCGGAAACCCGGCCGGTCCATGATCGAGATGATGTTTTCCATGCGCCCGGTCAGAAAATTGTCGACGCAGATCACGCGCCAGCCGTTGCGGAGCAATACTTCGCAAAGATGCGAACCGAGGAAACCCGCGCCGCCGGCAACAAGCACCGTCTTTGCCCTGTGCGCCTTTCTTGTCTGTCGCATCGCTGTTTTCTCCTGTCTGCCGTTCATGCTGCACTTCCAATGTCGAGATCGAGGGCCGTCGCCGTTGGTTGGGTCAGCGCCGCCACGAATTCGCGAGCCCTGGCCCCACCGGTGTGGGAAGCGAGGACGAGTTTGCGAGCCCGGCCGGCCATGGCCAGGCGTGCGCGCTCGGACTCGCCAACGAGGATATCGATGACTTCGTCCGTCTCCGCGGCGGTGTGGATCGCCGATGCGGGAAAGAAGCTGTCGAGCCCTGGCCAGTGGTCGCTGACGATGGGCGTGCCGCAAGCCGCCGCTTCGAACAGGCGCACGCTGGGCGACCATCCTGCGGTGATCATGGAACTGCGTGTGACATTCAGCGTGTAGCGCTGACGGCTATAGAACGCGGCGTGATCGGCTGGCGGCAAATGTTCGATGCGTTCGACATTGTCCGGCCAGATGATGTCGGATGGATATTGGGAGCCGGCCACGACGAAACGGAGGTTCGGCATATGCCGTGCGGGCTCGAGCAGCAGAGCGTTCAGCGTTGTCTGCCGGTCCATGCTGTAGGTGCCGAGATAGCCGAGATCCCAGCGGATCGGATCTCCTGTCGGGTGATGCCGTTCTGGATCGACCGAACAATAGAGAGGTTCGGCATGACGCGCGCCGAAGTCTTGCGCCAGATGGTTGAGCGTTGGTCCGCCAGTGAAGGAGAAATAGACATCGAAATACGGAATTTGCCGCGAACTCAGATAATCGCAATCGTCGGCTGAAAGCTTGGCCAGGGTCACCGGGGTGTCGATGTCGTAAAAGCAGAGCTGCCCCTTGCAAAGCGAGGCGACGATGTCGATGACCTGGCGTCCTTCTGGAACAAAGGATCCGATGACGATGATGTCGGCCTGCTCCAGGCACTGTGCGTAGTCGCGTTGCAGCTCCGCAGTGGTTTCGTAGTAGCGCAAGGCGCAGAACTCCGGATCGCGCAGATCGCGGTGATTGGCGTACCAGGGCACGTTGCGCTCCAGAAAAGTCACCCGGTGACCGAGTCCGTGCAAGCCTTTCAAAAGACCCCGGAAAGTCGTGGCGTGGCCGTTTCCCCAGGATGAGGACAGCGACAGGCCGAGAAAGACGATGTCCAGTTTCTTGGTCATTCCGCTGCCTCCACGGCCCCGTGCTCGAAATGACGTTTGAAGACGGCATCCGCCACATCCGCCCGAAGCGCGTAGGTATGGTCCGCCAGCACGCGGTGAAGTGCGGCTTGGCCGATTGCCTTGGCCCGCCCGGGGGTCAGCGAGCGCATTATTTCGGCGACATCGCCGCCGTCACGCGCGACCAGGATCTCCTCGCCTGGTTTCAGGAACAGTTCCACGCCCAGCCATGCATCCGTGATGAGACAGGCGCCCGCGCCGGCCGCCTCGAACACTCGCGTGGCCGGTGAAAAACCGTTGGCGGCCATGCTGTCGCGGCTGATGTTCAACACGGCTTTTGGGGTGACATTGAAGGCGTTGTGATCGCGGGTGCCGACATGGCCGAGCCAGCCTACATTGGTGGGGAGCGGCTTGTCGCCCCAACCCGAGCCTCCGAGCAGGAAACGCTGTTTCGGCAGCTGGCTGGCGGGATCGAGGAAAAACGATTCGACACGCGCTTCACGGTCCGGCAGCCGGTTTCCGAGGAACGCCAGGTCGCAGGCAAAACGCGCTTTGCTGGCGACCGGATGGTGCGTTTCGGGATCGAGCGCATTGTAGATGGGCACGCACTCCTTGGCGCCCATGGCACGATAGGCCCAGACAACGGGATCGCCGCCACCATAGGTCAGCACGAGGTCGATCTCCTGCAGTGCACGATGGAGCGGGTGGTCCGGCTCGTCGCGCAACTGGGCAAGCGTGGCTGGCGCATCCACGTCCCAGAATACGACAAGCGCGTCGCTGCGGGCGTGGTCGAGAACGGCGCGAAGCAGCGCCTCGTCTTCGAAACCGACGCCACTCGCCTTGACGACGATGTCGGCGCCGGCGGCACGTGCCGCGACCTGCATCAGCGCATGCTGGGTCGCCTCATAAACGACGACAGTGCACCAGTCGGGAGCTTCGATGTCGCGGTTCTTCTGCCGGTCGTAGACATCGGGTTCGTAGAACGTGATCTCGTAACCCAATTGCGAAAGTGCCTTGAGCAAACCGCGATAGTACGTCGCGGCACCGTTCCAGTAGGACGACAAAAGGCTCGATCCATAGAATGCGATCTTCATGCGACGGCTTCCTTTGCGGTTGTCGGGACGGCGGTGTGTCGGTTCGCGCATTGCGTGAGCACGCCGAGCAACTCGTCGACGCGGTGGCGGCAGGTGTGCCGCGAGCGGATGGTCTCGAGACCCGAGGTCACCAGGGAGGCCGCAAAGTCCTCGTCGGACAACACCGTCCGAAGCTGTTGCCGCATTTGCGAGCCATTCTCGGCAAACAGGAAGTCGACACCGGGCCTGAAAAGCTGCTCGACATCGGACCATGGCGCTGAAATCAGCGGAATGCCGCAGGCGAGTGCCTCGAACATGCGGATCGTCGGGATTCCGGGCAACCTCTCGCGATAGGGGCGCCGTGGAACGTGAACGGTGACACGATGCGCGGCGAAGGCCTTCGGCACGTCGGCATTGGCGATCCACCCCTCATAGCGCAGTCCTGCGGTGGCCAGATCCGCAAGTGCGGTCTTGGGGTAGCGTACGCCGTGAACAGCGGCATCAAGGCCGAGATCGTGCACCGGCTCGATCAGAAACTCCTTGAGTTCGGCGGTCCGCTCATCATCGCCCCAGTTGCCGATCCAGACCAGATCGGAGGTGGGGTGGATCTCCGGGTGCGGCTTGAACAGGCGATCGTCCGCCGCTTCATGCCAAGTGAAGACGCGCTTGCCCCAGCCGGCGCGCAGATAGCTCTCGCGCAAGGTTTCGCCAAAGGCGAGAACGCCGTCATAGTGCTCCAGCCGGAGCGCCGAGAGTGCCTCGGTCGCAGACACGGCCCGGTGGTGGGTGTCGTGAAAAAGAAGGATGAAGTTGCCGCCGGCGGCCCGGGCACGGCCAATACGTGCGACAAGCTCCGGATCCGTCCACTCATGAACGATCACAACGTCGGCCTCGGCAATCCAGGCTTCGTGATCAAATCCGGCGTCGTAGGTCACCGGCATCAGTTCGGGAAAATCCTTGCGGAAGCGTTCGATGGCGAACGACCCCTTCTCAGCCAGCAGATTCGACCGGCTCCAGCCATTCGCCGGCTCCAGCGCAATAGTCTGATGCCGGCGCTGGACCAGCTCTCGCATGACGCCGCGCAGGAAATGGGCATTGCCATGGTTCCAGTCGGAAACGACCGAGTGGGTGTAAAACACAAAGCGCATGATCAGCGCTCCGCCATCGCTAAGGCCGCTTTGTCGTAGACGCCGCGCATAGCCGCTGTCTGCTTTGTCAGCCTAAACCTGCGGCTGCGTCGGATGGCTGCCTGGCCAAGCTCTCGCCGGAGCTCGGCATCGCTGGAGAGACGGTTGAGGCAGGCAGCGAGATCGTGCGGATCGCGCGCGTCAAAGAATATCGCGGCCCCGTCCCATAGTTCGCGATAGGTGGCGATATCGGAAAGCACCAGGGGCGTAGCCGACATGGCGGCTTCCAGCGCGGCCAGGCCGAATGGCTCGTAGAGCGATGGCGATACGAAAATACCCGCGCGAGCCATCAACGAACGCACCTCATCGGACGGCACTGCTCCCAGAGGAACAGCATGGCTGAAGCTGACATGCTCGCCGTTTGGGCCGTTCGTCGAACCGGCGGCAAACAGAGGCCATCGCGTCAGGGACGCCGCCTGATCGACCACCGCCGCATTTTTGCCCTCGTCCCACCAGCGGGCAGCGGCGAAGACGAGCGGTTGATGCTTTTCGGCCTTCGGCAGAGGACGGGCACCATTTGTGACCACACTCAAGCGCGCGATCGGGCCGTAGCAGGTCTCTAGCATGTCGGCATGGCTGCGGCTCGGCGCGATGACCGCGTCGGCCCGATCCATGCCGCGTCTGTTGCGCTCCTTCTGCCAGGCCCATGCCCCATCCGCCGCCTGTCCTCTGACCGCATGGAACCAGGTCGTCACGCAGGAATGGGAGACCACCACGACCGGGCATGGCGCGTCGAATCCCGCCGCCTGCGAAGGCGCGTTGAAATGGACAAGGTCGATGGCGTGGTCGCGCATGGGCGCATGCAACTCCCGCGGCAGCGCGTCGAGATCACCGCCGTTGCGGGTCATCCAATCCGGCGGCGTGTTCAGCCAGATCAGCTTCGCGAAAGCCTCCGCCTCGTCGGCCTGCTGCCTGGACGGTGGCGGACCGAGGCCGGCAAGCACCACGCTATCGCCGCCGTTGACAAGTTCCCTGGCCAGGTCGAGCGCATAGCGCCACACGCCGCCCACGGCGTCGACCGTCATCAGGATGCGCCGCGAGCGCGGCGTCAGTGTCCGCAACATGTCGCCTCCAGTTCCGCCAGCGGACGCGGGCGCCTTTCCTGGATGTCGCTGAACTTCTGGAATGATGCGAGATAGTGATCATGGGCGCGCTCCCAGGCGAGGTCGTCGGGTTCGCCCCAAAGCTCGCGATAGCTTGGCGAACTCGGATATGGATAAAGCGGTACGGGTTCATTGGCCCACACGCCGTTGTCGATCAGGTGCGTTCGCCAGTAGTCCACAAGGGCAGGGTCATCCTCGACGACGCCGATCAGATTGGCCTGTACGAACGGAACGTGACGCCTGGCATTGACGAGCAGCGCGGCAAGTTCCTCGGTACCCAGCCGGCAGCGTTTCGCCAGCATCGCACGACCTTCCACGGTCAGGCTTTCGAGGCCGGCCTCGATGGAGACACAGCCAGCCGCACCGAGCAGTTCCAGCAGCTCGGGCTTCCAAAGGTCGATGCGGGTCTGCACACCGAACTTCACGTCGCGATGGATCAACGCTTCCAGCAGCGCTTTTTGCGGCAGGAAGATTTCATCGATGAAATAAATGTAGCCGACCCCCTGGGCAATCAGCCCATCGATTTCCGCTATGACAGCCTCGTGGTTTCGGCGGCGATAGGCATCGCGGAAATCGATCTTGGCGCAGAAGCTGCAATTGTAGGGGCAGCCGCGCGATGCTTCGACCTCCGCGCCGAACCCAACCTGCTTGTCATCGAACCTGTGATGGTGATGCGAATGGGCTGCGATCCAGTCTGATGGCCATTGGAGTGGCGGATGATCGACAAACGAGCTGGCGTGGACGCCGCCGTTCAAAACCACCTTGGCGTCGCGCAGGTAAGCGGTCGAGGGGACCGCGCTCCAGTCGTCGCGCCGGGCAAGTTCCGCGACGATTTCCTCGCATTCGCCGCGCACAACAATGTCGACGCCAAGCTTGCGCAAGGTTGGCGCGGGCGTAGCCGAGCCATGCGGCCCGACCGCGACTGTGCGTCCACCGCGCCCGGCGAGACGGTTGAGGAAATCGGCCGGCACGCGCAACTCGGGTGGTGCGCAGCGCCAGAACAGATAAGTCGGGGCGGTACTGACGACCGTCATTGCAGGCGCGAAATCAGCCACACGCTCGGAGAGGTCCGAGTTGTCGAGCTTCTGCAATTGCCCATCCAGCATCAACACCTCATGGCCGGCTGTTTCGAGGAGGGATTTCGAATAGCCGAGTTCCAGCGGGAGATGTGGTTGGCGGCAGCCGAAATAGATGCTGTCGTCATAGGTCCAGAACGGGTTTACCAGGGCGATTTTCATGCGACGTACCTCACGACTTCGGGGCGAGGCTGGAGCCGGTGTTGTTGCAGCCAGTCTGCGAGATCGCGAATGCCTTCGCGCCATGAAACACGAGCTTTCCAGCCAAGCATCGCTTTGATCTTGCGGGTGTCGGCGACGAAGAAGGGCTGATCGCCGGTGCGTTCGTCATCATGGCGGATCGAAAGCTCATGGCCGGTCAAGCTACGGATCTCGCTCAACAGCATGCGCAGGCTGATCGCATTATCGGGGCCGCCGCCAAGATTGAATGCCTGGCCTTTGGTCGTCTCGATACGATCGAGCGTGGCCCTGTAGGCGGCGACCGCATCGGAGACATGCAGTATATCGCGCACTTGTCTGCCGTCGCCGTAAATGGTGATTGGACGTCCCGTCAGCGCACTCAGCAGGAAGTGCGCGACCCAGCCTTGATCCTCGGTTCCGAACTGGCGCGGCCCGTAGATGCAGCTCATCCGCAGCACCGCCGTGGGCATGCCGTAGGATTTGGCATAGTCGAGCACATATTGGTCCGCCGCGCCTTTGGAGCAGCCATAGGGCGTGCAGAAATCCAGGCCGTGGGTCTCGTCGATGCCATTCGCTTGGATGATGCCGTCGCAAGGCAGGTAACGATCGCCGTCCTCGCGCACCGCGACGTCGGGCAGGCTGCCATAGACCTTGTTGGTGCTGGCGAAGACCACCGGAACAAACTCACTGCTCAGCCGCGCCGCCTCGAGGACATTGAACGTTCCTCGAAGGTTGATGTCGAAATCCTCGTCCGGTTGGACCAGGCTCGTTGTGACGGCGGTTTGCGCGGCCAGGTGGAAGATCGCCTTGGAACTCTTCAGAACGGGCGCAAGCGCGTTGGCGTCGCGCACGTCAATCGTTTCGACCATGAGGCGGCTTCCGTGTTTCTGCGCCAGCCATTCAAGGTTCTGTTCGACGCCGGGGCGGCTGAGATTGTCGATCACCAGCACCGGCTCGCCATCCGACAACAGGCTGTCGGCCAGGTTCGATCCTATGAAGCCGCTGCCGCCGACAATGGCGACGGGCGCGTCGCGTCGATTGCGCGTATTCATGACACCAGCCCACGTTCTTCAAGCTCGCGTTTCATGTCGGCGCCGCGGTCGATGGCGGACGAGTTGCGCACCCAGGAAACGAAATCGGCGAGCGAATTCTCCAGTTGTTGCCTCGGCTCGAAACCGAGCAGCTCACGGGCCTTGGAAATATCGGCGAAGCAGTTGCGGATATCCCCGGAGCGCGCCTTGCCGAGCAACTCTGGCGAGCGGTCCGGCGTTCCCATGGCCTCGGCAAGTACCCGCGCGACGTCGCTGATAGCATAGGCTCGGCCGCTGCCGATGTTGATGACGTGACCCCTTGCCTGGCGTTGCTGCAGCGCAAGACGAAAGGCGCGGGCGACGTCATCCACATGGACGAAATCGCGTTTCTGTTCGCCATCCTCGAAGATCATTGGACGTTGGCCGTTGGCGAGACGCGAAGCAAAATTGGCCAACACGCCGGTATAGGGGTTCGATAACGCCTGGCCGGCGCCGAAGACGTTGAACAGGCGCAGCGCGACCGCATCGATGCCATAGGCTTCGCCGAAGATCAGCACGGCGCGTTCCTGGGCGTATTTCGTCAGTGCATAGATAGAGGCGAGATCGACCGGCTTTTCCTCGTCCGTCGGCAGGGGGGAGAGGGGTTCGCCTTCCGGCGACAGCGGATTCCACTGTCCGTTTTTGATGTCGCTCGCCTTGCGCCGGGCATTGTCGATGCGCCGGCCGTCCGATGTAGCATAGAGGCCCTCGCCATAGACACTCATCGATGAGGCGACGACAATGCGCTCGACCGGGTGTTTGATCAGCGCCTCAAGCAGCGTCGCGGTGCCGAGATCGTTGGTGCCGACATAGCGCGCGATCTCGTACATCGACTGTCCGACGCCGACTTCCGCGGCTAGATGAATGACCGCGTCAACGCCTTCCAGCGCCTTGGCGACCGCCTCCCGGTCCCGAATGTCGCCCTTGATCAGCTCGGCCCCGGCGGGAAGGGCGACTGTTTCGCCTGCGTGCACCTGCTCCAGCAGCACATCCAAAATGCGAACCGAATAATCCTGCTCGATGAGTTCCTGGGCGACATGCCGGCCAATGAAGCCGCAGCCCCCTGTAACCAATATCCGTTTCACGACCACTCCTCAGACAGGTAATCTTGGCGACCCGAACTTTTCGGCAAAAGGTTTGTTCCCTTGGCTTCAACAAAGTTCCTTTGGCCGGCTTCGTTCGGAAGCAGCCACATCGCGCTCGCCGCGCCGTGCCGGAACATTGCCGCGCTTGTGCTGTTAGGACGCCGGCAGCCCCGACGATGCCCGATGTTGGCAACGCCGATGATCAAAGGAGATTTCAATGTCCCAGTCGCAAACGACCACCAATCACGACGAAATCCGCAAATGGGCCGAGGAGCGGGATGGACGGCCGGCAGTGGTTCGCACCAAAGGGGCGGGCGGCATCCTGCGGATCGACTTCGGCAAACCCGAGGAAGCATTCGAGCCGGTCGAATGGGACGAGTTCTTCCGCATATTCGACGAGAACGATCTGGCCTTTCTTTACCAGTCCAAGACTGGTGACGGACAAACCAGCCGTTTCAACAAGTTCGTCGAGCGCAACCAGAAAGGCGAATGACGCACTTCGAGCCGGCCGATTTGCCTGACCTGGTTCTCGGGCAAATTTTTCTGGATGCAGTGGAACAATAGAGGGCTCCGATCCTTCGGTCGCTGAACCACAGCCGCAGCAAGGATCGAAGGCCTGGGCCTGAGCGCAGGAGGCGGCGGGGCTGGATAGGCGTCAAAAGCTGGAAACCCGCTACTCGTCCTGCCGTGAAACCAAAACGCCGCTCATCAGTCGTCCTGCTGCCTGCGGTGGCGGTGTTTTTCGATTTCCTCGGGCTCTTCATCGTCGATCCGCGTGATGTTCGAGGCATTGTGGTCTGATCGCAGGATCTCATCCAGTTTGGCGTGAATGGCCTGAGTGTCGCGGTGCTCGGCACGCTGGATGAACAGCGTCATGGCCCACGTAAACAAGGTAGCCGCTCCATGCCAGTCCAGGGTCTGTCGCTCGAAGATCATCCAAAGGATTGCGTAGACCAACAGGATCAGGAATGCCGCGGGGCGGGAGGTTAATGTGCCGATTGAGGTAAGCACGCCGGTGACGGGATGATTGGCCATGCGAAAGAACTCGCGGCAGTGACCGTGGTTCCCGACCGCAGTGCATCGCGCCGGCACGAGCCAGCTAGGCGCGACGGATGAATTCACGGCGCAGTGCTTGCCGATCGCAGCTAGAACGATGACCACTCGATTGCCGGGCGCGCAATCATCAGCCAGAAAATGGCGAGCACGGCGCCGAAAGCTGGGAAGCCGAAGACAAACCAGCGTCTGAACAGCTGATGGTAGCGCTCGGGAGGAGGTTGGTTGGAGAGTGCGGCCTGTGTGGCTAGATTTCGCATCTCGATCTGCATCCACACGACAGGCAGCCAGAACAGGCCCGTCAAGATGTAGAGCAGGATCGAGAGAACGATCCATCCTTCGGACAGCGAATACCCCGCAACCCTAGCGAGGCCCAGTCCGGTCAGAGGTTGTGCGATAACGGCCGTAGCCGTGAACAGGAAATCAGCCAGCACGACAATGCGGGCGACGGCTGCGATCGTCGCGGCATTCCCGGTCCGGTGTGCCAAAAGCATGAAAAAAGCAATGCCGGCACCAGTTCCGAGCAGCACAGCAGCGCCGATCACGTGCAGGTATTTAAGCACGAAGTACGTCATCAGCGTTCCTCCAGAATGGCCAGCGCTGCAAAATGCAGAACGAGGATCGGGAGGATTTTGATCAACGGCCCGAGTGGCTCAAGCCAAAGATCCGGCCGCAGAATGCTCCCAGCGATCGCATAGAAAAGCGATACCGCGATTGCGCCGAAAAGACCAAGCCGGCTGGTTGGGCGCCAGGCGATAAGCGCCCCGACGGCGATGTCAGCCAGCGCGCCGGCGACTACCGCCGGTTCGGCCAAGGGGCCGGCAGCAGTGCCAATCAGCAAATCAACTCCGCTGCGCCAGCCGGCAGTGAGGGAAATGATGCCCGTCATGACCCAGAAGAGCGGCAAGATGACAAAGAGCGCCGGCTTGACGAAGTAAAGACCGGCGAACCATCGCTCCTGCACCGCCGCAGGATTTAAACGCAGTGCAGATGTAAGACTTGATGGTTGAATGCCGGTCGCCGTCATCCAGGGTTGGGGATCGCCGACAGCGCCACGGGCAATCTCTTTTGCTGCATTGCTGCGCATCGGCGGGCGCCAGCCCAGCTGAGCCGCGGCATCCCCGAACCTGTACAAGATAGCTGCGGCCCAATTGGGCAAGATGAACTCCCGAGCACTGCTCCATCCGAACCAGCGGCGATAGCGACCCACGACCTCGCTCATCGAAAGTGCCTCGGGCCCAGCCAGGTCCAGCGTGAGGTGCGATGGGCTGCCGGGTTTGAGGAAGAACAGGACGGTGGAGATCACGTCATCGAGTTGGACGACTTGGAGACGGCCCGTGTCGGGCATCAACGGCAAGAGCGGCAACGCCGCGAGGCCGCGAAAAAGTGCACTTGCGCCGAAGGCCGGCCTTCCCAGTACTACGGAGGGGCGCAGGATGACCCAGTCAAGGCTACGTGCCATCAGTGCCTCATCGCCGGCGAGCTTGCTGGCGGAAAAGGCGGACGGCTGCTGGCGATCGACCCCGATGGCAGAAAAGTGGATCACCTTATTCACACCTGCGTGCTCACACGCGGTGAAGAGAGCCGAGGCGCCGGTAGAATGGACATGCCGGGTGTTTTCCCGGGCACTATCCTGCAGGACGCCGGCACAGTTTACGACGGCGTCCACACCGGCGAGATAGGGGGTCCAGTCCTGAGGTCGCAAGGCCCGCGCCATATCCAGGGAAACGGTTTGGATCTCCGGGTGGACGCCAGTGTCTGCGTGGTGAAGCACGCGGACCACTTCATGACTCTCGCCGGCCAGGCGCGCGCAAAGCGCGGTTCCAATCAGACCTGACGCGCCGGTGACGAGAATTTTCATTCCTTCCTCCAGCCGTTCGCCAGCGCGTGCCCGTCCATCAACCCAGCGGCTGCGCCTGGGAGAACTCTAGCAAAGCCGAAGCCGGTAGTCTCACGCCGGGTGGAACAGGTTCCGGGCATCAACGCAGCCAAAGGTGAGCCGGTACGGTGCGTTCGCATCTGCAGGTCAACTTCGCCGGAAGTTCGTCGCCGGCTCGGCGCAATCGCGGAGGTCGTTATGAATGTGAGTTGCAGCCTTGGCGGCGTCTCCGAACGCAACAGCAATTTGATTGAGCCCCTCGGCCACGTCGCCAATGGCATAGAGTCCTGGCGTTGAAGTCTCAAGGTGTCGGTTGACCAGGACATAGCCTTCTGCGTCACAGTTAGCCCCCAGAGCAACCGCGAGTTCGGAGCGTACGTCGCTGCCCATCGAAGGGTACACCACATCGATGTTGCGCATCGGGGCGCCCTCGGCCATGACGACATCGAACCCGGTTCGTCGAGGGATCAGGTCATCGACAGCGTCCCAGATTTCAACTCCGCCTGCCAAGGCGGCGCCGCGGGCAGCTTCGGAAACATCATCCTGGTTATTGGCGAGCAAGGCGACCTGACTGCCATATCCCTTCAGGAACAGAGCCTCCCTGACGGCGAGATGCTCCGGACCAACAACGCCGATGCGGCTACCCCGGGCCTCATATGCATCGCAAACCGGGCACAGTCTGACAATGCCGGTTGCGATCGCCTCCTCCAGTCTTTCAATGGGAGGTGCCTTGTCCACAATGCCCGTTGCCAGAATCACGCGCCTTGCTTGGACAATCCCGCAGGTGGTCGTCAGGACAAAAAAAACCTCGCGTTTTTCGGCGTGGCCTACGCAACCATGGACAAGGCTCGCGCCGTATAGCTGTGCCTGGGCTCGTAGGCGGCCGAGCAGTTCTTCCCCGCTGATGCCGTCGGGGAAGCCGGGACAGTTGCGGGATTTTGGGATGAGCTTGGCACGCGCATGCCCCGCGTCGAGCGAGATCACCGAACGCAGAAACCTGGCTAAATACATGGCTGCAGCGAGCCCCGCGGGGCCGCCGCCGACGATGGCAACGTCAAAAACTTGTTCGCCCGAAAAACTTGGTTCGCCCGAAAAGCTTGGCATAGGGCCTAACTTCAACTCAACAAGCTTGTTCCACAGGGTCGAAATGGACGCAATCAGGATGCACACTGCGCGATAAGAGTGAACTCCAATCGAGTCGTGAAGAGAAAGGCCACTGCCTCATCAAGCCTGCAAAAACCTCGTGGCACCCAACGCTGTGAGTACAGCGCCACTGGGAAAGTGAACGCATCATGGAACTTCGGCTCACCGTCGCGCTTAGTTTGGCGAAAGGGTGGTCTGAGATGAGCGCGACCAGAGAGTTTTTTCAAAACTGGCTACAGGAGAATGTCGGCACACTTCCTGGTCGAGAGGAAGTCAGCGTCGCGGTGCTCGCTCAGCAATTCGAGCAAGATGCCGAGGTGGCTGGTTATGGGCGTGAAGTAAGGGAGGACGAACTCGGAAACATCGAAGATGCTATCGTTCAAGCGATCGAGAACGCCGGGTCCGGGGTGCAGAGCCCGAGCTCCGAAAAGAGCGATCCGGCACCTGTAATGGACGCGTTGGAGGTCGATGATGCCAAGAGCGGACCGTAGCCCCTGACACCTTCTTCTGTTCGCCTGAACAAGCCCCCCGGGCTGCCATACGAGCTGAAAAACGGACCTTAGGTGCTTTCCCGTTAGTTCCATGCACCATTGAGGAACATTCCTGCCGCCACGGCGTTAGGAAAGTTCCTTCACACCCGGTGCGCCCGTGCTGACTGCTACCCTTCCAGGCGAATGGCTGACCCGGCATGATCAGGGTCACATCTCGCGGCGGGCCGCTCTTGCGGGTATTTGTTGCTGGCTATTGGGTGCTTCCGCAGAAGCCGCGCCACAGCCATCGCCGCTCGTGCGATTTGGCGTGCTGGGATTTGGCACCGCCGCCTGGGAAGTTGACGTCATGCGGCGACATGCGTTGGACACTGTGCACGGCGTATCAATCGAGGCTCAGCGGCTTGCCGGTACCGAAGCCGGTAAGACCGCATTGCTGGCGGGCAGCGTCGACGTCATCGTTTCGGACTGGGTGTGGGTCATGCGCCAGCGCAGCGAAGGCGCTGATCTGGTCTTCTATCCCTATTCTCGTGCCGTCGGCGCGCTGGAACTGCCGCAAGGCTCGCCCATTCGAACTCTTGCGGACCTCAAGGGCAAAAGGCTGGGGATCGCAGGTGGTCCGCTGGACAAAAGCTGGATCCTATTGCGGGCGCTCGGCCTCCGTCAGGTGAAGCGCGATCTTGCTGAAGAGGTGGAGCCAGTGTTCGGCGCGCCGCCTTTGTTGGAGCAGGAATTTCTGGCGGGGCGACTGGATGCACTGCTGACGTTCTGGAATTTCGCCGCCCGTCTCGAGTCAGAGGGGGCAAGGCCTCTGCTCAGTGTCGCGCAAATCCTGCAGGGGCTTGGCGTATCCGTGGACTTGCCGATGCTCGGCTACGTCTTCCATGAAAGCTGGGCGCGGGCCAACCCGATAGCCCTCGCGCGATTCACGAGCGCGACCGCGGCAGCGAAGTCGCTGCTCGAGTCTTCGGACGACGAATGGCGGGTGCTCGCGCCCCAATTGGGCACGGACGATCCTCACCTACAGGCGGCGTTACGCGCCGCCTATCGAGCCGGAATCCCTCGTCGGTTCGGCAAAGACGAACGTGATGGCGCGGCCCGGTTGTTTGCAATCCTGGCCGAACTGGGCGGCGAGGATCTGGTCGGCAAGGCGACGAGCCTCGATCCTGGTGTCTTCCGGGCCATACCGGCTTGAGCTCGCGCCAATGACCGATGTCCCAGCGTTCCCCATCACAATGCAGCGTTCGCAATCCACTGCGGCATTGCTGACCATGGTGCTCGTCTGGCAGATTGCATCATTGATCGCCGCCGATCGGCTGTTTCCTGGTCCGGTCCAGGTTGTTTCGGTTCTCCTGCACGAAGCGGTTCGGGGCGAGCTGTCATACCATTTGGGCATCTCGCTTGCGCGCGTCGTGGCAAGCCTCGGGTCGGCAATCGTCATCGGCGCGGCCCTTGGCTACGCGGCAGGCCGCTCGCACAGAGCCGACATATGGATGAGGCCTTGGATCGTGTTACTCCTCAACATGCCGGCGCTGATCACGGTCATTCTAATTTATATCTGGCTTGGTCTTGCCGAGACCGCGCTTGTCCTTGCGGTCGCGCTCAACAAGATCCCCAATGTCGTGGTGACTATTCGTGAAGGCGCCAGCCGGCTGGACAAGGACTTTGCCGAAATGGCTGAGCTCTATCGCTTCGGGCGTGCTGCAAAGCTGCGGCATCTCGTGCTGCCGCAATTGGCGCCGTTCTTTCTCGTCACCCTGCGCAGCGGGCTGGCACTAACGTGGAAGATCGTGTTGCTCGCCGAACTGCTCGGCCGCTCCAACGGCGTCGGGTTCCAGCTACAGGTCTATTTTCAGAACTTCGACGTCACCCACATCCTTGCCTATGCGATCAGCTTCGGCGTTGTGATGCTTGCCATCGAGTATGGACTGCTTGTGCCGTTGGAACGCCGTCTGTTCGCCTGGCGACGCTGATGCTGAGGATCAGGATCGAGGACAAGACTTTCCCCGGTGACGACGGCCAGCGCCGGACGATCTTTCGCGCGCTGTCGCTTGATATAGCCGACGGACAGGTCTGCGTCCTGACCGGCCCTTCCGGTGTCGGCAAGTCGACGCTGCTGTCGATCGTTTCGGGCGTCGACCGCGAATTTCGCGGCAGCGTGAGCGGACGACCGCTTCCGATAGGCATGCTGTTCCAGACACCGAGGCTGCTGCCCTGGCTCACCGCCTTGCGCAATGTAGAGATGGCCATCCCGGATCGCGCGCCCGATGCGGCCCGGTGGCTTGCCGCTGTCGGCCTGAAAGGCAATGAGAAGAGCTATCCGCAGCGACTCTCGGGCGGCATGGCGCGGCGCGTAGCGCTTGCCCGGGCGCTCGCCGTGGAGCCTGCGCTCCTGCTCCTCGACGAGCCATTCGCTTCACTCGACGAGGCGACCGCACAAGACATGCGCCGCCTGCTGCAGGATTGTTTCGCCAGTCGGCGGACTACCACGCTGCTGGTTACGCATGATCTCGCATATGCCTCGTCGCTGGGTGATCGGGTTATTGTTCTGGAGGGATCGCCGGCGCGCATCGTGCGCGATGTCGCAATCTCTGGTGGCGATGAAGCGGGATCGTCGCGCTTTGGGCTGGGGGCGACACAATGAGACTGTTGCTGGGCCTTCTCTTTCTTTTGCTGATCACCGGCCCTGGCGCCACCGAGCAACAGACGATGGTGATCGGGTATATCGGCCAGGAGCGCAAACCGGCTCTGCCCCTTGGACCCCTTGATGAAACCGTCACCGACGACGGCCTGCAAGGCGCTCGGCTGGGCATTGCCGACGACGAAAGCACCGGCCGGTTTCTTGGGCAGAAATTTCGGCTGGAGGAAAGAATATTGAAACCAACCGAAACGCCGGACGACGCGGTAAGACAATTCGCCGATGCCGGCATCGCCTTTGTCGTCGCCGATCTCGACGCCAGTCAGCTTCTACAGGCCAGTGCCGCGCCGGGTGCCGAGCAGATGACGTTGCTCAACAGCCGGGCGCCGGACGACGTGCTTCGCCAACAGGACTGCCGTCGGAACGTCCTGCACACGATCCCGAGCCGCGCCATGCTCGCCGACGGGCTGGCGCAATATCTCGCCTGGAAGCGCTGGCAGCGTTGGTTCCTGCTTGTGGGGCCGCATTCGCAGGATCAGGCGATGGCTGCGGCCTTTCGACGGGCGGCGGCTCGCTTCGGAGCCGAGATCACGATCGACCAGCCGTGGACATTCAGGCCCGCCAACGGACGTGCCGATACAGGGCATGTCACGCTGCAGACCGAAATACCGGCGGTCACGCAGGTCAGCGACTATGATGTGCTCGTGGTCGCCGACGAGGCGGATGAATTCGGCGCCTATCTGGAGGGCCGCACTGCGCTGCCGAGAATCGTCGCCGGCACGCAAGGGCTTGTCGCCATAGGCTGGAGCGCTGTCAGCGAGGAATGGGGCGCCACGCAACTGCAGGACCGTTTCCACAGGCAGGCAGGGCGCTGGATGTTGCCCAGCGACTACGCGGCCTGGCTCGCTGTGCGCAGTATCGGCGAAGCGGCGACGCGCCTGCACAGTCTCGATCCCTCGGCAATCGGCAGATATATACGCGGCGACGCGTTTCTTCTCGCTGGCTTCAAGGGGCAGGGGCTTAGTTTCCGTCCCTGGGACGGACAGATGCGCCAGCCCATTTTGATCGCCGGGCCTCGCCTCTTGATTTCCAGCTCACCGCAACCGGGTTTCCTGCATCAGCGCACGCCGCTCGACACGCTGGGCATCGACCTGGAGGAGAGCACATGCAAGTTCTGATGACGCTGTTGTTGGCAGCGTTCGCTCTTGCTGCTCCCGCCGCCGCCGAGACCATCTACGTTTCCAATGAGCAGGATAATACCGTCGCGGTCGTCGACGGCGTGACAATGACTTTGCTGGCGACGATCGATGTCGGCCGCCGTCCGCGCGGGCTGGCGCTGTCGATCGACAACAAGATGCTTTTCGTCGCGGAAGGCGACGACAACCGCATCGACGTGGTCGACGTCGCGAAGCGGCGGGTCGTCGGGGAACTGCCTTCGGGAGCCGATCCGGAATTCTTCGCAGTCCATCCCGATGGCAAGCGGCTGTTCGTCGCCAACGAGAATGACAATCTGGTGTCGGTGGTGGACATCGCCGCGGCCAAGGTCATCGGCACCGTGGATGTCGGCGTCGAACCGGAAGGAATGGCGGCCAGCGCCGACGGCCGCTATGTCGCCTGCACTTCGGAGACCACCAGCATGGTGCATCTGATCGACGCAGGCACGCTTGAACTCGTCGACAATCTGCTGGTCGATACCCGGCCGCGCGCGGCTTTATTCTCGCCGGACGGTAAGCAATTCTGGGTGTCCTCGGAGATCCGGGGCACCGTCACCGTCTTCGACACGGCAACGCGCGCGCAGACCGGCAAAGTCGAGTTCGAGGTGCCGGGTATACGACGCGAGGGTGTGCAGGCGGTCGGCATGGCGACGTCCCGCGATGGCACGACCGTCTATGTGGCGCTCGGCCCCGCCAACAGGATTGCGGAAGTCGATGTGAAAACGTTGACGGTCCGTCGGCTCTACCTTGTTGGTCAACGACCCTGGCACGTGGCGCTCTCCGGCGACCAGAAGCGCCTGGTCAGCGCAAACGGGAATTCCGGCGACATCTCCTTCATCGATCTGGAAAACCAAGAGGTGGTGAAATCGCTGCCGGTGGGGCGGGGGCCGTGGGGCGTCGTGATCGGGCCATGAACGCCTTGTCGGTCGAGAATCTGGGCCATAGTTTCGGAAACCGGCGGGTTCTCGACGGCGTCTCTTTCTCTGTGACCCAAGGCAGGATGTGCATCTTGCTAGGCCGCAACGGCGCCGGCAAGACGACGCTGTTCTCGCTGATCACCGGTCTTTATCACGCCCGCTCCGGCTCGGTGCATGTCTTCGACCAGGCGATGGATGTCAACCCGTCCGCCGCGTTGGCGCAGATGGGCGTCGTCTTCCAGTTGCCGACCCTCGATCTCGATCTGACAGCCGGCGAGAACCTGCGTTACCACGCGGCCTTGCATGGGCTTAGCCAGGCCTTGAGCAAGGAGCGCTCCATCCACGAACTCGGCCGGCTGGACGTGCTGGACAGGATCGACGATCCTGCCCGAGCGCTTTCCGGGGGGCAGCGTCGCCGTGTCGAGATAGCACGCGCTCTGATGCATAGCCCACGCCTTTTGCTGCTGGATGAGCCGACCACCGGGCTCGACGTGCCGGGCCGCCGCGCGCTCGAGCGGCACGTGCGGGAGCTTTGCCGCGAGCGCGGCATTGCCGTCCTGTGGGCAACACATTTTCTGGAAGAACTAACGGCGGATGACGATGTGGTGGTGCTGCATCGAGGCACAATGCGGTGGGCCGGCCGCGCCGATCGTCTGGCTGCCGATCTCGGTGTAGCGAGCACGGGCGAGGCCTTCGCGTCGCTGACGGAGTCCGAATGAAAACGTCTCACGCGGTGCGCGCGCTCAACGGCATCCTGCGCAGGGAGATGCTGCGCACGTTGCGGCAACGCGGTCGGCTGCTCTCGGCGATGGTGCGGCCGCTGGTCTGGCTGGCAATCTTTGCCGCTGGCTTCCGCTCCGTTCTCGGTCTGTCGATCACGCCACCCTACCAGACCTATGTTCTCTATGACGTGTATGTGGTGCCCGGGCTAGCGGCCATGATGCTGCTCTTCCATGCCATGGCGAGTTCGCTGGCCATGGTCTACGATCGCGAGATGGGCAGCATGCGCTTGTTGCTGACCGCACCATTGCCGCGCTGGTACCTGCTTGCGGCGCGCCTGCTGGCCAGCGTGATCGTTGGCGTGCCGCTGGTCTACTTGTTTCTGTTGATCGCGCGTTTCTGGGATGTGCGGCCGCCCGTTCTCGGCTACGTCGCGGTATTTCCGGCGCTCGTGCTGGCGGGCCTCATGCTTGGCGCGTTCGGACTGCTTGTCTCCTCGGTTTCGACACAGATGGAGAACTTTGCCGGTGTCATGAATTTCGTCATCTTTCCGGTGTTCTTTGCCTCGACGGCGCTCTATCCGCTGTGGCGGCTTGCCGAGGCGGGACCGGTGCTGGCAACAATCGCCGCCTGGAACCCGTTCAGCTCGGCGGTCGAGCTGATACGCTTCGCGCTCTATCTGCGGTTCGATCCTGTCGCGGCGATTGTGGTCCTTGGCTGCCTCATCGCCTTCTTCCTCGCGGCGGTCATCGGCTATGACCCCGGCCGGGGCTTGTGGTCCCGGCGCGGCGGCGAGGGCTGATTTACCTCAAAGCATAGAGATAAGCGGCGATGTCCCGCGCCTGTTGCTCGGTGATCCTCGTCGACGGCATGGCCGTGTGCGGATTGACTTCCCTCGCCGAGCGTATCCAGCGGATCATGTTCTCCGGATTGTTTGCCAGCAGGCCACCGATAAAGACCCTGTCGGCAAGGCCACCGTCCAGGCGGGGTCCGACCTGGCCTTGCGCACCCGGCACGCCGGGTATCGTATGGCAGCCGGAGCAGCCATTCGCCGTCATGATCGGAATGGCGCGAGCGCCTACGCCCCCGGTCGCCGCATCCGACTCGTGCCGGACACGGTCGCGCCGGTCGGACCACAAGGTCGCCGCTGCTACAGCCGCGGTCAGCAGCAGGATTGCGGCAAGGGCGCCCCCGATCAGCCTACCCAGGTCGGAGCGCATGTGTTGCCTCCCTGGTTGCGCTGCTGCTTATCCACAGGCCGGCGAGCAGCAGGGCGGCGCCGCCATAGATCAAGCCGGCCGGAACCCACATTACCAATCCGGCAAGTTGCTGGTCCTCGATCGCGGTCAGGCCCCACAACGCGGCGCCGGCGCCATTCTCCGGATACCAGAGTTTGGGCGACATCAGCAGCAGGACACCGAGCAGGCCGGTATGAAGCGAGGTGAAGAAAAGATGCATGACGGAGCTGCCATAGGTCTGCTGTCGACCGGGGCGCGGAAGGAGCGCCCACCAGAACAGCAAGGCTGTGCCGAGGAAGCTCGCATGCTGGGCATAATGAAGAAAGCCCTGCTGGAGCGCTGCCTGGAACAACGCCGGAATGTGCCAGATCCAGATGGCGACGCCGTGAATGATCGTCGCGCTGAGGGGGCGGATCACCAGGGCCCAAACCGATTGCAGCGTCTTTGCGCGCGTGAGCTTGCCCGTTCCGCGGCGAAGTGAGGCCGGCAAGGACCAGAGCAGGACTGCGCCTGGGCAAGCGGCGACAAGGAGGGGCGCCGCCACCGCCATCAGCAGTTCATGCTCGATCATATGGGCGGCAAACACCCGCTCGCCGAGCGCGTGGATGGGGCTGACCAGTGCTGCCGTCAGCACGCCCCAACCGGCGGCGAAAAACAACGCCTGCCGCATCCGCTCGGGACGGCCTCGGCTGCTGCGGCGCCACAACCGAGTCGCTCCGATGGAATAAAGGAAGGCAATCGCGGCCAGCGGAAACGTGATGGGAAATGCGAGCGTCCATCCGGCCTCGGGCGCGCCGGCGCCGTAGCAGATCGAGGTCGAGAAGAACGCGTCGAAGCTCATCGCAGGCACTCGTCGAGAATGAGAGCCGCGCTGCCTTGCACGATGATGACGAGGGCAAACAGCAATGCCGCAAGCATGCCGAGATCGGCGACGAACTGCTCGGTGCTGCGCGTGCGCTCAGGCTTGAAGGCGGCGCCGCCCTGCCGCTTCGCCCGCCATGACAAGGCACCGCCGAGCAGCGAAAGCACGGCGAGCACCAGTGCCACGGGAAGCACCACCGGCACCTGGCGGTTGCACTGCCATGGTACGAGTGCGTAGTTCAGCTGCGTCGAGATTGCCCAAGCCATCGGCCCCGACAGAAGACCAGCCCAGGACGTTCCCATTTTCAACGCACGCATCAGCCTAGCCTCGGCATCCAGTAGATGAGCAGATAGATCGGGATCCAGGTCAGCACCACGAAATCCCAATAGAAGACATTGTCGCCGACATCGCCGAAGCGCCGGCCGCTATAGCCATGGCGTGTGAACATCAGCACCGTCAAAACGATGGTGTCGCCGACATCGGTGATCAGGTGTGTGGTGTGCAGCCCGAGCAGCACCCAGAGCATCGAGCCATAGGCGTTCGTGTCCCAGTAGATGTTCAGCGCCGGGAATTCGAACCAGCGCACGACAAGCGGGGCCAGACCGAGCAGCGACATCACCACCAGCCCGATCCGCACCGGCACGATCGCGCATTGCTTGGCGTAGCCGTGGAGGATGTGGTTCGGCACCACGCTGATGATAAACAGGATGGTGACGATCGTCCCGGGCCAATGGTTGGGTTCCGGGGCGCTTAGACGCCAATTGGGCCACAAGGTCGCGAGATAGAGATAAGCGCCGGCGGCCAACGCAAAGCCCATGCCTTCCAGCGCCATGAAGCCGAGCGTTCCCCACCAGGTCGGGCTGCGCGGACCATGTCCAAAGGTTGGGAGGTCCGAAAGATCCAAGCTGGGACGCTCACTCATCCCTCATCCTCCGGGTCGTCCTTGGGCCAGAACCAGCCGATCAAGGTGATGGCGATCGGCGCGGCGCCCCAGACGATCGCCCAGGGCGTGAAGATCGAGTAGACAAACGTACTGCCGACGGCGATTGCCGCCAGCAGCGGCCAGATCGACGGTGTCGCCGATTTCTCGCGAATGTCGGGGTGGGCTTCCGCCACGGTTGAGATCAATAGCTCACGGACATCGACGCGGAGTCCGGTCGCCACAGGCAGCGCCTCCCGTTCGGCCCAGAGCGGCTCGACATGTGTGACAATCGGTATCCGCGCGAAATTATAGCTTGGCGGCGGCGAAGACGTCGCCCATTCGAGCGTACCGGCATCCCAGGGATTGTTTCCGGCCAGCGCGCCCTTCAACGCGCCGTGTACAAGATTGAAAGTGAACAGTACGAAGCTGAGGAAAAAGAGCACCGCGCCAGCGCTGATGAACATGTTGATGTTGCCCCAGCCAAGCTCGGCCGGATAGGTGTAGACCCTTCGTGGCATGCCCCAGAGCCCGACGAGATGCATTGGAAAAAAAGCCGCGTTGAAGCCGATGAAAGCCAGCCAGAAATGCCAGCGCCCGAGACGCTCGCTCATCATGCGGCCGCTGATCTTGGGGAACCAGAAATAGGCCGCGCCCAGCAGCGGGAAGACCGAACCGCCGATCAGCACGTAATGGAAATGGGCGACGACGAAATAAGTGTCGTGCACCTGGAGGTCCAGCGGCACCGAAGCGAGCATGACGCCGGTGAGGCCGCCGATGACGAAGATGAAAAAGAAGCCGAACACGAACAGCAGCGGCGTGCGGATCACCGGCCTGCCGTCCCACAAGGTCGCCAGCCAGCAGAAGATCTGAACGCCATTGGGGATGGCGATCAGCATGCTCGACGCGGTGAAGAAGCTGGCGCCGAGCTTGGGTAGCCCCGTCGCGAACATGTGATGGACCCAGAGGCCGAACGAAAGGAAACCGACGGCGATCAGCGACAAGACCAGCCCGAGATGCCCGAACACGGGACGCCGGGCGAAGACCGGGATGATCGCGGAGACCATGCCCGTCGCCGGCAGGAAGATGATGTAGACCTCGGGATGGCCAAAGAACCAGAACAGATGCTGGAAGAGCAGTGCGTCGCCGCCCTCGGCGGGGTTGAAGATATGTGTGCCGACCAGCCGGTCGAGGATCAGGAAGGTCGAGGTGATCATCACCGCGGGCATGGCGAAGACGACGACGAAGGAGGTAACCAGCATTGCCCAGACGTAGAGCGGAATCCTGTCCAGCGACATGCCGGGGGCTCGCTGCTTGAACACGGTGACGATGGTTGCCACCGCGACCGCCAGCGAGGATACTTCTGTATAAGTGATCATCTGGGCCCAGACGTCGGCCCGCTTGCCCGGCGCGAATTCGGGGCCTGACAGCGGCACATAAGCAAACCAGCCGACGTCGGGCGCCATGTTGAGCGCGAAAGACACCCAGGCAAATATACCGCCCGAAACATAGATCCAGTAGCTGAACGCGTTCAGGCGGGGAAAGGCGATGTTGCGGCTGCCGACCATCAGCGGGACGAGATAGATGCCTGTCGCCTGCACGATGGGCACGGCGAACAGGAACATCATGGTCACACCATGCATCGTGAACAGCTGGTTGTAGAGGTCCGGGCCGATCAGACCGCGCTGCGGCCCTGAGAGCTGGATGCGCATGGCGACAGCGTTGAGCCCGCCCAGGCACAGAAACACGAAGGCGGTGATCAGATAGCGCCGTGCGACGACCTTGTGGTCGACGCTCGACAGCGCGCCGATGATGCCGGGGGGCGTGCGCCATGTCCGCGCCAGCCAGCGATCCAGGCTGGCATCGTCCATGCCGGTGTCGCGCGGTCCGTCATGCTCGGGTGCGACGTCGCCTGTGGCGGGCGTTTCGCGCGGCAGGTCGCGTTCGCTTGTGAGGTCCGCGCTGCTCATTTAAGCGCCTCGAGGTAGGCGACCATGGCGTTGAGTTCGTCGCCGCTGAGCTCCACCACCGGCATGTGGGATCCGGGCTTGATGCCCTGTGGGTCGGCTATCCAGGCGGCGAGATTGCCGCGGCTCATCGTCAATGTCCCGGCGGCAAGCGTCTGCCGGCTGGCTATATGGGTGAGGTCAGGGGCGACCGTTCCTCCGGCAGGCGTGCCGCCTATTCTGTGACACATCACGCAAGGGCGCTTCAGAAACAGATCCTGGCCGGCCTTGGCCTCGTCCCCCGTCGGAGTAGCTGCCGGCTGCAACTGGTCGTTCCACCAGGCGTCGAACTTCGCACGCGGCTCGGCGATGATGAAGGTGCCCATGTTTGCGTGCTGCGCCCCGCAGAACTCGGCGCATTGACCTCGGTAAACACCAGGCTTGTCTGCCTTGAGGTCGAGCACGTTCATGTGGCCGGGAATGAGGTCGAGCTTGCCCGAAAGGCTCGGAATCCAGAAGGAATGGATGACGTCGGTCGAGGTCAGAAGAAGCTTCACCGGCTCCCCGGCGGGGATATGGATCTCGTTCGCCGTGGTCAGGATCCGGCTTGGCGTGGCATCCTCATAGCGCACCTCCCACCACCATTGATGGCCGGTGACCCGAATGGTCAGCGCGGCATCCGAGCCGATCGCGGCGAGCGTCCTGTTGGCGAAGAAGCTCAGCAAGGTCAGTCCGATCAGGACAATGGCGGTCAACCCGACGGCGGTCATCACCGCGCGCAGCTTCCGGTCGTCGGCGCCGGCCTTGATCGCGAGCGGCTCCGCCTGCGCGCGCGACCGCATCATCAAGGGCACGACGAGGGCGATCATCACCAGCACCCACACCACGGCGCAGAGCGCGGTGAAGAACCAGATCAGCCATGCCAGTTCGCTCGCCGCGGGACCTTTCGGGTCGAGGGCGGATTGCCAGCCCGCGCATCCCTGGAGCAACAGAGCCCCGGCGGTGGCGAACGCCATCGAGACGAGACGTTTCACGGCGACTTCCCCAGCGTGGCCGCGTCGGGCATGCGGTTTTCCGAAGGATGCGCCATCATGTCGTCATTGCGTTGCGGCGCGGCGGAAGACGGTGCGTTGCCGCTCAGCGAGCGCACGAAAGCCGCAAGCTCCCAGATCTGGTCGTCGGGAATCTTGTCGCGGAAGCTCGGCATGCCGTTTGGCCGACCGTCGCGGATCGTGGCATGGATGCTTTCGATCGAGCTGCCATAGAGCCACTTCTGGTCCATCAGGGCCGGCCCCATGCCGCCGCCGCCATTGGCGTGGCATCCCGAACAGTTGAACCAGCCGAAAAGCCTTTTCCCTTCGCTCATGTGGAAGGCGTTGGCCTCGAAGCTCGCCGCCTTGTTGTCGCTGGCGGGGGGCCGCTGTCCGCCGGGCTCCAGCGTGGTCACAGGCGTCAGCTGCTCGCCCGATCCGAGCCCCGATTGCGGGCGCGTGTCACGTTCCTCGCGCTGGCAGGCAGCGAGCGCCAGGACTGGAAACAGGAGCATGGCCACAACGGCTCTCATCGCACCGGGCTCCCCGAGGCATCGAGGCGCGGCACGCCATACTGTGACAGCAAGGCATCTATCTCGACCTTGTGCCTGGACAGGGCGCCATTGACATCGCCGCGCAGCGCATCGTCTTCGCGGCGGACGCCCATTGAGATGTCGTAGATCATCGGCAGTTGCGGTCCGTCGATGCGGGGCGCAACCGGCGTGATGCGGAGCGGCACCTTCTGCCTGGCGGCGAAGTAGCCGGCGAGGGGGCCCCAGACCACGGCAAGGTCGATCTCGCCACTCGCCACCGCTTCGACGATGCGCGCCGGCGGGTTGGGGGCGGAATAATCGCCATAGACCGGATAGCCAACGAGGTGCCCGACGATACCGCGGCGGCCAAGCGCCTGGACCGGAGGCGAATTGGCGCCATCGTCGCCGATGAGCTGAACACCGATCCGCATGTCGCGCAGCCGCGGATCATTGAACGATGCTACGTCGGGGCCGTCCCTGCGGGTGACGAAGACATAGGACGATCGGTAGTAGGGCGTGGTGGTGCGCAGCATTTCGAGGTTGCTCGGCGTGCCCGGCACGAGATCGCACAGGCCCGCCTTCAGCGTGTTGCGGATGAAGCCGCGACGCTGCGCCCACCAGGTATAGGTCAGCTTGGCGCCGAGATCGGACGCAACGATTTCGGCGATCCTGTTCTCGAAGCCCTGACCTGCCGCGTTGGAGAACGGCAGGTTGTTCGGATCGGCGCAGACCCTCAGCTCACGTGCGTCGGCTGTGGCCGTCAAGAACACGAAGGCGATCGCGGCCATGCCGATCGCCAGCCGTTGACACCCCTTTCGCGCCGGACCTACGGTCAAGTACAATCCATCAAGGCAGCCGGAACACATAAAGCGTGCCTCCCGAGGTTGTCGCGTTCTTCAGATCCTTCATGGCATTGACGAAACCGAGCGCGGCGGTGGCGTCACGCGGGTCAAGATCGCCCGATACAATGGCGCCGGCCCAGCCGCCGACACCTGAGAGGATGGCGACATATTGGTGCCCGTCGGGACCGCGATAGGTGATGGGCTGGCCGATGATCCCGGACGAGGTCTTGAACTGCCAAAGCAGGTCTCCGGTCTTGGCGCTAACCGCCTTGAACCAGCCTTCCATCGTGCCATAGAAGACAACGTCGCCGGCGGTCACCACCGCGCCGCTCCACACCGGGAAATTCTCCTTGAGGCTCCAGGCGGGTTTCTCCGCGGCGATGTCCCAGGCGGTGAAGGCGCCGCGATTACCGCCGGGCCCTGGTATCATGCGGACGTTCATGCCCACATAGGGCGTGCCGGCGATGTAGTTCACCTCGACGCCTTCTTCATCCATGCACAGATTGTTGTGCGGGATGTAGAGCAGGCCGGTCTTCGGCGAGAACGCGGAAGGCTGCCAGTCCTTGAGGCCCGACGCCGTCGGACAGATATCGCGAACGACCTTGCCGGTGCCGGTCTTCTTGTCCGGGTTTACGATCAGCCGACCGGTTTTCAGATCCACACCTTTGCTGGAGTTGACCGGACCAAACGGTTTTGCCGACAGCACCTCGCCGGTTGTCCGGTCGAGGATGTAGAGATAGCCGTTGCGCTCCGGCCGGATCAGCACCTTGCGCGGCTTGCCCTGCCAGGTCATGTCGAGCAGGATCTGCTCGTTGATGCCGTCATAATCGTGGAGGTCATGCGGGCTCCACTGATAGAACCATTTCGCCGCGCCGGTGTCGGGATCGCGCGCGAAAATGCCAGACGTCCACTTGTTGTCGCCCGGCCGCAAATCCGGATTCCATGGTCCGGGATTGCCGGTGCCGTGGAAAATCAGGTTCAGATCGGGATCATAGGAAATCCAGCCCCACATGTTGCCGCCGCCGATCTTCCAGGCTTCCGGCGGCCACGTCGTGACGCCAAGATCCTTGCCTTTGTCCATGTCGTAGTGCGGCTTGAAGTCCGATCCGATCAGCACGTCCTTGTCCGGCCCGGTGCTATAGGCGATCCAGACGACATGACCGTCGCCGGCGTCGAGCGCCTTTACCCAGCCGCGAACGCCCATCTCGCCGCCGGAATTGCCGACCAGCACTTTGCCCTTCACCACAAGCGGCGCCATGGTGATGGTCTCGCCGATGTTGATGTTGCCGACATGAGTGTTCCAGATCGGCTTGCCCGTGTTCGCATCAAGGGCAATCGTGTGGCCGTCCAGCGTATTGAAAAAGATGCGCCCGTCGGCGAATGCCACCCCTCGGTTGACGACGTCGCAGCAGGCCACCCCCTGTGCCGCCGGCTCGGGATTGGGTTCGTACTTCCACTTCATCGGGGCGCCGGGCTTGGAGAGATCGAGCGCATAGACGAAGTTGGGAAAGGGCGTCACGATATACATGGTGTTGCCGACGACCAGCGGCGCTGCTTCCTGGCCCTTGTTCACGCCTGTCGAGAACGTGAACGCGACCTGCAGGTTCTTGACGTTGCCTTCGTTGATCTCGGAGAGTTCGCTGAAGCGCGTCGACGCGTAGTTCTTGGCCGGCATCGTCCATTGGCCGTCATCGGGTGGCGAGGCTGCGGCTGGTGGTACGATCGCTGGTGTTTTAGGTGGCTCGGACGCAGCGCCCAAAAGCGGCAGGCAGGCGAGCAGCGTCACCAGAAGGATAGCGCCAAAGGAATTCCCGGCAGCCAATTTGCGGGTATGGCGTTCTACGTCAACGCGCGTTAATGCCAACTGCGGCATAGCTTTCATTTATTGATCGAGCCTCCCACGCCGGCGCCGAGTTCGGCCGCGATGTCGGCCTCCGTTCCGGCACAAAGCGGATGGCCCCAGCCCGAAGCGCTTTTGCCGCCGGGGTCCAGATCGTAGACAATGGCATCCTTGCGATTTGGATTGACGCCTGCCGGGACCTTGTCGAAGCCGAGCGCCGCGCGGATACGCCAGGCCACATTGTGATCGGCGCATGAGGAGTCGCCTGAAACGCCGAGGCCGCCGACAATGCTCTTGCCGTCGTAGAGGGCAAGCCCGCCGCCAAACACCACGACGCCTCCGATCGGCTTGCCGACGAGCGGGTCGCCGGCGCTTCCGAACGTTTTGGGATCGCCCGTATAGGCCGCGGCCTGGTTGACGGGATTGGTCTCCTGCAGGCCAAATAGCGGCCCGCCCGGCTGCACCCCCGCATAGAGATTGGCCGTAGAGAGGGCCATCTGAGCCAGGCTGAGACCGTTGGCCGTGTTGGCTTTCTCCGCTGCTATGAGCCGACTTCCCGGCCATTGCGAGTCGGGGGTGGGGCCGCTGAACGCAATCGCGCAGACAGTGCCGTCACGGGCAACGATGGCTGCCCATTCGTTGGTCTCAAAGCCGCCATTGGCTGGTCCGCCGCTTGCCTTCACGTTGGCTTTGAGGGCTGCAAGCAGCTTGTCGTGGTCGGCCGGACAGGGTTCCTGCGCCATGGCCTCGTGCCCGTGGAACAGGCCACCCATCAGCAACAGCAGGCCAAAAAGAGGTACGAAAAGCTGCGAGCGATACATTGTCCTGGCATTCGTTTACAAAACAAGGACCACCCAGGCAGACCGCAGAATGCGAGGATACGTCCAATGGGTCAGTGCCTAACTCGCGTAATGCTTCTATGTTCCTGCTTTGCATAAAATTCGTGCAGTTGGATTTGGGTGCAGGTGTTCAATCAAAGCATGGGACCTGGATACCCGTGGCCACAGGCCAAGCGGTGAGGCAACGCGGCTGATCCAGGAAAATGCGATCGGGATGGCGCAGACGCACCCGCCCTGACAAACGCTGTTGCCTTGTCACGGCGTTCGACGATGGATGATCTCTTCAATAAGTTTCGCGTCGGCTTCGTACTCCGCGGCCCGCGCAGCCATTTGGCTAGCCAGGCTGTGTCTTTCCCGCGCGGCTTCGCGTTTTGCCGTACGTTTCGCCAACTCAGCCCGCTGCTGGTGCGCTCTTAAAAGGCTCCAAAGAGCCTGTTCCGCATCGTCAGCCTGGGCCTGCATTAAAACGTCCGCTCCGAACGCATGTCCGGTGTGGCAGCGGTAACGGGTAATCGGCCCCTCTTCGATCTCCCATAGGGGGCCATGACATTCGGGGCAGACAAATGTCGAGGGGGCGCCAAGCTGGCCTTCGGTCAATTCCATTGTGCTGTGCTCCTGAGCTGCAATCGCTGCCTCAAGGCGGATGCCGGACGGGATTTCTGGTGTCGGTCCTGCGATTTCGGAAGCAAGCCTGTGCAACAGGCCAGCCATTTCGGACAGAGGGACGCAATGGTCGATTTCCACATTCTGCAAGGCGCTCAGCGGCATGTCGGGTACTGCAGCGTCGCCGGGGTCCTGGACTACGCTGACGCCTCCGCACATCTTGATTGCGTGCAGGCCGGCGGTGCCGTCGGAGAGGCTGCCTGTGAGCACGACGCCGATCACGCTGCCGCCAAAGCTGCAGGCCGCCGATCGAAACAGGGGGTCGATGGCGGGGCGCGCCAGGTTCTCGCGCGGCCCGCGCCGCAGCAGCATATGATCGTCGTGTAACAGAAGGTGAGCTCCCGGCGGTGCAACGAAGATGTGCCCGTTTTTAACCTTCATGCCGTTGGAGGCATTTGCAACGGGCATGTTGGCAGCGCGACCGAGAATGTCGCCGAGGTAACTCGTGGGACCAACGTGCTGTACGACGAGGAGAGCCGCCGGGATGTCCGGCGAAAGATCGCGGACAAGTCTCTTCAGCGCGTCGACGCCGCCGGCCGATGCTCCGATTGTCACGATGCACCGGTTCTCGCAACCGTCGGGACGGACCTTATCCGGCTGGCCCGCACGCTCCGAATCTGGTCGTGGTGCGGCGGTGGCCATGGTTGCTTCACCCACATTCAGCACAGATGTCGATGCGAGCGCTCCGGCCAGTCCGTTGCTGGTCGGATGCCCTGCCTTCGTCGGTGTTAGCTTCCGGCCGCATCGCGGAACATAGATGCCCGCGTCGGCTCTGTGCTAACGCCTACGTGCGCGTTTGACGGCAGCCTCTGCCACGGCCGGGGCCTCCTGAATGCTTGCCGCGCCGCCGAAATCGGCGTTCTTGGTACGGCCAGCTCCCGGGCCTGCTCCTAGATCAGCGCCTGTTGTCGGATCGGAAGCCGGATCGGAAAGCGTACGGTCGGCCATCCTGGCCACCACCTTCATGTCTTTGGCCCCCAGCTTGACAGTTGCCAGGCCGTCTCCGCCGTCGACGGGCATCACCTCTTCAAGGTCATCGATCCGATCCCACTCTTCGCCGGAATTCCATGGGCCAGCGACATCGCCGTCGCCTTGAGAGGTGTTGACATACATGCTGGCGTACTTCTCTACGCCTGGGAGCTTGCCGGAAGGGAAATTGTTTTCGATCGCGTAGAGTGCTTTCTCAAACGACTTCTGGTGCGCGATCTCGCGGGTCATCAGGAAGCCGAGCGCGTCCTTGATTCCCGGGTCGTCGGTGATGTTGATGAGGCGTTCGTAAACGATCTTGGCGCGGGCTTCGGCGGCGATATTCGACCGCAAATCCACCGTAGGTTCACCGCGCGAGTCGACATAGGCCGCGGTCCAGGGAACGCCGGCTGAGTCGCACAGCGCGGGAGCGCCGCCGAACAGAATTGATTCCTTGGCTGTTGTGCCGCTGGCGCCGATCATCAGGTAAAGGTCGGCTTCCTTCATTTGGCCCTCGGCCAGCTGTGCCTTGAGCCCCTTGTTGAGCATGGTGACGATTGATCCCACCACTTCGAGATGGCTGAGTTCTTCGGTCGCAATATCGAGCAACATGTCGCGACGGCCAAGATCGTCCTCGCCAAGCCCTTGCGTGAAATAGCGCATGGCCGCTGCAAGCTCGCCATCGGCGCCGCCGAACTGTTCCATGATCATGCAGGCCAGGCGAGGATTCGGCTCCGAGACGCGAACGGTGTATTGCAGGCGCTTGTTGTGCATGAACATGGACATCTCTCCGGTTAGACCATCCGAACATCCCGGCAAGTTGATTGTTCCATCCGGCCATCGGCCAGCGAGCATTTTTACGGCAGCTTCAGTGTTGAGCATCGCAGGGAGCCAGAGGCGGCATTTATTTCTCCGACCGGTGACCGGCGGCAACGAGATTTCGATCGTGCTGCGCCATCACGGCAATGAGCAAGGCCGCGGATGGGCAAGAGGTAGACAAAATCTGGAGGGATATTGGCTCGGAAAAGTGAAGCCGGGCCATATTAATACGATGTCGGTGTCGACACCTTCGGCCCGTTTCGCCGCACACCTTACGCGGCAAACGCCGGGTTCGGTCACACGGCGAGCGTCGCGGGCTGTTGCCCGTTCACTTTCGATCCAGCACCTTCCGGACTTTCTCTGCCAATTCGTCGATCGTGTAGGGCTTGGTCAAAAGTTCGGTTCCGAAATCGAGCGTGCCGTTGTGGACAATCGCATTTCGTGTGTAGCCGGTGGTGTAGAGCACTTTTAGCGACGGGTGCATTGTCTTGACCTGATCCACCAGCTCCCGGCCCGACATCTCCGGCATCACCACGTCGGTGAACAGAAGCGACGGCACTTGCCCGCTTTCGACGGCCACCAGCGCTTCGCGTGGACCTTGCATTTCCAGCACGGAGTAGCCCAGTTCCCGCAGCGCTTCCGCGGCCATCAGCCGGACGCGATCTTCATCCTCGACAACCATGATGATCTCGTCTGCACAGCCGGGGTGCTCGCCTGCCACGACGTCGATTTGGCTGTCGAGCACGCCATGGTGCGAACGCGGCAAATATATTTTCAAGGTGGTTCCGATGCCCTGCTCGGAATAGATCTTCACACTGCCGCCGGACTGGCGAACAAACCCATAGACTTGGCTGAGTCCCAGCCCGGTGCCTTTGCCGACCCCCTTGGTGGTGAAGAACGGATCGAAGGCTCTTGCGACAACATCAGCAGTCATGCCCGTTCCTGTATCGGTGACCGCTATCATCACATACTGGCCGGAGGGGATCGCGTTCTCCCTGGCATAGCGATCGTCGACGTGGGCGTTTGATGTCTCGATCGTAAGTTTGCCGCCAGCAGGCATGGCATCCCTTGCGTTGACGCAAAGGTTGAGCAGCGCGCTTTCCAATTGCCCTGCGTCGGCCTCGACATGCCATAACCCCGCGGCGAGCACGGTCTCGATCTGGATGGTCTCGCCAAGCGTCCGGTTCAGCAATTCGCTCATACCGGAGACGAGGCGATTTGGATTCAGCCGCTTCGGCGCCAGTGGTTGCTGGCGGGAAAAGGCGAGCAGTCGCCTGGTAAGTTCTGCGGCACGTTGTGCTCCATCGATCGCGCCGGTTACGAATTGGTGGACGTTGGTATCGCCGTTTCTGAGCTTGCGCTGCACAAGGTTCAGGCCGCCGATGATGACGGCCAGCATATTGTTGAAGTCGTGCGCGATGCCACCGGTGAGCTGTCCGACAGCTTCCATCTTCTGGGCTTGGCGCAGGTGCTCTTCTGCTCTGGCGCGTTCCGCTACTTCATCTTTGACACGCTGTTCGAGCGTACCGTTGAGTGTCTGCAGCGCCTTGAACAGTCGGGAGTTGTCGATGGCCGTGGCGGCATGGCCCGCAAGCCCCAGCAAGGCCGCTTCTTGCTGTTCGGCGAACACGCCGGTCTCTGAATGACCAAGGAAGAGGCCGCCCAGGACCTCGCCCGAACGCGAGACGACCGGCACGGCGAGATAGGAACGCACCGGCAGATGGCCCTCCGGCATTCCCTTGCGGGGCCAGTTCTTTCCGTAACGCGGATCGGTGAGGATATCGTCGGAACGCACCACGCTTGTGCCGCGGAAAGTGGGCTCGAACACCGCGGTGTTGCGCGGCATGGGAAAGTTTTCGAAAGCAGAACGAGGTGCCCCCGAAAGGGCGTAGAGCACATAGCTGTCGCCCTTGTCGTCGATCACATTGTAGAAGAAAGCTCCGAATTGTGCGCCCGACAGCACCACGCCGGCATCGGTTACCGTCTGGACAATTCGCTCTACGTCAAGCTCGGCCGCCACGGCTGCCGCAGTAGCGTTCATCAACTGAAGCTGATGCTCCACCCGCTTTCGCGCGGTGACATCAACCACGGTGCCGATGAAGCGGATCGCACGGCCGGACTGGAAAAGCGCTTCCCCCGTTGCGGCAATCCAGCGCTCCTTGCCATCCCGAAGGCCGATCGTCCGGTATTCGATGTCGTAGCGGGAGGGGGTGCCCGGCGCGAGCGACTGGCGTACGGCCTCGTCGGCCCGTGCGCGATCTTCCGGGTGGAGGCCCGCCAGGAAGGCGCTTTCATATGTCACCTCCGCGTCCGGCGGCAAACCAAAAAGGGCTTTGCACCGGTCGTCCCAACGCAGCACTCCGCTGATGGGATCGTAATCCCAGGTGCCAATAGCGGCCGCGTCGGTGGCAAGCCTCAGCCTCTCCTCGCTGGCCCGTGCCGCCTGTTCCGAGCGAACGCGCTCGATGTGAGCCCAGGACCGCTCCGTCACCTCGGTCAGCAAGGACAGTTCGCGTTGCGACCAGACGCGGCGCTGCTTGTCGTGGATGGCCATCAGGGCAGTCAGTCGGCCTTGTTTGACCAAAGGCATACAGATGGTTGCCGTTATCCCGATATCCTGAAAGGTCTTCGCTTCCTCGGGAGCAATTTCCTCAAGGTTGTTGTTGATGATAAGCGGCTTGTTGGCGCTGAGGTTGGTGACAGCCAGGCGACCGAAATCGGCAAGACTGTAATATCCCCTGATGCTGGGCGAGCCAGGTGCGCTCCAATCGCCGCGGATGGTGAAATGGTCTTGGTCCTGCTCCATGTCGGCGTAGGCGCAAATCGAGACGCCAAGATGTTCGCCGAGGAGCCGAGTGGTGATCTGCATGACAGCATCGGCGTCGGCCGCGAGGGCTATCTCCCTGCCGAGGCGGTCGAGAAAAGCAAGGCGTTCGGCGTTCTCACGCAGGGCCAGTTCGGCGCGAAGGCGTTCTATCGCCGTACGCGTCCGGTCAGCGACTGCCGAAATGAGGGCTACTTCCTCCGTCGCCCAGCGTCTGGGCGCGGAGTGGTTCAGGTATAACAGCGCCACCAGCCCGCCATGCTCGGTGACGGGCATGTTGATGACGGATTGGGCGCTGATGGCTTTGAGTGCCTCCGCATGGCCGCTGGTTCGCGGATCTGTCTCGGCGTTTTCAAAGACAACGGTTTCGCCTCGCTTCAAATCCTCGATATACGAGCCGTAGTTCCTGAAATTCAGCGTCCCAGCCAGGCTTTTGATGCCTGGCGCGTTCCAGTCCCTGTCGATGGTGATCGTTTCTTTCTCTAGATCGATCGTGCCGTATCCGGCTCGGCTGATGCCAAAATGGTTCCCCAGCAGTTCCGCGGCTGCGTAGGCCAGTTCTGCGGGATCCGTAATCTCGCGGATACGGTCGCCCAACGCTGCCAAAAGCTCGAAGCGCTGCAGTTCAGATCGCGGATTGCTTGAAGTGGCCCCCATTTCGCCCCCGTTTTGCCCGGACTTAAATGCAGTCTGCGGCCAAGAGTTCCCCGCAGGACGGCAGTTTCTTTGGCGGGCCGGTCAGCCGAACACGCCGCACCGGTCATAGGTTAATGACAGCTTGGCGCGCTGTGGCGGATAAAGGGGAAACCAGCGGGCACTTGACGAGCTCCCGCTGGCTGGGTGCCCGAACCGCACTTCACTCGTTTGGAGACGTTTTGATGCTTGACCGACCCATTCTTACGAATACGGACGCTCTCTATCCAGACGACCTGAAAACGCTTCGGTCGGTTTTCGACGCGCTGTGTGAGGAATTTGAGATTTCGTCGGACACTACCGCGGCAGAATCCATCGCGAGAGAGCTGGTCAGACTTTTCCAGACCGGGATGACGGAAGCGGCCATGCTGATCATTGCCGTGCGCGCACGTTGGCAGGGTGATTGGAAAATGGGAGGCAGCAGCGCTGCCCAGGCTTAACGGTCCCAACTCCATGGAGAAGGCCTACTTTAGCCGCTTGAGCCGGTTGTACAGCGTTGTCTTGTCTGGCGGAACAAGCTTTCGCCCCGAGAGTTGGGGTCGGGAGATAGTTTCCAACAGGCACGGGCATGGCGTTCGACAGAGATGGACCGAAACTCGCGACCGGGTTGCTCGCGGCCTCGTTGGCGGCGCTGGCGGCATACAACGCCATCCGCGCCAAACGTGCGATTGCCGGCCGGGCATGCGGACGTGTGATGGAAATCGATGGTGTGCGCCTGCATTTTATCGAAGCCGGAACCGGCATGCCGCTGCTTCTCCTGCATGGCAATGGATCCATGGCGGAGGATTTCAAGTCGAGCGGCATCTTCGATGAGGCGGCAAAGACCTACCGGGTGATTGCATTTGATCGTCCCGGTTTTGGGCGAAGCTCACGGCCGCGCGGCCGGCGTTGGTCCGCTCGCGACCAAGCCGACCTTATACATGCCGCCGCCTGCGGGCTGGGTATAGAGAAATACCTCGTGCTTGGACATTCCTGGGGAGCTTGGATCGCCCTCGAATTGGCGCGCAGGCATTCTCAATCGGTCGCCGGCATCGTGCTGGTCTCGGGTTACTACTATCCGCCACCGCGGCTGGATCTTGCACTGGCCGCACTCCCTGCATTGCCTGTGATCGGCACCGCGTTTCGTCACACCTTGCTGCCCCCGCTTGTAAGGCTTGCTTGGCATTGGGCAATGGAGAAGATCTTTAAACCCGCCGTCGTCGCCGGCGACTTCGCCGCACTGGCCAAAGATGTCGCCAGCCGCCCTTCCCAACTGCGGGCGGTTTCTCTGGAGACAGCATCGATGCTGGCCGCGTCCCTCTTGGGAAAAGCCAACTATAGGGACATTGCCGTGCCCACCGGCATCATGGCGGGATCCGGGGACCGGTTGTTCGACGCGCAACGCGATGCACGACGCTTGCACGTGGAAGTCGGTGGGTCTCTCCTTGAGGTGGTTCCGGGCGCCGGCCATATGGTTCATCAGAGCGCCCCGCAAGCGGTGGTTGGCATGGTGCACACTATTGCAGGCCGGCACACCTTGTTCCAAGCGGGCCGTCGGCAGCGACCCAAGTCTCGTGCCGTCGAGTTCAAGGCAGATCCGGCCTCGCGGGAGCCACCGGCGATAAGCGACGCCGCTTGCACGGAATGATCTCCAAACGGGGCTTTCAAATGAGCGACCAACGTCCAGCCGACATGCAGTCGGTGCTCCACCAGAACATACAGGCCCTGGTGGAGCACAGGCGGCAGCAAGAGGAGCACCAAGGCGTTCAAGCGTGGGTCGCCGGCGCTGTTTCGCGCTTCGCGGGAAGCATGACTTTCGTCTATCTGCACCTTGCAATTCTTGTCGTCTGGGTCCTCGCAAACCTTGGCGAGATACCAGCCGTCCCAGCCTGGGACCCGACTTTCGTGATCCTGGCCATGGTCGCCTCGGTTGAGGCAATCTTCCTGTCTACCTTTGTGCTGATCAATCAGAACAGAATGGCCGCCCACAGCGAGCGCCGAGCCGAACTGGATTTGCAGATCAGCCTTCTAAACGAACATGAAACCACGCGGCTGATCGAGATGGTGGCTGCCTTGACGGCGCGTCTGAATATCTCGACCCCGGCCGACAAAGAGCTGCCGGAACTCGCCGAGAATGTGGATCCCCAAAAGGTGATGACGCAGATCCAGCAAGCTTCTGGAGATCAGGAGAACGCTTGATCAAAGCGACCTCGTCGGCAACGGTTAAGCGTCGGCTACAACCTGTAATTCAACCTCATTGTCCAAGGCTGTCGAAGCAGCTAAGCCGGTGTCGGCCTTTTCCAGGGTGGCTTCCCGACGTCACAAGTCCGCCGCGCAATCGAGGCAGCGTAGAGCTTCGATAACCAACAGGCTGCTGCGCGTCAGATGGAACCAAGTTGACGCCGAACTCGTATTAGCGGTGGCGGCTTGGGGAGATTCCGGATGAGCGAAGGTGCTGTTCTGATCGTCGAAGATGAGACAATGATCCTGCTCGACCTCGAGTCAGCTTTGGAGGAGGCCGGCTTCCAGGTCGTCGGCACTCGGAGTGCCGCCGACGCGCTGGCGGCTTTCGACCCCGATCCGACCAAGTTCAAGGCCGTGCTCACGGACATCCGTCTGGGAGCAGGACAGTCGGGGTGGGAGGTCACTCGGCACTTGCGAAGGTCCAACTCGACCATCCCGGTTGTCTATATCAGTGGCGACAGCGCGGTACACTGGGGAGCGGAAGGCGTGCCCAACAGCATAATGATCACCAAGCCCTTTTTTCTGCCGCAGATCATAACTGCCGTTTCTCAACTTTTAAACGCGCAGCAAGGTGCAGAAACTCACCTCTAGGAATCCGACCGCGGCTCCACGAAACCACCGAACATCCTTTCTTCGGCCAATCGGCGCCGTCCGGCGTAAAGCGTTCGCGTCTGCTTCGGTCAAATGTCGGCGGCCTCAACCAGATGTCGACCTCAGCTCCTTTCCCTCGCCACCGGCTCGCATCCACTCGGAAGCCCTCCCGAAAGCAGGGGCGCTCATTGGTTGAGCTTTCGGTCGAGTTCGTCAAGCAATGACCGATGCTCGCTGGGCATGTCCGCATCTGTCGGCAGATCCAGCAACTGGCGAAGCTGGCGACGATTGGCGTCCGATGAAATCCACTCCCGTATGAGGCGGGCTATGACCTTTTGTTGTGCCTTGCCGATTTCTTCCATGTCAGATTCCGAGCTTGTCCGTTGGACGAACTCGGCGGCTCTTTGATGGTTCCCCGTCCTGTACACAAATCGAGGCACAATCTATGGGTTAATGCATGTCGCTCAAAAGTGGCCATGGTTTTGAGACACGACATGCCAGTGGATGTTTGCAGTCCCAGTCCGCTCGCCTAACGCTGCGCGTAGAGTGCAAATTTATACGTTCGATTTTACCCGAAGCGAGAGGCTCAGCCGCAAAATCTTGGCGCCATTTTCATCGCGCACTTCGATAAACAATTGCTGCCCGTCGACGCTCTTCAGTGACTCTCTCGTGAGGTCGACAAGGCCCTCGAATCCCGCGCGGCGGACCTCCTCGAGCCCAGCGCATTCGACACCTATTTCGTCCTCGAAGATGAGATCGCCATCGCCGCTGTCGAAGAAAAATCGTGCCATCGGAGAGCTTCCGTCACTGCTAATCTGCGGGGTTCCTTTGGTGCAGGTAGGTCGTGTCGAAATCTCCTGCGTGAGTGAGGCCAGCCCAGTCCAGTGCGTGAACTTTTGATCCCGAGGTGGCAATGAGGCCTCTGCGTCGTAGTTCCTGGAGCATCCGGTTGACGTGGACCGTGGACAAACCCAGTGCATCGCCAAGGGCCGCCTGTGTAATGGGGATATCCGCCACGTGATCCTCAATGCGCCCCATGGAGCGCAAGCGAAAAATCAGTTCGCACAGGATGTGAGCCATGCGGGTGTATGCCTCGCGTCTTCCCACATTGATGACCCACTCCCTGTAGATCGCGGCATCTATCAACGTCGACCGCCAAAAAGCGGTGGCGATGCGAGGGTGCTGGTCGCAAACGGCGCGCAGAGTGTCATGCCGCATGAAACCTATTCGCGCCGGCGTAAGGGTCGAGAAGTTACAATCCATGACCGACAGATGCAGCCCATGCAGATCAGGAATGTCGCCGGCGACGAAGAATGATGTGATTTGTCGCTTTCCTTCGCCCGTATGTTTGGTGGAACCGACCAAGCCATCAAGAACGATAAACGAGTAAACAGGACGGTCGCCCTCACGCACCAGATCGTGGTTGGCCAAATATTCCTTCTCCTGGATCGGAATGCCTTTCAGAACGCCGATGTCGGCCTCTCGAAGATCCGAGATGGTCTGAAGCTTGCGAATGAGTACATCCGAGGATGAGGTGGGGAACAAATTGACTACCTGGCTGATGTTGGTGATCGAACTATTATCCGCGCCAAAAGTTCCGATTGGCATGGGGACATATGCGCGGCGGCAGAAGGCGCCGCCGTGCGGCATGGTCCCATGCCTGGAGCGTTCTGCCAGCGTCGAGGGTGGTTGAAGATCCCGGAATGATCGAAGCACCAGTTTTTTAGGACAGCCATAGGTGAGCCAGGCAGCAATGCATTAACCTATGACATAGGCTCGGTTAGAAATGTCCCGCTGGGCAGCCAGCCCCAGGAGTTCGCCGATCACGGCGCAGCTTTGACCCTTCGCTCCGCCCTTTCGAGGGCTGCACCCGCAGCCCGTCCTGGAACTCTTTGATGCGCCACCAGGAACGGGGTGGCTCCGCTGACGTTGTCTCAGTGGCAAGGTGAGATTTCAGTGAACAGGCATATTTCGCGGACGGATGTCGAACAAATCGATCACACGGATGACAGCGGGTCTGCCATAGGGCACGGCGGACCGCCATCCTCAGCAATCGCGGTAGCGCTGGCCCGTGGCCTGGAGACCAGTCGGGACAAGCACATCATCCATATAGCTCCCTCGGAACGCAGTGCCGAGGAGATCGCCGGCGCCTTGCGTCAGTTCCTGCCTGACGCGGATATCATCTTGCTGCCGTCCTGGGATTGCCTGCCCTACGACAGGGTGTGGCCCACACGCGCCAATATGGGGCGAAGGCTTCGTGCGTTGCGTGAGATCGCAACGAAGCCGGATCGCCCGCGCGTCGCTGTGATGTCGCTCGAAGCCATTCTGCAGCGGGTGCCGCCTGCTCCGGTCATCGCTGGCGGTTTCACAATTCTGGAGGTGGGACAAAAGCTCGACCGTGACGATTTCAGAACCAGGTCCGAAGCCATTGGCTATGTCGTCGACGAGAGGGTCGACGAACCGGGTGAGATAGCCTTTCGGGGCGATCCCATCGATATTTTTCCTGCTGGCGCGGACGGCCCCGTTCGCATCATCGTTGGTCCCGATGCCTGCATCCGCCAGCTCAAGACCTACGACCCGCTCAGTCAGCTCAGCGATCAGGTTCGAGACTCGATTACGGTCGGACCGGCATCCGAGCTGATCTTTAAAGCTGGTGAGCATCCTGAGTTGACAGCGATGCGCGCGACGTCGATGGAGGAGCGCCTGGTCGCATCGTATGGCGCTATGCCATCCGTCTTCGATGCGGCATCCAGCGCTTCGATCTCCTTCCTTGAAGGGACCGACGGGCAGCCGCTCGGCAGAATTCTGGATCTGGTCGAGGATGCACGTCGTGCCAGGCAGGAGGCAGCCGGAACGAAAAAACCTTTGCCCGGACGATTTTACCTATCCCGTGAAGAGTGGGACGCTGCTCTGCTTAACCGCTGCTGCGTGAGACTTGCCGTTTCTGCCGTGGGAGTTCCCAAATTCTTCCGCCAGGCCCGACCCGGGCATGATTTCGCGGAATTCGTCACAAGGCAGACGAGCGCCGGAGTCAGAGTAGTGTTCACCGGCGATGCCTCTGAACTGCAGCGAGCAGATCGCCTGCTCGATAGGAGACTAGGCCGGCGGGCAGAGGAAGCGGCCGACTTGCCGCAAATCCTTTCGGCCGCGAGGGGCTCTGTTCTCAAGGCTGAATTCGTCCTCGACGAAGGGTTTGTCGACGCGCAATCCAATATCGCCGTGGTGGCCGCATCCGACCTGTTTGGGCCCGCGTTAAAGGCGAGCGGGAGCGCGACCACGGGCATACTCGAACCCGAGTTGCGCATTGGCGATGTCGTCGTCCATGAAGACCATGGCCTGGGCGTGCTCGCCGCGGTCGAACAGGTCGAGTTGGCTGGCCAGCAACAGGATGTCGTCAGACTGGAATATCATGGCGGGGCTTCCTTGCTGGTTCCGGTCGACGACTTTGGACGAATATGGCGCTACGGCTCGGAACCGGAGGCAGTGTCGCTTGATCGCCTCAAAGGCGAGGGCTGGCCGAAGCGACGCGAAGCTGCGTTGCGCGAGATCGACAGGCTGGCCAAACGCCTCTTGAGTCTTGCCAAAATCAGGTCCAGCCAGCCTGCCGAGATCATAAAGCCCTCCCGCACGGACTTGGCCCGTTTTGCGGCGAGATTTCCCTATACGGAGACGCCCGACCAAGCGGCCGCCATCCGCGCTGTGCTCGATGATCTTTCGTCGGGAAGAACAATGAACCGGCTCGTCTGCGGCGATGTCGGCTTCGGCAAGACAGAGGTCGCCCTGCGTGCTTGCGCCGCCGCGGCTTTCTGCGGGAAACAGGTTGCTATCATAGCGCCGACAACGGTGTTGGCACGACAGCACTATGAGACGTTCAGCCGCCGCTTCGCAGGAACCGGCCTGCAGGTCGCCCACCTTTCAAGAATGGTCGGGGCAGCGGACGCGAGAGCGGCAAAAGAGGGTCTGCGGAGCGGCCAGGTTGCGGTCGTTGTGGGTACTCAGGCCCTGGCGTCCAGGAGCGTCACCTTCGCCAATCTTGGACTGCTGGTGATCGACGAGGAGCACCGGTTCGGGGTCAAGTTGAAGCGGGCCCTGCGGACCATGACGCCTTGCCTCCATACGCTGAGCATGACCGCCACACCGATACCCCGGACGCTGCAATCGGCGTTGTCAGGCATCCAGGACGTCAGCGTTCTAAACTCTCCGCCCGCCAAAAGACGTCCCGTTCGCACGATCTTGGCAGCTTTCGATCCAGCATCGGTGCGCGCGGCCCTCCTGCGTGAATTTCACCGGGGTGGACAGAGCTTCTTCGTGGTCCCGCGGATCGAGGATATTGACCCGGCCTGTGACCAACTGAACAGACTGGTGCCGGAACTCCGGGTCAAGACGGCGCATGGTGAAATGAAGGGGAGACAGCTGGACGAAGTCATGGTCGGATTCGCCGACGGTGATGGCGACATTTTGTTGAGCACCGACATCATCGAGAGCGGCCTCGATGTGCCGCGGGCCAACACCATCATCGTTTGGCGCCCCGACCGGTTCGGTCTGGCGCAGTTGCACCAGCTGCGGGGCCGGGTCGGAAGGGGGGCGGTGCAGGCCGTAGCGTTTCTTCTGACCCAACCTGGCGTTGAACTGGCCGACGGTACCAGGGCCCGGCTTTCGACGATGCTTGCGCTCGATCGGCTCGGCTCCGGCCTGGCGATCAGTCAAAGAGACCTCGACCTGCGTGGCGCCGGAGATCTTTTCGGCGAAGACCAGGCCGGGCATATGAAGCTGATCGGAGTGGGCTTGTACGAGCACTTGCTGGAGCGGGCGGTCTCGGCGGCTGGCGGAGGGCCCGACTTCGGCAAGCAACTTGCCGAGATCAATGGCTCGGGAAAGGGGGCTTTTCCCGAGAGCTATGTCGACGAGCCTACGGTGCGCGTTGGCCTCTATGCGCGGCTCTCCCGCATCCGTTCGGAGCCGGACCTCGATACATTCAGCGAAGAGCTCGAGGACCGCTTTGGAGACATGCCTGGCGAAGTAGCCCTTTTGCTGGAATTTACCAGGTTGCGAATAGCAGCGTCGGAATTGGGCGTCGGCAAAGTCGATGTGGGTCCCGAGGCCATCGCGATCACCCCTCGGAACAAGCCGTCGGCGTCCCAATGGCGGAACAGCAAGGCGTTGGGCCTGGACTACCGGAACGGCCGCCTGATTTTCAGGCCGATCCAGCCCAGCGTCTCAGGCATCGATGCGGTTCGCTTAGCGCTTGATGCCCTACGCGCAGCCCAGCCAAAGCACGAGATCTGACGAGCCTTTTGTCTCCTGGGGCCATCGGTGCGAATGGTGCACTGTGGGCGGCCGTGCGTTCGCAGGGCAGCGTTCAAGGCATGGTTCCGGCTTGATGGGGTGTCATGGCAGCCATGTTTTCATTCAGATGGGCCATGATCCAGATAGAGCCCAGAACCACCAGCGCGACGATCAGCACGCCGAAGGCCAGGGCCAGGATGTTGTTGGTGTTGTCCGGCCCGGTGGTCAGGTGCAGAAAGAAGACAAGATGCACGCCCATCTGCGCAACAGCGAGCACCACCAGGGCCGAGATGACCGCGGGCTGGTAAATCAGATCGGTTCGCGCCGCCAGGAATGTCGCCATTGTGAGCAGGATGGCCAGGCCGAAGCCGAGCACATAGCCCGAGAGGCCCCCAGCCGTTTCGTGCTCGCTTATGTGTTCCTCGCCCGGCGCTGAATCGCGGGGGTCCTGCAACTCGCCGGTCTTGCTCTCGATCTCGGTCATGGCGATGCTCCCAGCAGATAGACCAGGGTGAAGATGGCAACCCAAATGATGTCGAGGGCGTGCCAGAAGAGCCCGAAGCAGTGGAGCCGCCGCAAGATGTCGGGCCGAAAGCCCTTGACCCACAGCTGCGCCATCATCGTTCCCAGCCAGAGCAGGCCGAGACCGACGTGGGCACCGTGGCAGCCAACGAGCGCAAAGAAGGCAGAAAGAAATGCGCTGCGCGAGGGGCCTGCCTGCTCGCCGATCATTGCCGCGAACTCCTGCAGTTCCAGGAACAGGAACGCTGCCCCGAGCAACCCCGTGACGAGAAGCCAGAACTGCGTGGCAGCCATTGATCTGCGAAGGGTGGCGAGTGTTGCCACGCCGCCGGTGAAGCTCGAAGTGAGCAGAAGGCCCGTCTGGACCGCAACGCGTGTCGGTTCGAACAGATCCTTGCCTGTCGGTCCGCCGGCGGTTGCCTTGGCGAGCACGGCGTAGGCGGCGAAAAATGCCGAGAACATGATGATGTCGGACAGGAGAAAGATCCAGAAGCCGTAAGTCACTGTGACGAACTTTGAGGCCGGGCCGCCTTCTCCGTGGCCGGTCGCAGAGCGCACCGCGTGCCGACCGGTGTGATTGAGCCGATACGGGTCCCGTGCCTGGGTGCCGACGCTGGAGAATGCATGATCGCTCATGCCGGGCGCTCCCACCCGCGCAGCCAGGCAAACTGGGCTGCCTTGTGGTCATGGTCGATGCGGGCGACCTCGTCGACAGGGATCTGGTAGTCTCCATGATCGCGCCAGGCGAATACGACGAAGGTTGCGTAGGCGCCGATGAAGCCGACGATCGCCAGCCACCATATATGCCAGATCAGCGCGAAGCCGATCAGTGTGCTGAAGAAGGCGGTGACGAAGCCAGTCGGGCTGTTGCGAGGCATCTCGATCGGCTCATATGCCTTTTCCTCGTCCGAGCTCTGTTCGATCCCTCGTTGCTTGATGCTCCAGTAGGGCTCTTCGTCTTCCACGTGAGGCAGCCGTGCATAATTGAAGACAGGAGGAGGAGAAGATGTCGACCACTCCAGCGAACGCCCGTCCCACGGGTCGCCGGTTTCGTCGCGAAACTTGTCGCGATGCCGGATCGAAACGAAAAGCTGTGTGATCTGCAGCGCCGCGCCGGCGATCATCACCACCACGCCGAAAGCGGCCACCACCAGCCACGGTGCCCAAAGGTCCATATCGATATGTTGCAGGCGCCGCGTCATGCCGAGCAGACCGACAATATAGAGCGGTACGAAGACCAGCATGTAGCCGGCCAAGGTGACCCAAAATGCCGCTTTTCCCCAGCCTTCGTGCAAACGGAAGCCGAACGCCTTGGGGAACCAGTAGGTGAAGCCGGCGAATGCTCCAAACAACACGCCCGAGATGATGACGTTATGGAAATGCGCGACGAGGAAAAGGGAATTGTGTAGCACGAAGTCGGCCGGCGGGACGGCAAGCAGGACGCCAGTCATGCCGCCGACGGTGAAGGTGGTCACGAAAGCCAGTGCCCAAAGCATCGGCGTGTCGAAACGAACGCGCCCGCCATACATGGTGAAGAGCCAGTTGTAGATTTTCACACCGGTTCCCACGGCAATGACCGACGTGGCGATGCCGAAGGCGGCATTAACGTCCGCTCCGGCACCCATAGTGAAGAAGTGATGCAGCCAGACCATGAACGAGACGATGCAGATGAACATCGTGGCCGCGACCATCGAACGGTATCCGAACAGCGGCTTCGATGAAAAAGTCGAGAAAATCTCGGAAAAGATTCCGAAGGCGGGAAGCACCAGGATGTATACTTCGGGATGGCCCCACGCCCAGATCAGGTTGACGAACATCATCTGATTTCCACCGGCTTCGTTGGTGAAGAAGTGGAAGCCGAGATACCGGTCCAGCGTCAGCATTGCGAGCGTGGCGGTAAGGATCGGGAAGGCTGCGACAATGAGCAGGTTGGACGCGAGCGAGGTCCAGCAGAACATCGGCATTCGCAGATAGCCCATTCCCGGCGCCCGCATCTTGAGGATAGTCGTCACCAGGTTGACACCGGTGAGCAGCGTGCCGACGCCGGAGATCTGGATCGCCCACAGATAATAATCGACACCGACGCCCGGCGAGTAGGTGGTTTCCGACAAAGGGGCATAGGGCAGCCAGCCGGTGCGCGCGAACTCGCCGATCACAAGCGAGATGTTGACCAGCAGGGCTCCGGAAGCCGTCAGCCAGAAGCTGACGCAATTGAGCGTCGGAAAAGCGACATCGCGTACGCCAAGCTGCAGCGGCACGACGAAATTCATCAGGCCGATCATGAACGGCATCGCGGCGAAGAAGATCATGATCGTGCCGTGCGCGGAAAAGATCTGGTCGTAATGCTCCGGCGGGAGGTAGCCCGGCCCGTGAATCGCCAGCACCTGTTGTGTGCGCATCATGATAGCATCGATAAAACCACGAAGAAGCATGAGCATCGCCAGCACAATGTACATCACGCCGATGCGCTTGTGGTCGACCGAGCTTATCCACTCGCTCCACAGATATGGCCAGTACCCCTTCACCGTTATCCAGCCAAGCACGGCGGCTGCTGCCAGAAAGACGCCAAGGGCTGCGCCGAGGGGGATGGGTTGATCGAAAGGAACGGCCGACCAGTCGAGCTTGCCCAGCATCGTCATTCTGCGCCTTGTGGATGATGGGTCATCGTTGCCGCCGCCGCGGGTAATGCCCTTGGGCTCACCTGTGGCTCGCCGCTGGCTGCGCTCTCAGCAGGCCCCGGACCCGGTGGGAGCGTCTGCTGAACGACCGCTTCGAACAGCCCAGGCTGGACATGACCGAAGGAAGCCGGCGCCACATTTGTGCTTTGCCGGGCGAGTTCGCGATAGGCGTTGGCGTTGAGCACGCCGCCCCCGCCACGCAGCGATGACGCCCAGCGGGTGAAGGCATCGGCTGAAACCGCGCTCACACTGAAATTCATATCCGAGAAGCCGTCGCCGCTGAAGTGCGCCGACTGGCCGAAAAAGCTGCCCTCGCGGTCGGCCTGCAGATGCAATTCGGTCTGCATGCCGTTCATGACGTAGACCATGCTGCCAAGCTGGGGCACGAAGAACGTGTTCATCACGCTGGCCGAGGTCAACTTGAAACGCACTGGAACACCGGCGGGAATAACCAGTTGATTGACAGCGCCCACGCCCTGCTCGGGATAGAGGAACAGCCATTTCCAGTCGAGCGCCACCACCTGAATGTCGAGCGGCGGCTGGCTAGAAGGGATCGGTTTGCGCGGATCGAGCTGATACGATCCGTAGTAGATCAGACCGCCAATGAACAGGATGGTGAGCGTCGGGATCGACCAGACGATCAACTCCACGCGTCCCGAATAGGTGAACTCCGGGTTATAGCGGGCGTTGCTGTTCGAGGCGCGGAACTTCCAGGCGAATGCCAGAAGTGCAACAAGCGTGGGAACAACGATCACCAGCATCACCGCCAGCGAGTTCAAAAGGATCGTGCGATTACCGACACCAATTGGTCCTTGGGGATCGAGCACTCCCCCCGCGCAACCGGGCAAGAATGCGCCTCCGACGATCCAGAGCAGTTGGCGTGTCAACTTAGGGCTGGATGGCAAGAACACCGGCTCTGCAATCTCTCTTTGCGGGAACGCGGGCTAGAGGCATGCGTTCGTCGGGTTTCCATCTGAGCCTCCCCATGGCGCGGAACCTCGCGGCACTTCGCAGGGTGTCGCCACCTGAGCGAGTGCCCCAACTGTCGCCGGCCGGGTTTGTTCCGCCGGACCGAGTTACTCTGTCCGATGGTCCCGCCTTGGCCCAATCTGGCCATTCAGAACGATGGCGGCTCGATTGGCCTAGCTATCGGCGACGCTGGCTCCCGCACGAATTTCAATTTCGGCGGGACGGCGAATACCCTGAATCGCTCAGCCAGATTATCGAGAGCCTGACGCATGCCCACTCCCGCAGCAGCCGCACCGTGTCCACTGATGACCATCTGGGGGCCCAAGGCAGCCAGATGCTTCACGGACCTTTCCGCTGCATCCCAGTCTGGCGTGAAATAGCGCGGCGGACCGTGCATCTCGAGATCCTGAATGGCGACTTCATAGACCGACTCCTGACCGGTGGTGATGAAAGCGTCTCCTACGATGAGCGAGCGGTCTTGCTCGCGCCAGAGCGAGATATGCCCAGGGGCATGTCCGGGTGTGTGCAGCCATTGCCATCCGGGCATTCCGGGGATCGATCCATCGGCGGGCAAGGGTTGCAAACGGCTGCCAAGATCGATTGGCCCGCGTGGAAAAAGCGGTGAAAGCAGCGCCATCAGTCCACCCCCAACCCAGGGATCCGGTGGCGGATAGGATGTGGTTCCGTCCAAATAGGGGTGCTCGAGTGGATGGGCGAAGACAGGCACGTCCCAGCCATTTGCGAGTTCTAGAACCGTTCCCACATGGTCGAAATGGCCATGGGTCAGGATGATTGCAGCCGGCCGTGCGTTGACGCCGAACCGCTTTTCCGCGACCGCTAGAATGCTGCTGCGAGACGTCGGCAACCCGGTATCGATCAGCACCCAGTTCCGATCTCCGCTGCCCGGTGCGCCGAAGAACACGACATTGACGATTGCTAGCCGCAAGTAACCCAGGTCCGGTGCGATGCTCCAAGCGCCGTCGCCACGATCCTCGCGCCTGGCGTGGTCGATCTCGGAAAGTCGAATCTGAACGGTCATGTGATCCCATGCCTCTGTTGTTGCCGAGCAGCCGCTCGAGTGGATGACGGCGGCTGTACATCGCCCCGAACTTGGGACGGGCCTCCTTGTTCCTCATTTGCACGCGGCGCCCGGACAGTTCACCACCGGAACAAAGGCTCTACCAATGGGTTCGGCACTACCCGGCCACGCAAGGACGAGCTGGACTGAGCAACGAACATGGGGCGCGCCCGACTGAATTCGGTATTTCGCCAACGCGGTTCCCGGTCCGGACAAGGCGGCCGAGTTCGAAGCCGATTGCCCAAAGGAGACTTCGAAAAATGAGCGAAGTGGGACGCCAGACGGAGGCCTCGGTTCCGGAAGCTTCGCGCTTCGCCAGTTTTTTCATGGCAGGCTTTGAATGCTCCTCGCACCGGCGCAAGGACGGCGTTCGCCTCGATCTTATTCGTGCGACCTCGCATAATTTGCATGCCCTGGGCGACTACCGCGGCTGCGCCGAACTCGGCCTTCGCACCATCCGCGACGGCCTGCGTTGGCATTTGATCGAAACCGCTCCCGGAACCTATGACTGGTCAAGTTGGGCGCCAATGGTCGAGGCAGCCCGATCGGCAGGTGTTCAGGTAATCTGGGACATCTTTCACTACGGATCTCCGGACCATGTCGATCAGGGCTCGCTGCATTTCATCGACGCCTATGCCTCGTTCGCGGCAGAAGCCGTCAAGGTACACCGTTCGATCACCGGAACATCGCCTCTGTTGTGCCCCATCAACGAAATCTCGTTTTTCGCATGGGCTGTCGAGGTCGGCTATTTCCCGCGCGTGGGGCCGAACAAACGTGGATGGTTCAAGCGGCACCTCGTCAAGGCCGCCATCGCGGGTGTTCGTGCAATGCGGGAGATCGATCCCGCCTGCAGATTTGTCTGGGCCGAGCCGCTTATCCATATCGCCCCTCGTGACCGGACCCGCAGCGAACGGCGCCGGGCCGAAAACGCCCGACAGGGACAGTTCGAAGCTTACGACATGTTGCTGGGCCGCGTCGAACCTGAGTTGGGCGGGAGCGAAGATGTTGTCGATGTCGTGGGCTTGAATTTTTACCCGCACAATCAATGGTACGTAAACGGGCCGACGATTCCGATGGGACACCACGAGTACCGCGCCCTGTCGGAAATGTTGCTAGAAGTTGCTCACCGGTACGGCAAGCCGATGTTCATTGCGGAGACCGGCTCCGAGGGATCCGGCGGGCCGGCTTGGCTCCACTATGTCTGCGACGAGGTGCGTTCCGCAATCAGTCTCGGAGCGCCGATCGAGGGAATTTGCCTGTACCCGATAACGGCCTACCCGGGCTGGGACAATTCGCGACATGCCGAGGTCGGTTTGTTTTCCGTCATCCAGGCTGACGGCAGGCGACACCTGCGCAAACCCACAGCAGATGAACTGGCCCGTCAGCAAGCTCTTCTCGTCGCGGACACGATGCCTTGAAGGGGCCTCAAACGAGGGAGGGGCGGGCGGGCGTCTGTTTCGAAACGCCGCCCGCGCCGGTGCGGTGCATCAGCTTTTTGCAGTCGCCCCAGCCTCGCGCAGCCTGGCATATCGCATGGTAACGTCGCTCAGATTTTCCTTGAGCCAGTTGGCCATGGCTTCCTCTTCGTTCAGGTTCTGCTTGAGGGCCCTTTCAGCATCCTGGAAGCCCCCGGCGTCGGCCAGTACCAGCAGCGAATTGTAGGCAGCAATCTCGTAGTTCTCGAATGCGAAATTCGCCAGGCTGTTCTTGATGATCTCGTCGCCGGCCATCGAATGTCCAATGGCGGCCACGCTGCCAACCATCGACAAGGCAGTGTCCTTGAGGGTGGAGTGCTCCTCACCAAGGCCCTCCAGGACGGACTCGAGTCTCGTGATCTGGCCTTCGGTTTCCTGAATGTGCCGGCGCAAGCGATCGGCCACCTCCGGATAGTTCTCTATACGCTCGACCTGAGGCTTCATGATCGACAGCGCTTGATTTTCCATGGCGTGCGCGTTGCGCAAGCCGACGATAAATATCTCGCGGCTTTCCGAGTTGAAGTTTGTATCCATCGAGTTTCTCCTTCTGATACCCGCCCGATCTTCCGTCTTGGAAGAAACTATCTTCTCGGCTCGGCCAACAACGGCTCCTCCGTGCGTGCCCAGGCCGGGAGGCTTTTTTGGATGCGCGCGAAAGTGGCCAGAGCCTGTCCGACTACCTGGTCCATGTTGTAATAGCGGTAAGTTGCAAGCCGGCCGACAAACCACACGTCTGGGCAGCTTGCCGCGAGCGCTTCATAGCGCTTGTAGAGCACTTCGTTTTCGGGCCGGGGCACGGGATAGTACGGGTCCCCGATGTCCGTGGGGTATTCGTAGGTCAGGCTGGTCCGCGAACTCTGCTGGCCGGTCAGATGTTTGTACTCGGTAATGCGCGTGTAATCTTCCGTCTGGGGATAATTGACCACGGCAACCGGCTGAAATTGCTCGCAATCCAGTGTAACGTGCTCGAAACGAAGCGAACGGTACGGAAGGTGCCCGAGCTGCCAGCCGAAATATTCATCGATCGGGCCGGTATAAACCATGCGCCTGAACGGTATCTTCTCACGAATTTCACGGAAGTCGGTCTGCAGCATGATCTTGATGTTCGGATGATCGAGCATGCGTTCGAACATCCGCGTGTACCCGCCGGCCGGCATTTTCTGGAAGCTGTCGCTGAAATAGCGGTCGTCACGGTTGGTCCTGGTCGGCACTCGTGCCGTCACGGATTTGCTCAGCTGACTGGGATCGACGCCCCATTGCTTTCTTGTGTAGCCGCGGAAGAATTTTTCATAGAGCTCGCGCCCCACGGTGCTGACGACGACGTCCTCAGCCGTTCGGACATCCTCCACCGTTTCGCGTCGCGACGCGAAGAAATCCTCCAGCTGTGCCGAGGTCAGGTCTAGCCCGTAAAGCCGGTTGATGGTGTCGAGATTGATCGGGATGGGAACCAGTTGCCCGTCCACGGCCGCCAACACCCTGTGCTCGTACGGCCGCCATTGCGTGAACTGCGAAAGGTGGTCCACGATCGTTTGGCTGTTGGTGTGGAAGATGTGCGGGCCGTAGCGATGGATGAGGATGCCGGCTTCATTGTAGCAGTCGTAGGCGTTGCCTCCCACATGGCTGCGGCGATCGATCAGCAAAACGCTTTCCTGACGCTGCGACGCTATCCGTTCGGCAAGCACACTGCCGGCGAAACCCGCGCCGACGATCAGCCAATCGAACATGGCTATGCACTCCTGCGAAGGGGCACGACCTTCTTGCGTTGGTAGGCGCGCTCAATGTGAGCTGCCATGGCATTCCATGTCCGTTCCCACGACATGTCCGCAAGATAGGCATCGACTTGCTGCAGGAGCATCTGACGCGGTCGCGAAAGGACGGAGCGCAGCTTGATTTCCAGATCGTCACAGTCGGCGATTTCCACCAGCCCGGCAGCACCGTAACTGCGCACCACGTCGACGATTGCCGTCGAGATCACTGGCAGACCCGCCGCGAGAAATTCCGGCGTCTTGGTCGGGCTGATGAAACGCGTCGCCTCGTTGAGGGCAAACGGCATCCATCCGGCGTCCCAATGGCGCAAATAGTCGGGCAGATCGCAGTAGGCTTTCGGGCCAAGCCAATGCAGGTTTTCGGCTTGCGGCAGGCTTGCAGGGTCGATCTTGACGACCGGACCGAGCATGACGAAATGCACGTCCGGCATTGTCTTTGCCGCTAGCGCCACGAGATCGACGTCCAGCCGCTCGTCGATGACGCCGAAATATCCAACCCTCGGGGAAGGAATGCCCGCCTGGTCGGCTGGGTCCCTTCCTGGCTGTCTTGCGGTGTGAAAGTGCCTCACATCGATGCTGCTCGGAAATGGAAAGATGGCGGGATGGAGGTGACGCTTGGTCTCGAACAAGCTTAGACCACCGGTGAAAACGAGATCCGCGCGGCGAAGAAGCGCCTTTTCCATCTGGCCCAGCTCGGGGGGCGCATTCCTGAACGCAGAGAGTTCGTCCATGCAGTCATAGACGCATATGTCTGGGTCGAGGAATTCCGTAAAGCGAAGAGCCATTGGGGTGTAGTACCAGGCGATCAGCCGGCTATGCGGCATAGAAGCGATGGTCTGCTGCACAAATCTCCGCTGGACGGCATCTGCTTTCGCGGCCGACGTGCCAAGCGGCAGCACTGGTGTGACAATCAGAATGTTTTCCGATGCCACGCTCGTCCGCATCAGCGGCTGCGGCAATTCTTCGAAAACGGGTTCTTCAAAATAGACCACTCGCTGCTGAGCGGATGCAAGGGTGAGGAGATGCTGCGGACGCTGGTGAACAAAATTCCATCGTAAGTGGGAGAAGCAAACCAGTATATTTTCGCGACGAACATATTGACTGCCGGTTACCCCGCCAAAGGCCGCTTCCATTGACATACTCCCTCTGTGACACTATTTATGTTACGATTAACATTTGTTAATCGCGAATGGAGAGAACTACTTAGTTCCAGCTCCTAACTTTCGATCAGGTGAGTTGTTCCAACTGAAATGAAGAAGGCCCGGTCGCCCGCCTTGGTCCACGCACGAAGCGGGATCTGGGTGCGGAGGCGAGGGCGGCTGTCGGAACCCGGCCGCCACTGAAAGCGTGGTTCAACGAGGAATGCTGGTGGACAGCGGCATTGCCGTATTTGCGTTGAACTCGTTGGCTATAGAATGTGCCTAACATCAATGATTCGCCTGTATCTCTGCGCGTCTCCGACTGCCGAGGCGAATTCCGGGGCTGACATGAACATCAACTTTGAAACCAACGTTTTTCCACTGTTTCATCCGCAAAGCGTGGATGATCTCAAGGACCCGTGTCCTGTCTTCGATGGCCGTGTCTGGCACGTCTTCGGGTCAAGCGGCACGGTCACCACCGAGACGTGGAGAATCTTGCATGCCACGGCGCCCGATCTTTATGGGCCGTGGGCCGAGCATGAGCCGATCGAACTTCCAATCAACGGTACTGGTGTTGCGGCTCCCGGTGTGACCCACGAGTGCGGCGTCTTCCACATGTTCATCCAGACGGAATTCATGAAGTCGGGTGGCCGTTGCGAGCATGCGGTTTCCAACGACGGGTTCCATTGGGTAGTCCTCAGTCCGGCCATTCTGGCCATCCCGGACACGGAAGAGGACGGCATTTACGATCCGCATCCAGCAGTCATTGGCGGTGGGCGCTACCTGGTTTATTCGGCTATGCCAAAATTCACGAGGGTGCCTCAGCCCGACATCTATCTGGCACGTAGCCAGTCCGACTCGTGGTTCGGTCCGTGGAAGCGGATCGGCAAAATCCTCGACCACAACGATGTTCCCCACCATAACACCAGAGATGATCCCGACTACGAATGGGGCATTGAGGGCGCGCAACTGATCGAGCTGCCGGACGGCCGGGTGCTTCTCAACGCCACTTGCTTTCTTCCGAATGGCCTTCGGGGAAACCGGCAACGGGTGTTTTTTGCCATCGCCGACGAGGTCAGCGGGCCTTACGTTTCGATCGGCCCGGTGCTGGAGCCAGGTCAACCGGGCGAGAACGGCCACTCGACGGTGATGATCGATGGCAGTCAGCTTTCACTGTTCTACCAGAGCCGGGTTGCCACAACCGATCACCGATGGCGCTATGGTTTAGCCAGATGCGACGTCGCTCTCTTTTCAAAGGTCGCGTGATTTCCAGGCTGCCATTAGCGCCTTGAGGCCGATGCGCGTCATGCAACTCCGGAGGGTTGAAGGTGATCCGCGTCGGTGACGGTAGCAAAGTGTCATCCGACGCAGTAGGAGACACGACATGGCCGATGCGGATCGACGATTGCCGCGATCGCACTGGCGGGAGGCAAGTCGGGAACGCCGGCCTTAACTCTGTCGCTTTTAGCGCAATGACTTGAGCCGTTCGTCAATTTTCTCAGTGGCATTGATGACACCGCCAGATGCCCTGCCAATGAGCTCATAGCTATTTCTTCGGTCCCTTGACAGGGAATGTCGCGTCGCCGTCTTTTTTGCCGGAGATCACCCGCGGATCGGCGCTGGCGACGCCATCGTTTCCGCCGCCCTTGTGGTCCTTTTCCGACTGACCCTTAGCGTCTTGCTCGGGTGTCCGTCTTGATGTTCGAAGCGTCTTGTCCGCCATCATGGCCTCGCGTTTGCCATCCAAACTTCCGGCAATTTCGAAAGTTCCACCGCTTTAGCAAGCCGAAGGACCAGTGAGTTGGAACGTCGTGGCGGGACGTGAGTTGTAAGCGAGGATATTCACCCGCAGGAGGACGCTTATGGCTAACCGCCGAGAGCAGCAGACGGACCTCACGCCCGCCGAGGCAACAGACCGCATCTGGGAACTCGCCGAGGACATCGACGTCTGCATGTTTGTGACCTGGGACGGCGAGTACAATCGAGCCCGTCCGCTATCTGCGCGTGTGGTCCGTGAGGAAAACGCCATATACTTCCTCGTCAATGACGACAGCGCCAAGAGCAAGCAGCTGTCGACCTATCCAAAGGTCACATTGGCCTGGAGTGACAACAGCCACTACAAATACGTCACGATGTCAGGCCCGGCCACAGTGACAAATGACAGGGAAAAGATCGCCGAGCTCTGGGAGAAAACTGACTCAGCCTGGTGGGATAATGCCGATGATCCCGAGATTCGTCTGATAACGGTCAAACCCGACGAAGGCGAATTGTGGGACAGCCCGGGGCTAATGATGGCTACCGCAACGATGGTGTTTGCGGCCGTTACCGGCGCCAAGCCGAATGTGGGCGACAACGCAAAGGTCGAGCTCTGAGCGAGCGGCTAAACTAACCTCTGCTTTAGAGGCAGCGTCGATGAGCATTTTGGAAACCAGCAAGAAAGTGATCGAGAACGTCACCGGTTTCGCAAGACCGCGCAAGCAAGCTGTCGCCGGATTTGTGAGGCAGCGAAAGTCGAATGAGTTCTGGTTCAAGGATGATGGACTTGTACCCAATCATCCAGCATGGCCGCTCGTCGTTTATCGCGGCGCCGTCGAATTGCCCGAAGGACTTGATCCAGCAGCCGTCATGGAGGTGCTTTTCGATGCAAACGGATGGGGCGATAGCTGGCGAAACGGCATCTATGATTACGTTCACTATCATTCGCAAATACACGAGGTTCTGGGAATTGCGCGCGGAAATGCTGAAGTCCGGTTTGGCGGCAAGAAAGGACGAACGCTGTCGCTGAAGGCCGGTGACGTCGCGGTCCTCCCGGCAGGCACCGGGCACCAATGCCTCTCGGCATCCGATGATTTTTTGGTTGTCGGCGCGTATCCTCCGTTTGGGAATTATGACAAATGTAGGAGCAAGGATCAGCATAGCGATGCGCTCGCAACCATCCCCAGCGTGGGGCGTCCGCGCAAGGATCCTGCATATGGCAGCCAAGGTCCGCTGCTGAAAAGTTGGAAGCGTTAATTTAGTCGTCGGGGTCGAAAGCCTTGGCAACTGCATCTTTCTCAGCCTGCGGCAGGACTGTCATTGTGAGAATGAACGCTGACAGCAGGAGACAAACGCCATTCGTGATTATGATCGGCCACTCTGCCTTCATGATGCCGAAGGCCAGCCACAAGGCGAACCCCAACACAGTGATGGCATACGTCGGTGCGGAGATGCCGCTTGTCTCTCGTGTCCTGATGATTTTCCAGGCTTGCGGGGTGAAACTGCTCATCGAGCAGACGGTCGCGAGATAGCCGATGAGCGTGACTGTCTGCATGGAAGCGGCCTGCCCTACGTCGCAGATACGCGCTTGAGATCAGATACGCGGACCACGCCGTGCTGGCTGACAAAGGTCAGGGTGGAGTCCGTGCTCTGGCTCTGCGAAACACCGGATATGCGATGGTCGCCTGTGTCATAAATCTCCATCTTTCCATGATCGTCGATGACCAGGCGGCTTCGCTCAGGAAACGCTGCGTAGCGCATATTGTTTTGAGAACCAGCGGCAGACGGGCTCCCAAACTCCTCAGGCCACCATGAGCCGGCGTGGGCCATGGCGGGATGATCGAGCAGGTGGGACGAGAGCTCCGCCGCGATAGCGTTGAGCTTCGCCTTGAGGCTGTCATTGAACATGTCGCCGACCATCGTCATGCCGGAGGACCATTGTGACATTCCTCCGAAGTCGACGTGGCTGAACTGGGCCATGGTTCCACCACCACGCCGCAACGCCTACATGCGGCCAAATCTAATCACGAAGGAGCGCCACCAGGTCTTCAGGCTCCTTGCCGAGGAAGCTCAATCAAGTTCTATCCAGGCTGGCGCATGATCGCTCGGCTTGTCCCATGCACGCGTTTCGGCATCTACTCCGGCATTCTTCAGGCGATCCAATAGGGATGAACTCAGCAAGAGATGGTCCATCCGGAGCCCGGAACTCCGATCGTACCCGCCGCGGTAGGAGAAGTTCCAATAGGTGTAAATTCCTTTTTCTGGATGAATGCGACGAACCGCATCGAACCAGCCCTGAGCAAGCATTTCGGCGTACGCGCTCCGGCTCTCGGGGAAGTAAACGGCATCGCCAACCCAGCGCCCCGGCACCGCCGCGTCGATCGGGCCTGGAACGACGTTATAGTCGCCGCACAGGATGGTCGGTGAGCTATAGCCGAGCAGCACCTGGCCATAGGTGATCAAACGTCGGAACCAGCGAAGTTTGTAGTCGAACTTCGGCCCCGGCGCTGGATTGCCATTGGGCAAATACAGGCAGCCGACAACAAGCCCATTCACATCTGCCTCGATGTAGCGGCTGTGCGAATCGTCGGGATCGCCCGGCAGACCTCGACGACGTTCCAGCGGCTCAATCCCGCGAGCGAGGATTGCCACGCCATTGTAGGACTTCTGTCCGTGCCAGATTGCGCCATAGCCGGCGTTTCTAATCGCATCGACGGGAAATTTTTCGTCAGAGGTCTTCAGTTCTTGAAGGCAGACGATGTCATAGCCGGTTTCGCCAAGCCACTTGAGAAGCACTGGCAGTCGGCTGTTGACGCCATTGACGTTGAAGGTTGCGATGCGGGTCATCTCGACGATTTAACGTCTTTGCGCCGCTTCGATGCGACATAGAGTCGGTAGCCAAATCTTGCCTTTTGTCATCGTCCATCTGCATTTTTGCTCGAAGCATTGGTGCTTTGACCGGAAGCAGCGGATGTCTTTGCATCTTTGGAATGCGCGGCAATCGCCGGACCCGCGCCGGTAGCTTTACGCATATCGCCGCTCCCCTTGCCGTCAGTCGATTTCTTGCTCAACAGTCCTGAGAAATATTTTCCAAAGAAGCCCATCCGACTCTCCATCTTGGCGCTCATTCGGCGACTTTGCGGGCCCTGAACTCATCTCTGCGCTGTTCTCGCAACTGCCGAGGATCGCTGCGCGAACCACCAAGGGCGCGGCGCCTGACCAGCGCGGCCGAACACTCAAGCAGGAAACATTCCAGTCCTTTGTAGATATGCGTGATCATGTCCTTCATCTCCCGGGACCGCCTCGGCACATAGGTCGCCGAGGCGGTTGGGTAGGCGATCAATCAAGCCGCTTTCCGTTCTGCCGCTCGTTCGTTGACGCCGGCTTCACCGAGGGCAGTCAGCGCCTCGTCGGTGGCCTTCTCCTCCTCAAGTGTCGCATTGAGGAGCGCAACCACGTCATCCTTGCCGAGCGTCGTAGCCCAGGCAATCAGGGTTCCATACCTGGCAATCTCATAGTGCTCTACGGCTTGCGCGGCACCGACGAGCCCTGCATCGAGCGAAGTCGAACCCTTGTACTCCTGAAGGATTTCAGATCCTTCCTCCAGGATGCCGTCGATCGCCGGGCAGGTTTTGCCGCGCGCGGCCGCGCCGAGAATCTCGAAGACCTCCTCCAGACGTTCGACCTGCCCCTCGGTTTCAGCGAGGTGCTTCTCGAATGCTGCCGAAACTTGCTCTTCGGATGCGCCTTTGGCCATCTTCGGCAAGGCTTTCAGAATTTTCTTCTCGGCATAGTAGATGTCTTTGAGGCCATCGAGGAAAAGGTCCTCCAGGTCCTTGTTGTTGCCATTGGCTTTCTTGGCAGTGGGCATTGTGCCGTCTCCTCTGTTGAAAATTGCCCGTCGCGAGCATTTTCTTAACTCGGAAACCCGAACCCGGTTCCGGGATAATGGAGATATCTAAATTTAAAGGGTCCTGCGCTTCACTGAGAACAACGACCACGTCATTCTCGTCGAAGAGCCGCGGCGGGGCGCACGCCATCGGGCTCCCGCCAACGGTCGTGCGGTCTGAGGGCCTGGCACTACAGGAGAAGCAAGTTCCGCGGCGGCAGCAGAGCAGTCGGGGCAACGCCTCTCAAGCCTCCTTACCGCTCTGCAGCCGCTTGATTGCTGGGCCCCGCTTGCATCCAGGAATTGGGTGATTGGACGCTGCGTATGCAACCAGAATACCTCAGAATGGTTCTAGCTATGATTTAAGCGGGATGGCGCGAGCGCCGTCCAAAGGTGGCAATTTTCATGGACGTATCGCTTTCGCGAACCGCAGACGACAACATCAAGGCCGGCAAGAGCGGCTTGCTGCTTGTCTCGGACAATTATGACGCTTTCGCCGTGCGCGTGCTGGCGGCAAGGAGCGCTGAGCGCAGTCTCGACCTGATGTATTACCTTTGGCATGATGATCACACCGGCCGCTTGCTGCTTCGCGAGGTTTTTCGAGCTGCTGAGCGCGGTGTTCGGGTGCGCATGCTCCTTGACGACGTCAATCCGCGTAAAAATGATGCGGCATATCTGGCGCTGAACAACCATCCAAACATCGAATTGAAGTTGTTCAATCCGAGCGGTATCAGGCGCGGTCGGATCATGCGTGGTGTGGAAGTGCTGTTGCGGCTCTTTGCATTGACGCGACGGATGCACAACAAGGCTTGGATCGTTGACGACAAATTTGCCATTGTCGGCGGTCGGAATGTTGGCGATGCCTATTTCGATGCGGCAGAAACCAATTTCCGGGACCTCGATCTGCTGCTCCTGGGGCCTGCGGTACGGCAAACCGCGGCGATATTCGATGCCTTCTGGGCTTGCAATGAAGCCAAGCCAATCAAAACCTTGGGATCAGTGGCTGAGCATGAGCATGCCAAATGGCTTGAAGGAAGCGATACCGGCCCCGATCCCAAATTCTTGAACGGCATCGGCAACCGGGGCTCGATCACAGAGTTTATTGCGGCCAGCAACGACGTTCATTGGGTGGATGGCGTGCGGGTCATTTCCGATCCGCCGGAGAAGGTTCGTGGTTGGAGACGTCGCAACTGGCTTATGAAAGAGCTGCGTCCCATCATCCAGTCGACGCGCGGGTGTCTGGAGATTGTGTCGCCCTATTTCATTCCCGGCAAAAGGGGCACAGCGATCTTGCTGGACCTTGTCGGCGCCGGTGTTGACGTTTCGGTTCTGACCAACTCCCTGGCCGCCACAGACGTCGCCGCAGTCCATGGCGCTTACGCAAACTATCGCAAGCGGCTGCTGAGGAATGGCGTCAAAATTTTCGAGCTTCAGCCGTTCAACCGGCGCTCGGCAATCTCGGTGTTTGGCTCGAAGGGCGCCAGTCTGCATACGAAAGCTTTCACCGTCGACGACAAGATCGGTTTCGTCGGTTCCTTCAATTTCGATCCACGGTCAGTGTCCTTGAATTCGGAAATGGGCGTGCTGTTTGAGGATCCGAAATTGGTCGCCGAGCTGCGGCATCGATTCCAATCAGAGATCTCTCCGGAAACAAGCTATCGGCTCGAACTGAAGCACAATGTTCTGCATTGGCATGGATGCGGCGAAGGCAAGATTCAGGACTATACGCATGAACCAGAAGCCGGATTTTTTCGCCGTATCCTGGCGGTCTTCGTCCGTCACCTCCCGATCGAATCTCAGCTCTAGCATCTGACGATGGGCGAGGACCTCGCGTTCTCAGCGAATTGCCGTGCCGGGGATCGCGTGAGCGAAACGTGAAACCCTGATCTACCACGGGTCAGCCAGACCGCATCACACCCGGTTCTTCGACAACCGCGTCGCCAATCCCATGCTGTCCGGCGTCCGGATCACTCGGCAACACGTCGGAAAAATTGACTGTGGCGACCAGGTATCCGGCTTCATCGTAGACCTTGATAGTCGATCCCGATTGCTTGGTTCCTGACCCAGGATCCGCCGCCACCGCTACGCGCGCCATCTCTATTGCTCTCGGACTGGCCATCTCCGCACTCGCTAGCTCTTCCTCGAGAGCGGTAGTCTGGCCGGATACTGTCGTCTCAAAGCGGAATTTTGGCATGGGCAACCTCCTGTTCCTATGCAATTCCGGTGTCCGGGTTGCGTTCCAAAGAAACAGAATTGGTGGGAAGCAGCTAAGATCGCCGCGATGGCCAGACCCGTGTCGCCACGAAGGTCAGCAAACCCGTGATCACAATCCAGGCCTGCACCTCGCGCTGGATGGTTGGCCCAGGGTTCGATGTCTGTCGCGACGGGCTCTCTGCCTCCACTATCGGTTGAAGGTCGGACCGACTGCCGAGACGGACGGAATAGGCCCGCGTGAACTCGGCGCCGAGCAGGAATATCTCAGACGAATAGTAAACCCAAAGCAGCACGACCAGCAGTGCACCCGCCGCGCCATAGGAGGATGCGATCGCGCTGGTTCCGATATACCAGCCAATCAGCGACTTGCCGATGGTGAAGAGCAAAGCGGTCACTGCCGCGCCAATTGCGACATCGCGCCAAGCGAGCGACCGGTCCGGCAGGATCTTGAAGATCGCGGCAAACAGAGCGGAAATCAGCACGAATGATACAATGCCGTTTATCGACGCGAGAATGATCGTGCCGAACGGCAGATGGGCGTTGATGACAGCGCCAAGCGCGGAAATGGCGGCACTCGCCGCCAACGACACAAGCAGTAGAAATCCCAACGCTGCAACCAGACCCAGGCTGGCCGCCCGCGCCCGCACCAATCGCGACACAGACATGGGTGGTGGGTCAATCTTCCAGATTGTGTTGAGCGAAAGCTGCATTTCGCCAAACACCCCGGAGGCTGTCACGAAGAGGGTGACGATGCCCACCAAGGTGGCAACAGTGCCGGCGGTTCTGTGAGAAGCGCTTTCGATGGTGCTGCGCAGAAGGTCGCCGGTTTGCGATCCCATCACGCCTGCGATTTCGGCCGACAGAGCGAGTTGAGCTGCTTCATGCCCAAAGACAAGTCCAGCAATCGCAACAACGATCAACAAGATCGGGGCCAGGGACGTAACGGCATAGAACGCCATCGCCGCACCGTGGCTGAGGGCATTGTCGTTGATGAATCCGAGGATGCTCTCCTTGCCAAGAACCCAGGCTTCGCGTGCCACCCGCATGGGGAATTCCTTTTGCCTCACGAGCAACCTAGTGCTGTCGGCAACGAAAGCGAGACCTGCCGCCAGTGCGCGAGGCGCGATTGCCGAGACACGCCCGCTTGTCTCTGCACGAACGGCCAGAAATGTTCCATGCGGCGCCGGAACTCGCCGGGCTCGTAATGGTTATCGGTCATCCGATTGGAGTGATCAAAAATGCCTGATAATGAAAACCGTCGCGAGACCGGCGCAACGAAGTACCCGGCTAGAACAGGTCCTGATCCTTCGGATGCGTTCTCTCAGGATGCGGCCGGCAACAAGAAACCCAAGAGTGGGGTCGGTCTGACGCGGCCAGTCAATGAGGTGGATGACAAGACGCACCAATCCGATGGCCAGAACGCCCCGGCGAGGCCGGGCGGCGGAAACACGGTCAAGCCATGAACGTTGCCAATCTTCAGCTTGAAGGGTTGATGATGGCGGTCGCGTCAATCAACAACCTGCTCGTTCACAAAGGTCTGCTGTCAATTGACGAGATCGATACCGCCCTGCGAAAGGCAGAGGCGTCCATGACAGGTGACGAGCGGACCTACGAAGACATGTCACCGGCCAACCGTGACGCGATCTGCTTCCCGATCCGGCTTCTGCAGATCGCAAACAACGCGCAAGGCGAACTGGACATCCCACCATTTTCAGAGCTTGCAAAATGGTTGGGCAAACCAAGGAACCTTAACGTCAGCGGTGACGACACCTGTAGTCTCCGTGAAGGCCTCATTTGACGCCGATGCCACTCTGAGCGGAAAAGCAGCGTCGGCGTCGTCTCGGCTATGAACCGAACCAAATCTCACCCACTGCGTTGAGTCCCGGCGTTGCGTCATTAGTCGGGGCACTTCCATGAAAACGGGCGAGCTTTCAACCTACCGGGCCAAAAGGGATTTCGCGAAGACGAAAGAGCCCAGCGGCGAAAGCTCGATTGCGGGTTCGAACCGACTCCGGTTCGTCATCCAAAAACACGCGGCCACGCGGCTGCACTATGATCTTCGCCTCGAGCTTGGCGGGGTCTTCAAATCATGGGCTGTGACCAAAGGTCCATCACTGGATCCTCACGACAAACGACTTGCCGTGGAGGTTGAGGACCACCCGCTGGAGTACGGCGACTTCGAAGGCACAATTCCCAAAGGACAATATGGTGGCGGCACGGTGCAGTTGTGGGATCGCGGATATTGGGAACCGGAAGGCGCCATGTCTCCCGAAAAGGCGTTGGAAAAAGGCGACCTGAAATTCACGCTGCAGGGCAAGCGCCTGCATGGAAGCTTCGTCCTCGTGCGCATGAAGCATGACCGCAATGGCGGGAAGCGGACCAACTGGCTGCTGATAAAACACCGCGACAAATACGCGACAGAGGGCAATGGCGATGCGGTGCTGGCTCAGGATCGATCCGTCGCCTCGGGTCGGAGCATGGAGAGGATTGCAGCGGGGAAGGGGGCAGGTCCGAAGCCGTTCATGATGAAAGGTTCATCGTTGGCCGATGCGGATGCCGTTTGGGACAGCAAGCGCGGCCATGCCGACAAGCGCGCCGCCAAGTCGGCAAAGCCTGCTCCGCGGCCGAAGCGAGCCGCTGGTGCCTCAGCGGCGAAGATGCCCGACTTCATCCCACCACAGCTTTGCGCAACGCTTTCCCGGCCGCCGGCCGGGACGAACTGGGTTCACGAAATCAAGTTTGACGGTTATCGCGTCCAGTTGCGCGTGGAAGACAAGGACATCGCCCTTAAGACCCGCAAGGGTCTTGACTGGACGGAGAAATTTGGCGCCATCGCAAAGGAGGCCGCCAGCCTCCCCAACGTCATCATCGACGGCGAAATCGTAGCGCTTGACGAGAACGGCGCGCCCGATTTTGCCGCACTGCAGGCGGCGCTGTCGGAGCGCCGGACGAAAGACCTGATCTACTTTGCTTTTGACCTGCTCTTCGCTAATGGCGTCGATCTGCGAAAGATGCCTCTCTCACAACGGAAGGAACGTCTGAGCGAGATGCTCGGCGAAGTCGATCGCGGCGCGCAAAATCTCATCCGCTATGTCGAGCACTTCAGCAATGGCGGCGACGCGGTGCTGCGTTCTGCCTGTCGCCTTTCGCTTGAGGGGATTGTCTCCAAGAGGGCCGATGCAACCTATGTTTCGGGGAGGACCGACACCTGGGCCAAATCGAAATGCCGCGCCGGGCATGAGGTGGTCATCGGCGGCTGGTCGACGACCAACGGCAAATTCCGGTCATTGCTCGTCGGCGTCAATCGCGGTGAACATTTCGCCTATATCGGCCGTGTGGGGACCGGATTCAGCGAGGCAAAGGTCAAGCAGCTGATGCCCAGGCTGCAGGAGATGAAAGCCGCGACGTCGCCGTTTACCGGCGATGGCGCACCGAAAAGGAATTCAACCGTCTTCTGGACGAAGCCGGAATTGGTCGCGGAAATCGAGTTCGCCGGCTGGACCGGGGGTGGCAATATCCGGCAGGCCGCCTTCAAAGGCCTGCGTGAAGACAAGCCCGCAAAAGACGTCGAGGCCGAGCGTCCAGCTGATCCTCAAGAGACGCCGATTGCCGACCCTGCCAAGGTGACTGGCAAGACAGGAAAAAGCCCGGTTGTCATGGGCGTCATCATTTCCAAGCCGGACAAGCCGCTTTGGCCGAATGCCGGCGACGGTCAGCCCGTCGACAAGCTCGATCTTGCAGAATATTTCGAGACCGTTGGCCCCTGGATGATCAGACATATCAAAGGTCGTCCCTGTTCACTCGTGCGCGCGCCGGATGGCTACGCCGGCGAGCAGTTTTTCCAGCGCCACGCAATGCCAGGCACATCCAATCTGCTGGAACTGGTAAAAGTCTTCGGCGATCACAAACCGTATCTGCAAATCGACCGCGTCGAGGGTCTGGCCGCGATCGCCCAGATAGGCGGCCTTGAGCTTCACCCCTGGAATTGCCAGCCGGGTCATCCCGAAATACCTGGCCGACTTGTCTTCGACCTTGACCCCGGTCCGGAAGTCCCTTTTGCGAAGGTGGTCGCGGCAGCCAAGGAAATGCGCGATCGTCTCGAAGATCTGGGCTTGGTGAGCTTCTGCAAAACCACGGGGGGCAAAGGCTTGCATGTCGTGACGCCATTGGCGGCCGAACGCAGCAAGACGACATGGGCCGAGGCCAAGGCCTTCGCAAAGGCCGTCTGCATCCAGATGGCGGCAGATAGCCCGGATCTCTACCTCGTCAACATGGCCAAGAAGCTGCGGACATCCCGGATTTTTCTCGACTATCTCAGGAATGATCGCATGGCGACAGCCGTCGCCCCTCTCTCCCCTCGCGCCAGGGAAGGCGCGACTGTATCCATGCCGCTGACCTGGAGTCAGGTGAAGGCGGATCTCGATCCGAAAAAATACACCGTTCGCACGGTTCCGGGCCACCTGAAAAAGACCGTCGCCTGGGCCGACTACGACGATGGCGAACGGTCGATCAGCATCGCCATCAAACGGATCGGTTCAGCAAAGCTCGCCGCATGACGACGTCGGTTCGCGCTGGCTTGCAGGTACGAGGCCCAAAGTCCAACCTCCTGCCTCACCGGTCTCTGGGATTGCCCAGGGCGGGGTCGCGCGCCCGGGTGTAGCCCTCGACGCGAGGCAAACCGTCATCCATCCTGATAAACGGCAGTCGCATTTCCCAATAGGCTTGAGCTTGGGGATGGAACTTCTCGGGCGCGTCCATGAATCCGATCGAGATGTAGAACTCGTTTGGCAAGCCTTCATCGGTGTACCCAATCGAGGTGCCACATTCCGAACAGAAGGAGCGCACGACGCCCCTGGTTTTCGAGAATGTTTTTGGTTTTGGGCCGAGCCAATCGACCTGATCTGGACGATAGCCAATCCAGATCGTCAGTGGGCTGCCGATCGCTCGTCGGCAGTCATCGTCGTGGTCGAAACAAATCCAAAAGGGATCGCCACTGAATTCAGCTGTGATGGCTCCGCAAAAGCAACGCCCTCGATCAATCCGGGCCGGTTTTCTGATCGTCGTTCGGGGTTTGTCGTCCATGGTAATCTTCCGGCCAGCGTGGTGGCGTAACGCCGCGGACGGCAAGCAGTTCCTTTGGACGTCAGAGAGCCGCAGACGCGCAACCGGCGGGCTGCTCGTCAATATCATTTGAGGCAGGTCAGGCCTTAATTTGTTGGGAACATTTTTTCAGGTCCGCACTTTGTTCGCCGTCTGACCAAAGGAGGCGACCTTGAAAACACGACGCATCGACAGGGAAAAGATCGAGAGGGCGGATCGAGAAGCCAAGTTGCTGTTGCAAGCGGAGCGGCATGCCAGGGAAGCCAAGACGGCGCGGCTTAGAGAACAGCGACAGTTATTGGAGGCATCGATAGCGCAGACCCCGCCCGCGCCCGCAGCGGTAAAGCCGCCGCCCCGTCAACGAAAGCCGACGCGCAAGGTAATCGAGGTGGACTGACGGTTTGGTCAGTTGACGCTTTTGCCAAGGTGGGGAGTTGATATGACAGGGCAGGAGATCCGGCAGCATGAATACCAAAGCGGTAAGTCCGGCCGTCGCCAAAGCCACGGCTGCTCGGCATGCTGGATCAAGGCCTCATCACCGGTGCGTCCGACGACGATCCTGCGAGAGCCGCTGAAAAAGGCGCCCGAGCGGGCCGAGAACCAGCGAATCCGGCTGGACACTTACGTCGGGAACAATCGCACGCGCGGACCGTTCCCCAAGCGAATCTTCACGCTCAGGATTTGCTCTTGTTGCAGCGACCGGACGAAATTCTCAACGAGGCCTCGCAAACGGTTGGTGATCCCCTTGAGCGCGACGCCGTAGGTGGGGAGGCTGAGCTAACGGGCGATCGCGCCATCCCGCGTCGTCTGGTTGTCGTCTCGAACAGGCTGGGGAACATTCGCGATCTGCAAGCCGGCGGACTTGCTGTAGGCATCGGGGATGCGTTGGCCGAGCGTGGAGGCCTATGGCTAGGAGCAAGCGCCGAGTATCAGGACTACGCCGCGAGCGACGAACCGCTGATCCGCTTGGAACGCGTGGGAAAGATCGAGACAGCTGCGCTTACCCTGCCGTATGAGGAGTATTCGCTCTATTACAATGGCTATGCCAACAGCACGCTGTGGCCGCTTTTTCATTACCGACTGGACCTCGTGAACCACCGGGCAGAGTTTCTACAGGCTTACCGGCAGATCAATGCGCGGTTCGCGAAGGCGCTCGCAGGACTGCTGTCGGGCGACGACGACCTGGTGTGGGTTCACGACTACCACCTTATCCCCTTGGCCGCCCAGTTGCGGCGGCTGGGAGTCCGGAATCGGATCGGGTTTTTTCTTCACATACCGTTCCCGCCGCCTGACCTGTTTGTAGCCACGCCCGATCATAAAGAACTCATCGATGACCTGCTTCAATATGACGTCGTGGGGTTCCAGACCGAAACGGACGTGGGGAATTTCCGGCGCTCAGTGCAGGCGGCCAACTCCACTACTTTTGATATCAATGGTTCGGCTGAGATGAACGGCCGCACGGTGTTATCGAGGTGTTTTCCGATAGGCATCGACGTCGATTCAATCGCACGCATGGCCAATGAGGCGGCGGAGGATGTGCAGATCGATTCCATGCGCCGCCAGATTCTGGGCCTCAAGCAAATCATCGGCGTCGATCGGCTGGACTACTCCAAGGGTCTCCCCGGCCGCATGCAGGCTTTCGCTCGTCTTTTGGAAAGGCATCCGGAACACGAGCGAGCGGCAACCTATTTGCAGATTGCGTCGCCGACGCGCGAGGAGGTCAGCGCCTATGCCGACATCCGGGCCCAGCTTGAGGCAACCGCCGGCGCGATCAACGGAAGATACGCGGATTTGGCTTGGACCCCGATCCGCTACATCCACCGTGCCGTATCACGCTCTCGGCTTGCTGGCCTGTTGCGCGCTAGCCAGGTCGGATTGGTCACGCCCCTGCGTGACGGAATGAACCTCGTCGCCAAGGAATACATAGCCGCGCAGGACGAAGCCGATCCCGGAGTGCTGGTGTTGTCGCGCTTTGCAGGTGCGGCCGAAGAACTTGCCGAATCCTTGATCGTGAACCCGTATGCGGTCGACGAGGTTGCCGATGCGATCGCAAAAGCGCTCGCGATGCCGCTTGAGGAAAGAATTGCAAGGCATAGTGCACTGCTCAAGCGCATCACGCGCAATGACGCAGCAGAATGGCGGCGGTCATTTCTCGCCACGCTCGCGGGTGAGAACTAGCGCCTGGCATCGATGCCTGAACCCGTCCGTGTGTCACGCGTTCCCACACGGTCATAGCCCGGCCATAACCCGGCTTGCCTAGCAGTTCGAAAGGCCTTGAAGCTGATCGTGTATCTTGTCCGTCCGCATCAGAACCTTTTCGCTCGTTTGACGGAAGCGCGATAGCCCGCCTCAATCGGTGGACTATCGAAGGTCCCAGGGAACACACCGCCGGTCCGGTCGTTTGGGCTCTGATAGGAGATCTGCGATGACAAGGAACCCCACGCGAAAGGACAGAGATCTCTCTGAACAAGAGGCAATCAAGTTGGCCGAAGCCACCGACGTGTCACCCGGGCAGGCCAAAGAGCTTGCAGCCGAGCACGGCAAAGCCGGCGCCAAGAAGGAAGCAAGAAATTACAAGGCGGAGGGCTGACTATGGCGGCCAGTGGATCCGCAAACGACAGAGACGCACGAGCCACCCTCTACGCACAAGGAGTAATGGAAGCCGAGCGCAAAGCGCGGGAAGAGAAAACGGCGCGATTGCGCAAAGCCCGTTTGGCGCACGAGGCGATCAATCCGCCTGCACCCGAGCGGCAACCGACAGTGCCGAAAGCGCCAAAGCGGGCCGCCAAACCAGGCAGCCGAAAAGCTGGAGAAGATTAGCTTCAGCTTCTTCGGCTGTGCCGGCGGAACGCGTCGGGGAAGAGCAGACCGTGCGGTCGATCTGCACGATAAATTTGTATCTCATCGAATGACACAAAGGAGTCCAGTGATGACGGAGCATGTGTCCCGGAAGGAAGAACAGCGTGGCACCCGAAATGTACTCGGGTGGGGCGTCGTCATTGCGGCTGTTATCTTCGTCGCCCTGCTAGCCTTCTTTGTGTTCATACCCCTTTCAGGCGGATCGTGGCAGACATCGCCGGTAAAGCGCACCCCGGAACAGAACCAAGGCGGCAATGCCCCCGCCGAGACATCACCCGCGGCCGGCGTCAAAAAGAGCCCGCAAGAAAATACCGAGATGCCAGGGCAGCAATGATCGACCTCGGGCTGCGACCCAAGTCGGCCCTGATTTTCCAGGTCGTCTCATCGGCGCCATGATGGGATCAGGGCTTTCTGGGCGCAGAACGGCTGAGCTATTGAGACTGGGCTTTCGCCCACATCGAGCGCTGAAAGATTACCGCACCAGGGGTCTGGCGAACGAGGCGATGACGCCATCGTGGAACTCGAGGCAAATCAAGATGCCTAGCTGCAGGCCGTTCAGTTGGGGTTTTTCAGCTGCTTTGACAACAGCAGTTGCTGCTGCAGCTCAAGGGCGAGCTTCAACAGCCGTTCAGGTGTTTCCTCTTCCGCGATTTCGTCGAGCAGCGCTGCGAGTGCGTCGCCCTCAACAGGATCGCGGAATGAGTCAGGTTTGGTTTGCGGAGGTTTGGCCACGACGATTTCTAGCAGGAATGCGGCCGTATTTGCAAGACGAAGCGAAGCGCTCTTGGGGGAGGGGTACCGTGGCGGGGGCGGTCGACAGACGGCCTGCGGCAAACCATCGGACAATCTTAATTCATGATTCCAGACCTGTCGTTGCGGAGCACCTCCTCCATGAGCGTATTGAGCCATTCGCTCAAGGGAAGGTCATGCCGCGTCGACAACCGCTCCTCCAGCGCCGCCTTCAATGTCCGTTCGACGAGGCGATCGGCCGCCTGTGGGTCGCCCAGCAGCAGCCGCGCGGACAGCCTCAGTTTTGGAAGAGCGCGGAAAACGTTGTCTTCGCCAAGCGCTGTTGATTGCGCGGCGAGGATCCCGGCAACCGTCCTGAACCCGGCCGGCTTGGAGAGGTTTTGGGTGTACCGGAACCGCTCCGGCAGGGTGATCTGATCGTTTCCGGAGAAGAATACGAACGGGATGCCTCTGTCCGTCAGCTCATCGGCGAGGGGAAAAACAGTCTCACCGTTGAGGTCGATGTCCAGCACCGCCCCATCCGCTGAATCGATATATCGTCGAGCCCGGCTGACTGACGACACCGGCCCCAAAACGGTCGCCCCACAATCGCTGAAATAGGAGGCAAGTTCGCTTGCCAGCAAGAATTCGTCCTCGACGAGCAGAATTCGCATGCCTAATAACATAGCAGCCCTCCGGGCCTTAAACGGCGATCGCGTCCATCGGTTCCGTGGCTATCGGCGGTGCGGGATGGGAATTCGACCAGGAACGGTTTACACATTGGGATCGAAATCAGCGCTGCCGCGTTGCATTTCACTGAAGCAGGACAATTGATGCAAAAGCTGCCGAGGTTCCCCATAGTCGGTATCGGCGCCTCTGCGGGCGGCATTGCCGCCATGGAGGGATTTTTTCGCGGGATGCCGTCTTCGAGCGGGATGGCGTTCGTGATCGTCACGCATCTCAGCCCGGAACGGGAAAGTCTGCTGCACGAAGTGATTGCGCTTTACACCGGAATTCCGGTTCGTGTCGCTGAAGATGCAATGGATATCCATCCTGACACCGTCTACGTGATGCCGCACAACGCGATCCTCACCATTGAAAATTCCAGCCTAAAGCTGCGCCAACCGAATTCGGTGTCCAGGGAGCGCAAGCCCATCGATATCTTTTTCAGCGCGCTGGCCGAGGATCAGGGCGAATACGCCGTCGGCGTCGTCCTGTCGGGCGGCGATTCCGACGGTACGTTGGGCATCAAGGCAATCAAGGAGCATGGCGGCCTGACGCTGGCGCAACTCTCCGACGAGTCGGGTCCGAGCAATCCCGACATGCCGCGCAGCGCGATCAGTTCCGGTCTGATCGATATCGCCATCCCAGCCGATGAGATGGGTGCGAAACTCATGGAATTTGCCCACAGCTTTGAACTGCTCGACGAGCTTGAAGCTGACGATGGCAAGGCCAGTGCTTTGAAACTCCGCAAGGGCCAGGAGGAAATCTACGCGATCCTGCGCAGCCATTCGGGACATGATTTCTCGGGCTACAAGGCCAAGACGTTCTTGCGTCGCGTCAGGCGACGCATGCAAATAACACAGAACACCGCGATCGATGCCTATATAGAGTTGCTTCGTTCAAATGCGGAGGAAGTGCGGTCGCTGTTTCGCGACCTGCTGATCAACGTGACAAATTTCTTCCGCGACACGGACGCTTTCAAGACCCTGGAAGAAACCGTCATCCCCAAACTTTTCGAAGGCAAGGACGCCAACGATACGATCCGCGTCTGGGTGCCCGGCTGCGCAACCGGCGAGGAAGTCTTCTCGATCGGAATGCTGATGCGCGAGCATATGGATACACTTTCGGCTGTGCCGCGCATCCAGATTTTCGCCACGGACATCGATGACGCGGCGCTGGGCATCGCACGTTCGGCGCGCTATCCGGAGTCATTGCTTGCGGGCGTTTCGCCTGGACGTCGCGAACGCTTCTTCAGCAATGACGGCACAAGTTTCATCTTGAGCAAGAGCGTACGTGATCTCTGCATCTTCTCGGCGCACAGCGTCATCCGCGATCCACCCTTCTCGCGCATGGACATGGTGTCGTGCCGGAACCTCCTGATCTATTTCGGCCCCGATGTGCAAAAGCAGGTTATTCCGACCTTCCACTATTCGCTGAAGCCCGGTGGCTATCTGTTCCTTGGCACCTCCGAAAGCATAAGCCAGCATGCCGACCTGTTTGCACCGGTCGACAAGAAACAACGGATCTTCAAGGCACGAGAACATTCGGCGCCGCCGCGGCTGCCGATCTTGTTGAATGCTGCGCCTGCAACCAACTTTTCCAGCGCCAATGACACACATGCCCGCCGCGGCTTGTCTTATTCCCTAAGGCAAACCGTTGAAGCGCAGGTTCTCGAACGCTTCGCTCCGGCTCACGTCGTCGTCAATGGTGATGGAGATGTCGTCTATTACTCGGTCCGAACCGGCAAATATCTCGAGCCGCCGCAAGGGGTGCCGAGCAGACAATTGCTCACAATGGCACGCAGCGGCCTGCGTCTGGAATTGCGCGGCGCTTTGCGGGAAGCCGCCGAGGGCCGGCGCACGGTTGTGCGCGAAGCGATAGCCATTGAAGAAGATGAAGATCGTGTCCAATTCGTCACATTGACGATCGAGCCCTTGACTGATCGCGGCAGCGGCGAGCCGCTGTTTCTCGTCCTGTTCGAGCCGGTGGGCCAGCCGCAGCCGCGGCTGGAGGCTCTAAAGGTTCGACAGCCGGTGGCATCTGGGATTGCTGATTTCGAACGCGAGCTCCGCGATACGCGCGAGCGCCTGCAATCGACGATCGAAGAATATGAGACCGCGTTGGAGGAGTTGAAATCTTCCAATGAGGAACTCGTCTCGGTCAACGAAGAGGCCCAGTCCTCCAATGAGGAGCTCGAGGCCTCCAAGGAAGAAATGCAGTCCCTCAATGAGGAATTGAACACCATCAATGCCGAACTGGTTTCCAAGATCGAGGATCTCGATCGTGCCAACAGCGATCTGAAGAACCTGTTCGAGAGCACACAGATCGCGACTGTTTTTCTCGATACCAAGCTGGTTATCCGCAGCTTCACGCCGGCGGCGTCTTCGTTCTTCAACTTGCTGCCGACCGACATCGGAAGACCGCTGACCGATCTTGCCAGCCGGCTCGATTATCCGCACCTGCGCGACCATATTGCCCAGGTTTTCAGGGCCGGCGAGATGATCGAGCACCAGCTGCCGCGCGATAGCAACGGCATCCACTATCTCGTGCGGCTGATCCCCTACCGCGACAGCGCGCGGAAAATCCAGGGCGTGGTGGTGACCTTTGTCGATGTGACGACCATGGCTGAAGCCGAAGCCCACCAGCGGGTATTGATCTCGGAACTCAACCATCGGGTCAAGAACATGCTGGCTGTTACGGTCAGCATTGCCAGTCAGACCCTGAAAAATGCTCCCTCTTCGGAGGCTTTCGCCGAAGCGCTCATCGGTCGCCTGCGCGCCATGGCGCGGGCCTACGGAGTGCTCTCGCGCGAAAGCTGGAAAGAGGTCTCGGTCGAGGAAATCGTGCGGCAGGAAGTCGAGCCGTTCGGGCTGGAACGCATCAACACCACAGGCGAGGACATTCGGCTCAAGCCTCAGCAGGGCCTGTCGCTTGGCATGGTGATCCATGAACTTGCCACGAATGCTGGAAAATATGGCGCCTTGTCCGTGCCAAACGGCGTGGTGTCCGTGACTTGGTCGGCGTCGGATCACGGTTTTCAGCTTGAATGGTTAGAAAGCGGCGGTCCCGCTGTCAGTCCGCCTGAGAAGACGGGATTTGGTCTTTCGCTGGTGAAGGGCGAAATTGAGTATCGGCTTGGCGGAAATTTTGAAACATCTTTCGGTTCCGATGGTTTGAGCTTGCGGATTGAGTTTCCGTTTGATCATCGGGAGAGCGAAACGTGACTGCATCTCGTATCCTTATCGTCGAAGATGAATGGCTGGTCGCGGAGGAGCACCGCGCAATTCTGGAAGAGGCCGGCTTCGCCATCGCCGGGCCAGTGCCGTCCGTTGCTCGCGCGAAAAAGCTGATCGAGAGTGAAGTCATATCTGCCGCGGTTCTGGACATTGGTCTCGGCGGCGAGACCAGCGCTGCCCTTGTCCCTCTTCTAGCGCAACGCGGAATTCCGTTTGTTTTCGTCAGTGGGTACACGGCATCCGACATCCCGCAAGATTTGCGTCATCACAAGATGCTGTCAAAACCCGTGTGGGCTGCTGCGCTGGTCGAGGCCGTGCGAAATATGCTCGGTGTTCAACCGACAGCTTTGGCAAGACACCAGGACAGCGGAACGGTGCCAACCCAACGAGAAGCCCGGTAACTGCACAAAGACACTGGTTTTCATCAGATATGCGACGACATTCGGGTCCAGGCCCGAGACGGCGTCGCCGGCAAGTGCCTGCGATCCGGCCGGCACGATTGGCATGCTCCCGGTCTGGCGTACTCCAGCGCTGGGCGAAACTTCGCCACGGCGCGACGATTGGTCAGGTCGATGAGCCTATCAAACGACGGGCAGTTCGCCCTCGGTTTGCCTCGCGTCGAATAGGACGCCAAGGCCGTAAGTGACGGCGCCAGCGGCTATCATCTCTGCCAACGCTGCGCTTGACACCGGGCAATGCGGCATGACCGCCTTGATCGCGAGTTCGGCATTCGCGATCGACACGAAATCGTGCCGTCGCTTACGGGTCTCGAGATATTGTTCGATCAACATCTGCAGTCGCCTTCTTTCTATTTCATCGCCAGCCATTGGTTCCTCCTGTAGACAGTCTGAAAGCCCACCACGCCTAAGGAGCGGTGGGCCTGGCGGCCCTTTTTGAGGACCGTTGACTCGAGTGAGGCGGGCAGCGTTGCTGACCAGGATGTCGAGACCGCCGAGGGGCGTTGCTGCTTCATCGACCAGCTTTCTGCAAAAGGCCTAATTGCGGATATCGCCGGCAAGCCTTTTGACCTGCCGCTTTTATTAGGTCCACCAGTTCGTCGGCGTCTTCCTGTTCTTCGGGGAGGTAGCCGAAAGCAACGTCCGCACGCTCGCGCGCGAATGCAATCGCCGCCGCACGACCAATACCGGAATCGCCGCCGGTTATCAGCGCTTTGCGGCCGGCAAGCCTGCCTGATCCTTTGTAGGTCGTTTCGCCGTGGTCCGGGCGCGGCACCATCTTGCTGGCCAAACCCGGCCACTTCTGTTCCTGTGGCTTGAAAGGCGGCTGGTGATATTGCGTCACCGGATTCTGTTTGAGCATCGGGCTCGCAGGGCCTGCTTTAGCAGGCACTGTTCCCGTATCGGCTGACGCCGTGGAAGCATAAGCGGCGAGAATTCCTCCCGCCATGCTTCCGACGACAAGTCTACGCGCTGCGTCTGGTACATTGTCATGCTGGTCGTGGTTCATCATGGGCTCGCTTTGACGGCAGGTGACCGTTACGGAAGTGGCACCTAACCGGCCGTCGACGCGAATGTTCCCTTGTGATTGCAGTGAGGTGTGGGTCGCCTTTGCCCGTCTCGGCCGTGAGGCCGCATCACCACTTTGACACAACCTCCTGATTGTCGCGGAACGTCTTGTAGAGATCCGGCCCTGCTTTCAGATCGGCCCGGTGGGTAATCACAAGGAGGGATCGATTGCGCCGCTCTGGACCATGGCCAAAAGAGGTTCCAGGTAGCGTTGCGTATGCGTCTGGCCCATCCGGAAAGCCGGTCCCTCATTCATCGCCGCCAAACGGGATGTGATCGACCAGGCCAACACAGACGCCGGGAACCGAGATGGTGCCGCCTTGCGGCAGCGATAGATTGCCTCGCGCAGCACATGCGGTCTCTGCGAATGCCAGCCCGTTTGATGACGCGAAATATCAGCTCAGTCGCTGGACGCCGACCCCGGCTCGGCCATCCTACGGTGCTGTTCGGCCAAAGTGGCTGCCGGCGTGACATGCGCGGCGGCAACCTGCAGCTTGTTTTTCCAACCGCTGACGACCTGTTCATCACCGGCCATCATCGCCTCGTAACCCGTTTTGGCGACATCGGCCGGATTGTCCTTTTCATCGGTGCCGATCTTGGTATCCATCATTTCAGCGCGCTCGAAGAATCGCGTCTGCGTAGGGCCAGGCATCAGCACGGTGACCGTCACCCCGCTATCTTTCAGCTCATGGCGGAGCGCGATCGAGAAGGAATCGATGAACGCCTTCGTGCCGTTGTAGACGGCCTGGAATGTGCCGGGCATGAAGCCGGCGATCGATCCGGTGAACAGGATGCGCCCGCGACCTCGCCGGGCCATCTTGGCGCCGAGCTCATGCGCCAGATAGACCGTTCCAGTGACATTGGTGTCGATGATCCGGCGGACTTTTCGCCAGTCCTGGTCGACGAAGCCGTTGCCGAGCCCGCGTCCCGCATTGAGAAACAACAGGTCGATATCGCGATCGCCGATCTGGGAGATCAACCGATCGGCGCCCTCGACGGTCGCCAGATCGGCCTCAATGGCTTCGACCGTTACATTGTGGGTCTCAAGTGCCTCTGCCGCCTGCCGGATAGCCGGCTCGTCGGCGGCGATGATCAGGTCGTAACCGTCTTTAGCGCACAGCTTTGCGAGTTCCTTTCCGATGCCACTCGAGGCGCCGGTCACCACAGCGAGTTTGGCGTCCGTCATCATATCCTCCATCTTCGTGCCATCGGAACCACGAGCGGGCACAATTGTTCCGCGGCGTTTGGGCTGGATTGATCGTGCACTGTCATGACGGTCAGGCGACGGTCGTCGTCGCGGTCCTTGCGCGCATTCATAGAGAGCCGTTGCGACAAAAACCGTTCTACGCCATGAGAACTCGCCATGGCCTACCTTCAAAAAAAGGCCCCCCGAACGCATGGATTGAGTACTCAGAACGGATCAGTTGAAGTTGGAACAAGTGGCCCGGTTGGAAGTTCGAACCGTGCAGCGTTGTTGCCCTCCCATGTTGATGCTGCGCGATCGGGTCATCCCCTCAGCCCGATCTCCCGCGCTTCTCCGCGCCAAAGAGAAGCGCGGGCCTCCCTCTTTCACGGCTGTCCGGGATGAGCGTTTTGTTACGTTGACTAGCCGACCTCACAGGCTCGTCGTCGGTTTCGTTGACGAGCTCTCCGAGGGCTCTAGATCATTGATGCCGGACGCAGTTGGTTCGGGCCGGGGAGGAAATCCGCGTGGTGCATACAACGCGCGCTGTACCCCATAACGACCGTCATTTTCCGGTTGGCTGCCTGTGCTTGCTGCTGATTCTAGCCGGGTTGGCCGGATGCTCGTCTTCCAATCAGGTGGCGCAGCAATCACGAAGCGCGGCCTCCGCGGCACAGACCGTATCGATGGTGCTGGATGCCTGGGGGGAGGGAGCGGCACCGTCCGCCTATGCCACGGCCGCACTGCACTCGGTCGGAAAAACGCTGGCCGATGTCGAGGCGGAAATTCGATCGGCCGAGACCGCTGAACCAGCCGGGCGAGCAGGACTGACGGCAGCAGTCAACAGTTTGTCGGTTGCGGTGGCGCATGCCGAGGCGGGATTGCGGGTGAACAATCGCACTGAGGTGAAAAGCGCACAACAGGATCTTCGGGCGGCCATGCGCTCGCTCGCCGCCGCTTACACCAGCGCTTTCGGACCAAAGCCGTGAAGAAGCTTCTGGAAATATCGCTTGGCGTCGTCACCAGTGTCGGAGGTTTCCTCGAAGTCGGGTCGATGGCTACGGCGGCGCAGGCGGGTGCCGCCTTCGGATTCCAGCTGATCTGGGCCATAGTTCTCGGCACCATATGCATCATCTTTTTGGTTGAAATGGCCGGTCGGTTCGCCGCGATGAGCCATCACACGATCTCAGAGGGCATTCGTGAAAGATTTGGGTTCAACGTCTTCCTATGGCCGTTGCTCGTCGTCCTTCTCGTCAATTTCATGGTGCTGTCCGCTGAGATCGGCGGTGTGGCCATCGCACTCGAACTTGCCACCGGCATAGGCTTCCAGTGGTGGGCACTGCCGGTGGCGTTGCTGGCATGGCTGCTGCTGTGGAAAGGCACGTTTGGCTTTATCGAGAAAGGCGTTTCGGTCCTCGGCCTCGTGACGCTGTGCTTCGTGGTTGGTGCGGTGTTGTTAAAGCCCGACTGGACAGCGGTCGCTGGCAGCGCCGTGCCTTCGCTGCCGGCTCACGATGCCATCAATTACTGGTTCATGGCGGCCAGCATTCTCGGCGCGTCGATATCGCCTTATCTTTTCATGTTCTATTCCTCGGGAGCTATCGAGGACAAATGGGATGAAAGCCACCTGGGAGCCAATCGTGCCATCGCCGGGCTGGGCATGACCTTCGGTGGGACCATTTCGATCGGCGTGTTGATCGTCGCTGCTCTCGTTCTCGCGACGCGCGGCATCGACCAGGTGGACGACTATCACCAACTGCCGTTGATGCTGATCCCTATATTCGGCTTCTGGGGGTTCGTTCTATTCGTTGCCTCGCTCGCCATTGCCTGTTTCGGCGCCGCACTCGAAGTCGGGTTGCAACAGGCATATCTGGTGGCACAGGGCTTTGGCTGGACCTGGGGGGAGGATCGCAAGCCGCGCGATGATCCGGGCTTCAGTGCCGTCTATACGGCATCATTGTTTTTGGCCGCCATTCCGATCATGCTTGGCCTCGACCCACTGAGGCTGACCATCTTTTCCATGGCGGTAACGGCGGCGAGCCTTCCGCTGACGGTAGTTCCATTTCTCTTCCTGCTGAATGACGAACGCTATGTCGGCGAACATCGCAACGGCATCATTTCGAATGCCGCCGTTGTCTTCATTATCGCGCTTGCCTTCGTGCTCGCCGTGGTGACGATTCCGCTGCAGATATTCGGAGGCACATGATGGAATTGATGCGTGATCTCCTGGACAAGCAGGTGTTCGACCGCCGGCGGGTCAAGATCGGCAAGGTCGACGGAGTGGTGGCCGAGTTGCGGCGGGGCAAACCACCAAGGATTGTCGCGATAGAACTCGGCTCCATCACTTTGGCGCGCCGCCTTGGCGCGCGGCCCGGGGAATGGATGGCGCAACTGGCGACGAGGGTGGGTGGCAAACGCCACGCCGAGCCACACAGGATTGCGTGGAAAAAGGTGCAGGACAACGGGCTCGACATCGAATGTGACATCGAGGTGGGCGAGACGTCGATTTTCGCCTGGCAGGACTGGTTGCGCGATCATGTCATCGGGCGCATCCCAGGAGCGTGATGATGAGGACAGTCAACCTCGAACATCTTGCCGGGCGACGCGTGCTCTCGCAGCGTGGAAAGAGCATCGGTCACATCGAAGAGATTCTCGCCGAACAGCGTGGCGACGAGCTCGTCGTTACTGAATTCCACGTTGGCATCTACGCCGCGTTCGAGCGTCTGTCGGCTTCGACCATCGGCATCGCGATGCTCGACCTGTTTCGGCTGCGCCGTCGCGACGGCCTGTACCGCATTCCCTGGGATAAACTCGATATCTCCGATCCGGCGCGACCGCGGCTGCTATGCCCGATGACCGAGCTTCCCGGATGGAAAGGGCAAAAGGACCTTCGGGAGTAGATGGCTACGGCTGGGAGGGCTAAGGCGCCGGCGTTTTGCCGGCGAACAGCCGTTCGTGCAGATGGCGCCTCCGCAAAGATTACTGCAGGTTCTTGCGAAGGAAGATGCGGGCGTGTCCTGGAATAGCGAATTCGACTTTGCCGAATTCCTCAAACCCATGAAGCCGGTAAAATTGAGGCGCCTGGAAACTGCTCGTCTCGACGACGGCTCTCTTGCATCCACGCCTAACGGCTTCCTCCTCAATCGCTATAGGAAGCTGTGATCCATAGGATCGGCCACGCAATTTTTCAGGCAAGAAGAACATGTCGAGAAACAGGAGCCCCAGTTCCGTTCTGCCCCAAATTCCACCCCAGATCTTTCCCGAGGGGTCGGTAAGCTCCGCGCCGATCACTGCCCGGTCATCGATTCCGGTTTGTTCGATGTTGTGTCGATAGAGCGCAGCGGCCGCCTGCGTTCGTGCATCCCCGTTGTGAGCCAGAGCGATTGTAAATCCTTCGGATCGAGCCGGCATGCGTTCTGCTCCTGCGTCGGAATGGTCTTGAGATTCAACCGTCAGATTAACATCAAGGCGGCCGGTTCGCTCGCAGCTCTGATCGCCGCTTCTGTTGTAACCCGTCTTGCCCACATTCCGCATCGCGATCCGCGTCGGATGCATGCAGCCGCGCCCAACATATCGCTTTGGTGTTGAACAAAGCCCATCCTGCCCTTGTCAGGTCTCATCACAATTCGTGCGCCGTCAAGAGTGTCCACCTCGACGAAGGCTGCTGCGGATCACAATCCATTACGCCGGGAACAATGAGAAAAACCTGTCGTTGGGAAAGCGATCGCAATTCGGCGATTCAAACACGGAGACTGCAATGTTGAAGAAAATTCTAGCTGCGTCGGTGCTAACTATTGCCTTGGCCGGTTCCGCCTTGGCGCAGACAAATGGAACGGGTGCTGGCGGCACGGCTGGCACGGGTAATGGAACTGGTACTGGAACTGTTGGCAGCGGCGGCGCCGCTGGCAATGGAACTGGCAGCGGGAATGCGACCGTGCCAACCGATCCGAATTCCACAAACTCGACTACAAAATCGAACGGCATGACCGACCGTTGCAAGGACGCCGCAGGCAATGACATCGATAACAACACTGCAAGTGGCGCAACGACCTCGACCGTGCAAAACTGCAACAAGTAGCCGATGGACCTAGCGGCTTCGGCCGCCCGAAGGCCCGCCATCAAGACAATGGCGGGCCTCCGAATACGTGCCTCGCATGCTGCCTGGATATATAGGAGCACATGTGTCCAAAGAGACCCGGCGGGCCAAACTCGATCGCTTAGCAGCCTCGATTCCGAAGCACGAATTCGAATTCCTAATGAAGATTGCAAAGCTAAGCCGTCATGACCTACTTGGCCTGATCGCTAAACACGATGGCGGCAGGGGCAAGGTCTATAGGGACCTTGCGGCCCACTTGGCAGCAACTCAGGCCGCCCCGGAGCCCGTGCGTGAGGCGGCAGCTGACGACGGCCAAACAGCTGGAGCATCTCCAGCCACGAACTCGCCCGCCGGCAAGTAGCGGCGAAGATCATTTCGGTGCCAGCCCTGACGCTCCACGGAAGCGACGACCGTGTCGTCCTTCTAAAGTCTTCGAATGGGTTGGACGAGCATTTCACCGCCCCCTTACCGACGAGTACTGCTGGATACGGCAAGCGGTAGGCGCTTAAGGCCGGCTGCCATTCAGCTTCATCGGACATGCCGGAACCTGAAGCGCCGCCGCGCATTTCGTCTCCAGGCATGACCGATCTTGCGGTAATCCCCAGGGAGAAATTCAGATGCAAACTTCAGGCGCAACTTCACAACACCACCTTGGCCGATTGGCCATAGAACCGTTTTCCGGCACGGTGACGGTGCGGTTTTCCGACGCCATCGTCGCGGCTACGGAGCGGGCGAAGGTCCTGCGTGAAGACGGCCACGAGCCCGTTTTCTATATCCCCTTCGAGGACATCTATTTCGATCTTTTCGAAAAGACCGACACCACCACCCGGTGCCCGCTTAAAGGCACCGCAAGCTACTGGCGTGTCCACGCCGTCGGCAGTTCTTCCGATGATTTCATGTGGGCCTACGAAACGCCCGATGCGGCTGCTCTGGCTATTGCAGGTCACGGCGCTTTCGATCCGGAAAAGGCCCGTATCGATGTCGACCCTGCCGAGGACAAGCGACACACGCCACATATCGTGGAATAGGTTTCATCAGGCAGAGACAATCACGGTAACGACAGGCGCGATGAGCATTTTCTACCAGGCGGCAAAGATTGCGGAGGAGGTTCACGCGTCGCAGCGCGATAAGACCGGGCGGCCCTACATCGAGCATTGCCGCCGTGTCGTCGACGCTGTCGAGACAATCGATCAGAAGACTGTTGCCTACCTTCATGACGTTCTGGAGAAAGGCGAAGGCTGGACCCGCGCCAAGCTCGAAGAAGCAGGCTTCGGACCTACAATTAGCGCGGCGGTCGATGCCATGTCGCGCAGGCCGGATGAGGAGTATTTCGCCTTTGTCCGGCGGGCTGCGTCGAACCCAGTGGCGCTCCCCGTAAAACGCGCCGATTTGGAGGACAACATCTGGCAGTCGAGGCAGGTCGGAGCGTCGGCGGCCAAATATGAAGAGGGCCTTCGCATACTTGACCAAGAGTTCTCCCGACAATAGTGCGCGCCCGACGCTGGCATTGCATTTGTCGAGGCAGCCATCGCCTGCGAGAGCTTGCGGCGCAGAGCACGTTTCGGCTCTCCTGGCCGTCAGTTTTCCGCGCCGGCGGGCGCCTGAGGGTCGTCGTCTGGGCCATGGAACGTGTGATCGGGTCAAAGCTCCTCCGGAGATTGATCGCAGCGTTTCGAAAAGGAGTAACGGCCCGGCTCGGAATCAGGAACTCCTCCGGCACCGGCGCGTTGACCAGCAAGCCGGGACGAGTTCCCGGCCTCCGCGGGTGGCGGGCAAGCCGCCGCCGAACCCGAACTTCTGCACAATGAAAGGTAAAGCCATGGGCTTCTTTTCGAAGGACATCAAGACACTCGACGATCTCTTCGTGCACACGCTGCGCGACATCTATTACGCCGAAAAGCAGATCGAGAAAGCGCTGCCGAAGATGATCGGCAAGGCAACCGATCCGCAATTGAAGGCCGGATTCGAAAAACACCTCGAGCAGACCAAAGGCCATATCGAGCGCGTCGAACAGGTGTTCGAATTGCATGGCGTCAAGGCCAAGGAGGTCAACTGCCCGGCGATAGACGGCATTCTGGAGGAAGCCGACGATGTGAGCGGCGACGTCGACGACAAGGAGGTCCTAGACGCGGCACTGATAGCCTCGGCGCAGGCGGTCGAACATTATGAGATGACCAGATATGGCACGCTCATCGCTTGGGCCAAGCAGCTTGGCCGCAGTGACTGCGCCAACGTATTGGCCAAGAACCTGAAGGAAGAGCAGGCGACCGATCGCAAGCTCACCGAAATGGCGGAAAGCAAGATCAACATGCAGGCTGCCGAGTAGACCGTCCTAGGTCATGATGAGATTTGGTTGAAATCTCATCATGACCTAACCCTGTTGAAGCATGATTTTTTCCAAAGCCGGCACCAGTGCTGCGTTGAGTCGATCTCCATCGTTGTCCACGGAACTTTCATGACGGGCGAATCTGCCATCTCTCGCGATCTGCCGACGAGTGTAAAATCGTCTTTCGGCGTGGCGTTGAGCACGGCGCCGATGGAAGCAAAGGCTGCCGACACGTTGCCGGCCGATGCTGGCCGATGGCAATACGAACCCAAATGGGACGGGTTCCGCTGCCTGGCCTTTAAAGCCGGCGCGGCCGTGGAGTTGCGTGCAAAATCCGGCAAGCCGTTAGGGCGGTATTTCCCGGAAGTCGTCGCGATGTTGCATGAACTGAAAACAAAAGAGTTCGTGGTCGATGGTGAGATCGTCATCGAAATTGCAGGCTCTCTTTCTTTCGACGCCTTGCAGATGCGGCTGCATCCGGCGGAAAGCAGGATCCGGAAACTGTCGGTCGCGACGCCGGCAAAGCTGATCCTCTTTGACATGTTGGCGACCTCCGAGGGCGCCTTGATGCAACAGCCGCTCTCGGTTCGGCGCGCTGCACTCGAACTGTTCGTAAAGTCGGCCGGGCGAAAGGATCTCGAACTGTCTCGGGCAACGCTTGATTTGGCGGCGGCAGGCAGATGGCTTGGCCAATCCGGGCAAGGTTCGACCGACGGGGTCGTTGCCAAGCTTCTCGATGACGAATATCGACCCGGCGAGCGCGCCATGGTCAAAGTCAAGCGCCTGCGCACGGCCGATTGTGTCGTCGGAGGGTTCCGCTACCTGGCGAATTCGGGTGAAGTCGGCTCCCTGTTGCTCGGCCTGTACAATGACCAGGGGCAACTCGACCATGTCGGGTTCACTTCGACGATCGCCCGGGAGGACAGGGCCAAGCTTACGCGACAACTTGAAGCTTTGCGATCGGCTCCTGGCTTCACGGGAAAAGCGCCGGGCGGCCCCAGTCGGTGGAGCACGGAAAGAAGCGGACAATGGGAGCCATTGCGGCCCGAACTGGTGGCGGAGGTGCGGTTCGATCATGTCACCGGCGATCGTTTCCGTCATGGCACCAAATTTCTGCGATGGCGTCCTGACAAAAGCCCGAAGCAATGCACGTTCGAACAGATACTTGGAAAATGAGGCTTGGCGAGGCGTCGATAGGTCCACACCATCGAGACCAAATCCGTCAAGCATTCGGCGCAGCCAAATCCAGTCGCATTTCACTGGCGATCTTGAACCCGGCGGCGAGATAAACGCCTTTGCAGGAGGATGCCGGACCAAACTCGTTGTTCAGTCTGTCACCACGCCTCGCTTTGGCGGATCACGGTTCTCGTCCGGATTAGGAACTGGCACTTCGTCGGGAAGAAGATCCGGCTCAGGCTCGCGTATGTCCGGCGTCCACGTCGGCGCATCCACTGGCGGCTCTTCGGTTGGCTCTGGTTTGGGGGGCACATCTATTCTCCGGGTTTCGCTTGGGCGTGGGGTTCGGCCCGCCACAGGTCGCGCGTCGCCGCGTCTGGAGGCGAAAGGGTCTTTTCACACCCCATGTATTTTTACCGATGGCCAGCGGTCCTGGGGCTTGTCGGCGCCCGATCAGAGTCCTGCGTTCCGGCTCCTTTGAGCGCAATGTTGGCATCCGCTGCCTCTGGCTCTTTGAGGACTGCCCTGTCGACGTTCTTGATCTCGGCCATAAGGAATCGTCCTTGGTGGCCAACGGGCAACCGCGAGAATTGTTCCGAGCTATTAAGGGCGGCTGGAGCTGCTGTGCGGACCTTCTGGCTGGGCAGTTATCAACTATGCTGTCTTGCGTTTCGGTGAGGCTCTCTTTGTGGATCTCGCCAGCCCTTCCTGTTTGAGGCTCTTCTTCAGCACCTCAGCGAGGTTGATGACATTCTCCTGTGGCCTTGGTGCGGGCTTCGGCAGCTTCTTGCCTTTGCGCTTTGCATCGATCATGGCGATCAGCGCGTCTTCATAGGTGTCTTCAAATTTCGAGGGATCGAAGGTCGTCACTTTTTTGTCAATAAGCATGCCGGCGATTTCGAGCAGATCGGGGTCGTATTTCTGCTTGGCCAATCCATCGAACACAGTGCTTTCCGAAACCATTTCGTTGTGGTTGCGAAGCTCGGTCATCACCATGCCCTTGCCATAGGGCTGAATCAGCACTTCGCGGCCGCGCTGGTAGAGCACCACGCAGGATCGAGCGGCCACGCCCTTGTTCTTCATGGCATCGCGGATCACTCCGTATGCTTCGATTGCGGCGCCGTCGGCCGGGATCAGATAGTAGGGCTTCTCGAGATAGCGCGTATCGATATCGTCAATCGATACGAATTCGCCGACTTCGAGCGTGTGCTTCGACGTCAGCTTCAACGCCTTTATGTCGTCAGGTTCGATCTGGAGAAATTCGTCTTTTTCGATCTCGAAACCCTTCACCTGATCCGCTGCATCCACCAGCTTTCCGGTCTCCTCGTCGGCGTAGACGCTCCTGACCGGCAGACCGTCCTTGCGGTTCAAAATCTTGAAATGGATCTTGGATGCTTCGCTGGTTGCGCCGACAATCTTCACGCCGCAAGTAACCGAACCAACCTTCAAGAAGCCCTTCCAGGCAGCACGTGGCGCGGCCATTTTGCGCTTATCCCGTTTCCAGCTAGGGCAACGCGTTTCCGTTCGAATTGTTCCTGCGGCGGGGGCTCGGTGCACGTCAATGTCCGGCGGGGAAGTCCTGTCGGTCTCGACAGCCGGGCCGGCGCCTGCATCCGCAGGAACCGAAAGCGCACCATGAACATTGTCAGACACAGGCAGGAGAGTGTCATGCAAGTCGTTCGGACCGAAGTGGTGAATGCCAGGGCGCCAGACGGGCAGTCGGTTCGCCGGGTGATATTTTGCGGCGAGGGCGGCGACTGCGTTACGGTGGACATGGCAAACGTCGGGATACAAGCTGAAGATGACGTGCTTGCCCGCGCAAAGGCAATCCTGGTCCAGACAGCGACCTTTGATCTCGCAGCCAATGAATATGACGCGAGCAGCAACGGCAATTTCGACCAGGTCGAGATAACCTCTGCAAGCGACGGCGCCGGCGACGTATATGTCTTTGAGTATCGCGATGGCGAAACCAGCCGACGCATACCGCCGTCGAGGATGGCGAGCCTTGAGGCGGCCCGGTCCGAAGCTATCCGCTGCGCAATCGATCTTCTCGCCGACCTGCAGCCTGGCACGGACGCTCTGTCCGGCTGGCTTGTGAGGGTATCCAACGAAAACGGTGAATTGCTTTACACTGTTGATGTGGCTGAGGCCGATGCAGCGCGGCAGGCAGGCCAGTAACCCAAACCCGACGGAATCCACCAGTGGCCGCCCAAGGATTGATTCACGGACCAATAGGCGACGATGGCCTGCATCTGTGCGTCGACATGCAGCGCCTGTTTGCGCCGGGTGGACCTTGGCCCGTGCCGTGGGCTGAAAAGGTGGTCCCGGCGATCGAAGAACTGGTCGCCAGACATGCCAGCCGTACCCTGTTCACGCGCTTCATTCCTGCCGCCCGCCCGGGCGAGGCGCCGGGAATGTGGGCAAACTACTATCGTCGGTGGGCGGAGGTAACCCTTTCCAACATCGATCCGCGCCTGATCGAGCTGATGCCTCAACTTGCACGATTTGTACCGCCGGCGACGGTGGTCGACAAACATGTCTATTCGCCCTGGACCGAGGGGCGGCTCGACGCGCTGCTGAGTGGCTCCGGCGTGCGTGCGCTCGTGATCACCGGTGGCGAAACCGACGTTTGCGTTCTCGCGACCGTGCTTGGCGCCATCGATCGTGGCTTTCGCGTCATTCTCGTCACCGATGCCATCTGCAGCTCTGCCGACCAGACCCATGACGCACTGATGGAAGTCTACCATTCCCGCTTCAGTGAGCAGATTGAGGCGGCCAGCATGGCGGAGGTGTTGGAGTGTTGGCCACAACTCACTCGCTGATCTGGGGGGCTTCAAGTGAAAGGGCCGACAATCGTCATTCTGGTCGGGCGGACTGTTTCAGTTGGCGGACGGCACTACAGTGAACCGGAAAACGTATATGAACGGCACGATTGCCTGATCTGCTCGCTCGCGTGAATCAGTGTCTGGAAGCGTACAAAGCCTTGCAGAGCTATCGACAGCGCGGCCAACCGTCATAGAATGGACAGGATACAGCGCCGAAGACTCGATGCCGGCATCTAGCAATCTTTGCGAGACATCCGGCGCCTCTGCCGTCGGCCTTCCGCTGGGAGGGTGATTTGCTGAAAAGCGAAGTCATTGACCTTGAAACCTAGTCGCTGGCAATCGCGCTGACGACATTGTGTCGACGGCGTTTGCGGTCGATGGAATCCGCGCAAGTTTCCTGAGTGTCGCTGCGACGACGAGGAATTGTCGGGCTTATGGTCCATGCCATGTCCGGCAAGAAAATTGCCGTGAGCTTCGACCACCGGGTGGCTGCCTCGCCTTCCGAGTTGCGCAACGCAATTCATGCCTCTCTGGCAATGGCAAACGGCTATGACGTGTCGTGGTCGGCTGAAGCACGATAAATCCACAACCGCATCATGAAAATCCGGCGTTCAAACCAAGGCGCAACCGTCGGCCTGGAATTCACGGCACGATGGAACAAAATTGAAGATGCCGCGTTTGGGGTCTTGCGGCGCGATCCACCATTGGCCGCGGGGGCAACTTTATCCGTATAAATCCATAGGGCTGGGAGTGGCGCTGTGACCGTGCAGGCATCCAAGAAGCAATTGGACCGTCGAAGCATCCTGAATTCTCTGAAAGCCTTCCGGCGCGGCGATTTCTCCGTCCGCATCGACAATGTTTATGAAGGCCTCGATTCTGAGATAGCTGAGACTTTCAATGAGATCGCTGACCTCAACGACCAAGTGACGCGCGAGTTCGAGCGCTTGAGCCGGGTCGTCGGCAAGGAAGGGCGGATAGGCGAGCGCGGCCGGGTTCGAAATGCCACCGGCAGTTGGGAATCCAGTGTCCGTTCAGTCAATGATCTCATCGAAGACATGGTTCAGCCAACGGCTGAGGTTGCGCGCGTTATCGGCGCCGTCGCCAAGGGCGACCTGTCGCAGACCATGATGGTCGAAATTGACGGCCGACCGCTGCGCGGCGAATTCCTGCGCATCGGCAAGATCGTCAACACCATGGTCGGCCAGTTGGCCTCCTTCGCCTCCGAGGTGACGCGCGTGGCGCGCGAGGTCGGTACGGAAGGCAAGCTCGGCGGCCAAGCCCGGGTCAAGGGCGTCGCCGGCACGTGGAAAGATCTGACCGACAACGTCAACGCGATGGCCACGAACCTGACCGGGCAAGTGCGCAACATCGCGGAGGTTACGACCGCAGTCGCCTCGGGCGACCTGTCGAAGAAGATCACAGTCGATGTCAAGGGCGAAATCCTAGAACTGAAGAACACCATCAACACGATGGTGGACCAGCTTAATTCCTTCGCTTCCGAAGTGACGCGCGTGGCGCGCGAGGTCGGCACTGAAGGCAAGCTTGGCGGCCAGGCGCGCGTTGAGGGTGTTGGTGGTACGTGGAAGGATCTGACCGACAATGTGAATTCCATGGCCGAGAACCTGACTGGCCAGGTGCGCAACATCGCCGAAGTGACGACCGCAGTGGCTTTGGGCGACCTGTCGAAGAAGATTACGGTCGACGTGAAGGGCGAGATTCTCGAGCTGAAATCCACGATAAACACAATGGTGGACCAGCTGAATTCATTCGCGGGCGAGGTCACGCGCGTGGCACGCGAGGTTGGCACCGAAGGCAAGCTTGGGGGCCAGGCGCAGGTGCGCGGCGTCGCCGGCACCTGGAAGGACCTCACCGACAACGTCAACTCGATGGCCGAGAACCTGACCGGTCAGGTGCGCAATATCGCCGAGGTGACGACGGCGGTCGCGTCGGGCGATCTGTCCAAGAAGATCACGGTCGCCGTGCAAGGCGAAATCCTGGAACTCAAGGACACCATCAACACGATGGTCGACCAACTGAACTCCTTTGCCTCGGAAGTGACGCGCGTGGCACGCGAGGTCGGCACCGAAGGCAAGCTGGGCGGCCAGGCAGAGGTGAGGGGCGTCGGCGGCACATGGAAGGATTTGACCGACAACGTCAATCTCATGGCCGCCAACCTGACTGGCCAGGTTCGAAACATCGCAGAAGTCACCACCGCCGTGGCGCGCGGCGACCTGTCGAAGAAGATCACCGTCGACGTCAAAGGCGAGATCCTGGAGCTCAAGGACACCGTCAACACGATGGTCGACCAACTGAACTCCTTCGCCTCTGAGGTCACGCGTGTGGCCCGCGAAGTGGGATCGGAAGGCAAGCTTGGTGGCCAGGCGCATGTCGAAGGCGTCGGTGGCACCTGGAAGGATCTGACCGACAACGTCAACGCGATGGCCGGCAATTTGACGGTGCAATTGCGCGACGTGTCCAAGGTGGCAACGGCCATCGCGACCGGCGACTTGACCCAGAAGATCACTGTCGACGCGCTGGGCGAGATCTTGCAGATCAAGGACGTCATCAACACGATGGTCGACCAGCTCAATTCCTTCGCTTCGGAAGTGACACGTGTGGCGCGCGAGGTCGGCTCCGATGGCAAGCTCGGCGGCCAGGCCCAGGTGCGCGGCATCGGCGGCACGTGGAAGGATCTGACCGAAAACGTCAACGCCATGGCGGCCAACCTGACCGGCCAGGTGCGCAACATCGCCGAGGTGACCACCGCCGTGGCGCTCGGGGACCTTTCGAAGAAGATCACCGTCGATGTCCGCGGCGAGATCCTGGAGCTGAAGGACACCATCAACACAATGGTGGACCAGCTTAATTCCTTCGCTTCGGAAGTCACGCGCGTGGCACGGGAGGTCGGCACGGAAGGCAAGTTGGGAGGCCAGGCGCAGGTGCGCGGCGTTGCCGGCACGTGGAAGGATCTCACAGACAATGTGAACTCGATGGCAGAGAATCTGACCGGCCAGGTGCGCAACATCGCCGAAGTCACGACCGCCGTGGCGCGCGGCGACCTGTCGAAGAAGATCACCGTCGATGTGAAGGGCGAAATCCTGGAGCTCAAGTCGACCATCAACACCATGGTGGACCAGTTGAACTCCTTCGCCGGCGAGGTCACCCGGGTCGCGCGTGAGGTTGGCACCGAGGGCAAGCTTGGTGGCCAGGCGCGCGTCGAAGGTGTTGCCGGTACCTGGAAGGACCTGACCGACAACGTCAACCTGATGGCGACGAACTTGACCAATCAGGTGCGCGGCATCGCCGATGTCGTGACGGCGGTCGCGCAAGGCAATCTCAGGCGCAAACTGACGGTCGACGCGAAGGGAGAGATCGCCCTGCTGGCCGACACCATCAACGGCATGATCGAGACGCTTGCCACCTTTGCCGACCAGGTGACCAACGTCGCCCGTGAGGTGGGGATCGAGGGCAAGCTCGGCGGTCAGGCGCGTGTGCCAGGTGCCGCCGGCCTCTGGCGCGACCTCACCGACAACGTCAATCAACTCGCTGCCAATCTGACCACCCAGGTGCGTGCCATCGCCGAGGTTTCGACGGCGGTGACCAAGGGCGATCTTACCCGTTCGATCAGCGTCGAAGCGTCCGGCGAGGTCGCCGCGCTAAAAGACAACATCAACGAAATGATCCGCAATCTGAAGGATCAGACGCTGAAGAATGCCGAGCAGGACTGGTTGAAGACCAATCTCGCCCGGTTTTCGCGCATGCTGCAAGGCGAGCGCGACCTTGCCACCGTCTCGCGGCTCATCATGTCCGAACTCGCTCCTCTGGTGAACGCCCAGTATGGGGTGTTCTACGTCACCAATCGCGACGAGGAGGAATCCTATCTTGAGCTGGCGGCTTCCTATGGCGCCGAGAGCAAAGCTGCCATCAAGCAGCGGCTTGATCTGCGAGAGGGCCTGGTTGGGCAAAGTGCCGCCGACAAGCGCGCCATCATGCTGGACAATGTGCCGCCAGAATTCCTTCGGGTCACATCTGGTCTTGGCAGCGCCTCGCCAGCCAATGTCATCATCCTGCCTGCCCTGTTCGAGGATGAAGTCAAAGCCGTCATCGAGCTCGCCTCGTTCGGCGAGTTTCGTGACACACACCAGTCGTTCCTCAACCAGCTCATGGAATCCGTCGGCATCGTTCTCAACACCATCGCTGCGACGATGCGCACGGAGGGCCTGCTCAAGCAGTCGCAACTGCTGACGTCGGAATTGCAAGCGCGTCAAACCGAGCTGACAAAAAAGCAGGAAGAGCTGCATGCGACGAACGAGGAGCTGCAGGAAAAGGCGCAGCTGCTCGAGAACGAAAAGAAGCAGGTCGAAAACAAGAATCTCGAAATCGAGATGGCGCGACGCGCGCTGGAGGAGAAAGCCGAGCAACTGGCACTCACGTCGAAATACAAGTCCGAGTTCCTGGCCAATATGAGCCACGAACTGCGCACGCCGCTCAATTCGCTGCTCATTTTGTCAAACCTGCTGGCGACCAACCAGCACGGCAACCTCAACGAAAAACAGGTAGAGTTCGCCCGCACCATCAATTCGGCAGGAACCGATCTTCTCAGCCTCATCAACGATATCCTCGATCTGTCGAAGATCGAGTCGGGCACTGTTTCCATCGACATCAACGATATGCCGGTGACGCATCTTCGCCAGCATATGGAACGAACTTTTCGTCAGCTGGCAGCCGACAAGGGACTTGGCTTCACCATCAAGGTCGATCCGGCGCTTCCCGACACGGTCCGCACAGATGAGAAACGCTTGCAGCAGATTGTCCTCAACCTGCTTTCCAACGCATTCAAATTCACCTCGGAAGGCGAGGTCAGCCTGAACTTCCGGGTTGAGAAGGCCGGCCGCCGCAATGGCGCGACGCAGCCGGTGAAGGCTCTCGCGATCGCCGTCACCGATACCGGCATTGGCATTCCAGAAGACAAACAGAAGCTGATTTTCGAGGCCTTCCAGCAGGCCGACGGCACCACCAGCCGCAAGTATGGTGGCACCGGCCTTGGGCTCTCGATCAGCCGCGAGATCGCTCGCTTGCTTGGCGGCGAATTGCGGGTCGAAAGCACGCCGGGCAAGGGGTCGACATTTACCCTCATCATCCCGTTCGACGGCCCCCGCGTAACGACAGTACAGTCGACCTTGGCTCCGGCGGCGGAGGCGGTTGCTGCGACAGCTCTGCTCAGCAGTCCGCCCTCGGCAGAGCTGATCGACGACCGCGATTCAATCCTACCCACCGATCGGATCGTGTTGATCGTCGAAGACGATCCGACCTTTGGCGGGTTGCTGCTTGGCCTCGCCCGGTCGGCCGGGCTGAAAGGCGTTCTGTCGACTGCAGGTTCCGGCACGCTGGCATTGGCCCGCAAGCTCGTTCCCGACGCAATCACACTTGATCTCGGACTTTCGGATATCGATGGCTGGGTGCTTTTCGATCTGCTGCGGCATGACCAGAAGACGAGGGGAATTCCCATCCATGTCATCTCGGGTGCCGAAGACATCGACAGTCTCGCACGCAAGGGGGCGTCCAGCATTTCCACCAAGCCCGTTTCCTCGGACGAGCTGATGAAGGTGTTTCAGGATATCCACTCGAAGAAGCTCCGCGTTCAGCGCCGCGTTCTGGTCGTGGACCCTGACCCGGAGCGGCGTCTGGCGCTGGTCGAGGCAATCCGCGACGGCGTAACGTCGGTCACCGCGATCGGTCGTGTTGCGGCAAATGCAGAAGACGTTGGCCTCGCCTCCTATGATGCCGTCGTGCTCGGCTTTGGACGCTCCGCCAAGGACAACGCAAAGGCGCTGGACGAGATCACCGGCCAATTCGGCGAAGCCTTGCCGCAGCTGCTGTTCTTTACGCCTCACCCGGACGCGCTTGAACAGGTGCTGGCATTGAATCCGGCCTTGGCGGAAGCACCGCGGGCGGAGAACTTCGCTCAATTGGCGCTGCATATTTCGGCAACGCTGCCGGGAGAAGGTCGCCAAGAGGCCTGGGCAGGAACTGAACACAACGGCAAGTCCGATCTCGCCGGGGCGAAAGTTCTCATCGTCGACGACGACATTCGCAACATCTATTCGCTCACCAGTGTTCTGGAGACCTATGACATACAGGTTCTGCATGCCGAGCGGGGCCGTGATGGCATCGCGCTGCTTGAACAGGCGCCCGATGTCGACGTGGCATTGATCGATATCATGATGCCGGAGATGGACGGCTACGAGACGATGCGGCGGATTCGCGGCACACCGGCGATTGCTCATATCCCGCTGATTTCCGTCACCGCAAAGGCGATGAAGGGGGATCGGCAAAAATGTCTGGATGCCGGGGCTTCCGACTACATCGCCAAACCCGTCGACCTGGATCTCCTGCTGGCGCTGCTTCGTGTCTGGATCGGGCGTGCCCGATCCCGTGTCGAGAGCCCGGAAAAAATTCTCCTGGCAGCGAACTGACGGCCGTTCGATGCAAAAGCTGGCAAGAAACAGGGTAAGGAAACTTGAGGTGGCAGCTCTTGCCGAAGGGCCGGCAAGAGCCCGCATCCTGGCGGTGGACGACGATGAGCGCAATCTGCTGGCGATCAGCGAAGTGCTCGCGACTATCGGAGAGGTCATCTGCGCCCAATCGGGCGAAGAGGCTCTGCGCTTTCTGCTGAAAGAGGAGTTCGCCGTCATTCTCCTGGATGTCCTCATGCCAGGGTTGGACGGGTATGAAACGGCCGCACTTATCCGCCAGCGCGAGCAATCCAAGCGCACCCCAATCATCTTCTTGACCGCCATCAACAAGGAGGATGCGCATATGCTGCGCGGCTACGACGCCGGCGCAGTCGACTATGTGTTCAAGCCATTCGATCCGATCATGCTGCGTTCGAAAGTCGCGGTTTTCGTCGAACTCCACGAGAAGACGCTCGAGATCCAGCGCAAGGCGGAGGTCGAGCAGGGACTATTGGCGCAGGCGTTGCAGGCGCACAAGGACAAGCTTCAGGCCGAACGCGCGCTGCGCAGCGCCGAGCAACGGCAGGACGCCATCCTGAATTCGTTGCCGGTCTGCTTTCATGCTCGGGCAGCCGAGCCGCCCTTTGCGGCGCGCTTTGTTACGGAGGGCGTCGAGCGCTTGACCGGCTTTGCGCCTGAATACCTGACATCGGATCCAGAGTTCGGTCTCAGCCGCGTTCATCCGGACGACCTGCCGCGATTGAGGGAAGCGCTGCTGGCGGCAAAAACCACCGGCTCCTATACGTGCGAGTTCCGCTGGCAATGCGCCAATGGCGAGTATCGCATCTTTCTCGACCAGGGGGTGATGTCGGACGGCTCAGATGGCCGTGAACCGGAAATCATCGGCACATTGCTTGACATCACCGAGCGGCGCGGTCTTGAGGATCAGCTGCTTCAATCCCAGCGCATCGACGCTATCGGCAAGCTAACCGGCGGCCTGGCGCATGATTTCAACAACCTGCTCGCCGCAATTCTCAGTGGGTTAGGGCTGCTTGAACGCCGAGCCACGTTGGATGATCAGGCGCAACAGGTACTCGACCTGACGCGGCGTTCTGCAAAACAAGGCGCTGACCTTGTGGCGCGAATGCTGGCATTCTCGCGGCGCCAGACCCTGAAGCCGGAAGCGGTGCGCCTTGCTGCGCTGGGCGACACGATGAATGGATTGGTGGCGCCCGTACTGGGGGGGTTGATCCGTTTCGACTGGCAGATCGATGACACGATCTGGCCGGTGCATGTCGATGCAGGCCAACTTGAATTGGCCCTGATGAATCTGGTTTTCAACGCGCGTGACGCCATGCCCTCTGGCGGGACAATAACCGTGCATGCGCAGAATCGATCGATCGTGACGCAAACAGAGGATATTCCGCCGGGCGACTATGTCCTGATCGCCGTCAAGGACACCGGATCCGGCATACCCCCCGATCTTGTCGCCAAAGTCGTCGAACCGTTCTTCACCACCAAGCCGGTCGGTAAGGGAACGGGCCTCGGCCTCAGCACGGTCTACGGCTTCATGAAGCAGTCAGGTGGGACACTTCGCATAGAAAGCGTCGTCAACCGCGGAACTACCATGCAACTCTGGCTGCCACGTTCGACCGAACAGCCGGTGGATCCTGCGGTGGAACCCGACATTGAACGAGCGTTCGCCGATGCCGGAATGGAGCACCCATCAATCCTCCTGATCGACGACAGCCATGTTTTGCGGCAATTGACCGCCGAGTCCCTTCGCCAGCGCGGTTTCGAGGTGACCTGCGCGGGAGGAGGGGCGGAGGCGCTGGCCATGATGGAGCGCACTCCCGACAAGTTCGACGTCATTATCACCGACTTCGCCATGCCACTCGTATCCGGCGTCGACGTAATCCGCTTCGCGCGCAATTTGCGCTCGGACTGGCCAGCGGTCATGATCACGGGCTATGCCGATGCCCGGGAGATTGCCGATCGGCCAGCCGACGTGCCCTTGCTCGGCAAGCCCTTCCGCGACGAGGATCTGTTCGAAGCGATTTTCTTCGCGATAGAGAATGCGGCCCCCCAAAGGATCAAAACCGGCTAGCGCTTAGGGATTGTCGACGGTCTGGCGACGTCGGCAGGCCGGGCAGATCGAGACCGCACTTTCGGGGCACGGCGACAAGGGCCGCATTCCTGATCGGCAATCTGGGTCGTTCGCGGCGCTACCAGCGCTCCTCGGTGTCGCGGTCCGGTAGGTCTATTCCGCAGCACACCCAACCAAGGCGCTGCGCTGAACCGTAGTTGTACCGAGGCACCAGGTGAGCCGGTACCGACGTGCAGCGCGATCTCGGTTGGCGACGCGTCGTAGCAAAGGCTGAGCGGCGACCCGCATTCTGGGCAGAAGCCTCTTTGCGCGATCGGCGAAGACCTTCGATATGTTGGCGTTCCGGAATTCCAGCTCAGGCTTTGGCAGGGCATCCAGGCAAGAACTGCAAACGCGCTGCCGGTCGCTCGTCTGCACATATCGCAGTGGCAGTAGTGAACCCTCGGTTCGATCCCGGCGCTGAATCGGATCCTGCCACAGAGACATCCGCCCTTGATGGCCAAGGAGCCGGGTAGGCGCTTGCCAACCTCACGCATCAATATCGATCAAGGCGGCGCCGAACGCTCCGATCGCAGTCAAAGAGGCACTGCCGATGTTCTTGTCGGCGATGCTCTTGTCGGTTGCGAAGGCGGTCAGCGCGGCGAAGCCTTCGTCGCCGAGGTCGAGCACCACGACGAAAATTCTTTGCCCGCTGACCTGATTGACGAGCTTGGGTTTCATGGCGTTCCGAACCTGTTGCGGGGCAGTTAATGGGCATGGTGCTCGGCATTCCGCTTGCGTGTTGCCGCTGCCTTCTTTGCCGATTCCGATCGGCTTGCGGCTGACCGTGAAGCCGATGCCTTGCCGCCGCTTTTCCCACCCTTGTGGGCCGCGGGGTGTCCGGTGTGTTTACCACGACCCGAGCCGCCTTCTTTCTTGCCGCCGCCATCGTCCTTGTTGACGGTCGCCCATGCCCGGCGCTCGGATTCCTTCTCGGAAACACCGCGCTTCTCAAAGCCTGCGGCAATGTGGTCGGCTTTGCGTTCCTGTTTGTCACTGTATTTCGATTTGTCGCCTCGTGGCATGGTCGTTCTCCTGGCTCAATGATGTTTGAACGGGATGCCGGCGGGAGAGTTCCAAGCGAAAATTCAGAAAACTGAAAACGCGGGCGAGGATTTCGACCAACGCGGAGCGCTATTGCTCCGGAGCCGTGGCGGGTGCCGTGTAGCGGCGGCGCACGGCACCGATCACGCGTTTCTTGAAGCGACCGAGCACGGCAAGCGTCTCCCTGGAGACGACGTCGTCGCGTGCCGTCTACTCGGTAGCCCAATGCAATGAAATACGTTCCGCGACCTCAGTAGCCACCGACCACCGGCAGGATCTCTCCCGTGATGTAACTCGAGCAATGCGACGAGGCGAGGAACACGTAAGCCGGGGCAAGTTCTTCCGGTTGCGCTGGCCGTTTCATCGGCGTATCCGCGCCGAATTTCGAGACGTCGTCGGCTTCCTTGTCCGAAGGGTTGAGCGGCGTCCACACCGGACCTGGCGCGACCGCGTTTACCCGGATGCCCTTGCCGATCAGATTGCCCGAAAGCGCTCGCGTGAAGGCATGAATGCCGCCCTTGGTCATCGAATAGTCAACCAGTTGTTTGGAACCGTCGATGCCGGTCACCGAACCGGTATTGATGATCGCGGAGCCCGGCTCCATGTGCGGCACGCTCTCCTGCGCCATATGAAAATAGCCGTAAAGATTGGTCTTCAGCGTCGTGTCGAAATGTTCCTCGGTCAGGTCGTTGAAGTCACTGGAATGGATTTGGAAAGCGGCGTTGTTGACCAGCACGTCGATCCTGCCGAATTTTTCGACCGTCAGCGCCACGGCGTTGCGGCAATGCTCGCGTTCACTGACATCGGCTTTTATCAGTATGCAACGCCGGCCTTCCTTTTCGACGGCGTTTTTGGTCGCTTCGGCGTCCCTGTCTTCACTCAAGTATACGATCGCAATGTCGGCGCCCTCGCGGGCGAACAAGACTGCCACCGAACGGCCGATGCCGGAATCACCACCCGTGATAAGCGCTACCTTGTCGTCGAGTTTTTTCGATCCGAGGTAGTAAGGCGCATCGTAGAGCGGAGCGGGCTCGATCGCCCATTCATGCCCCGGTTTGGGTTGATGCTGCTCGGGAAAAGGCGGCTCGGGATATTTGCGGGCGCCGGCTTGCATCGCTTGTTGCATTTTGCCATTGCTCTTCGTCTCGTCTTTGGCGTCGATACCACGCTGGATATGGCGTTGCTTGGCGGCTTCAGCTGAAGTCTGCGACTTAGTCTGCATGGCTTTCTCCTGTGCTCGGAGAACGAACAACGCATGCCGGGCAAAAAAGTTTGCGCAAATATCTCGATCCCGAAAGGGCTCGCCATTGCGAACAGCCCGCGAAGAGCGTGGAGCATTGGTCGTCAATGAGACCGGAATTGCCATGCCGGTGGCGTTCAGACAAACACCACATTCGTTACCCGCTCAAAGCACGCTCTTTTCAGAACCATAGGGTTTGGCAATGCGGACCATGCCTTTCGTCCGAAGGCGCTGGTATAAATAGAAAATCGTCATCAAGCCGATTGCTGTTCCGGCACCAAGACACAGCGCGAGCAATAGTTCTGCACCGACACGAAACGCAAGCAGAGTAACGCCGGCCGCAGCGACGATGGCATTTATGAATGCGATCATAGTCGCTGCGGTGGTCAGGTACGCCAGGAGAGGCCCAGTACGAAGAGAAGGTTCGGCGTCATTTTCGGGCCAGCGACCGAATTCCTTGGAAAACTGGAAGGCAGCCTCGTCGCCCAAAGTTCGATAGTAGGCTCTGATCCGGGCAATGCCGATATGGGCCTGCATGTTCTCAGCGGCGATGTCGACCAACCTCAAGACGGTAAAGGCACCCAGTAAAAAGACCGATGGCAGCACAACCGCGACAAACGGCAGGAAGAACTCGGAGGACTGCGTAACAAAGCCCGTTGCCACCAGAGCGCTCGACAGAGCCATAATGTAGATGGTCGTCCGCGACGCCATTTCACTTATGGACGTGCTGATCGCTGTCTGCTGCACGAAATGCTCTGTCGTCAGGGCCGCGAGAAACGAAGCATCGGGTGTCGGCGTGTCAGCCATGGAGTATGCTCCTGTCGGGTCGACCTGAGTTTTTCTTCGATATAGCGCTTGCGAGGCTGGCCGCCACTGGATGCTCCCGACGTCTGACCCATGCCGGTTTTATTGTGCCATATCCAGCGAGCCCGCATCACCGATCAGAAAGGGCCGATCATGTGGTCAGCAGACGCTGGCCATATCGCAGGCGAAATGTCTGCCGCGGTCAATCTGTATGGCCTCCTGTTGGGGATCCGGGTCGAAGCGCATTCGCGGCGCGGTTGCAGTTGGGAGCGGTTCCGCGGCGGCGCTGATGCGAGTTCGCGCATTCGTGGCAGCGGCCTCGAAACAAATTCGGTCTCTAGGCCGGCAACGCGAATTCACCGGCAAGTTCACTGGTGCGGGCTTGCGGGCCGACTTTTCGGTGGCGAAGCCCATGACCACGGTCCACCAGACTCATAAATCAGCAGCCCGGATCCTGCCTACTGCGGTATCTCCAGGCCCTGCCGCAATCCTGTCGCGACGACTGAGACCCTGAATTTTCCGGCGAGTGCCCGGTCGAATATGGCGCCGACGATGATGTCGGCGTCGGCGTCGACCTCCTCGCGGATGCGGGTGGCGGCCTCATCGACTTCGAACAGCGTCATGTCCATGCCGCCCGAGATCGAGACCAGGACGCCCTTGGCGCCGATCATCGAGGCTTCGTCGAGAAGCGGGTTTGCTATCGCCGCTTCGGCGGCCTTCCTGGCGCGGTCCTCGCCCGTGGCTTCCCCGGTACCCATCATTGCGCGACCCATGTCGCGCATCACCGACTTCACGTCGGCGAAGTCGAGATTGATCAGCCCCTCCTTGACGATGAGATCGGTTATGCAGCCGACGCCGGAATAAAGGACGCGATCAGCCATGGCGAAGGCGTCCGCGAAAGTCGTCTTTGCGTCGGCGATCCTGAAGAGGTTCTGGTTCGGAATAACGATCACGGTATCGGCGCATTCGCGAAGCTGCTCGATGCCCTCTTCGGCGGCTTGCATGCGGCGCTTCCCTTCGAAGGTGAACGGCTTGGTGACGACGGCCACGGTCAGGATGCCGGCTGCCCGTGCAGCGTTCGCTATGACGGGCGCGGCACCGGTTCCAGTTCCGCCTCCCATGCCGGCGGTCACGAAGCACATATGGGTTCCCGCAAGGTGGTCCCTGATCTCGTCGATCGATTCCTCGGCTGCCGCGCGGCCGACCGCGGGCAGCGACCCGGCGCCCAGGCCTTCCGTGACATGGGCACCCAGCTGGATCAGCCGCGATGCTTTCGACATGGTCAGTGCCTGGGCATCGGTGTTGGCGACGATGAACTCCGCACCCTGCAGATTTTCGGCAATCATGTTGTTGACCGCGTTGCCGCCGCCACCGCCCACACCAATGACGGTTATCTTCGGCCGCATTTCCGAGATGACGGGCCTTGCCGCGGTGCTCATCGTCTTGTCTCCTTGGAATTGATCGACAAAAAAGTTCCCGGAACGCGCCGCTTGAACACGCCAGGTGCAAGAATCAGGTTCCATCGCCTTGGCACAGGGAATCAGAGGGTGAACTTTGCGGCAAGACAAGATGTGGGACTTGTACCATATACGCTGAACGAGCCGACCTTTTGGACGAGTCTCCAGCCAATTTCCGGAATTGGCCCGGCTCTCTGGCCAGCGAAAATCCACAATCCGGGATCCAACCCCTTCAAGCTTCACGCGCCCGCCTCACGCGCCAGAACCTTGAGAATCTGGCGGCCGATCGACGCCTGACGCTTAGCGGATCGGCATCTTGCCGCGAAACAACGGCTGATGGGCCCGCATCAGAGCGGCAATCCGGTCGGCAATCTTTCGTACCGGCGGGGAGTGGCGTTCCTCATGGTGGGTGACGATCCACTGGTCGGTTTCGAGTTCTGGGATAGGATGAGCGACGCGAACCAGCCGCGGATCGCTGTCACCGACGAAGCACGGAAAGATCGAAAGGCCGGCGCCTGCGGCCACCAATTCGCGCACTGAATGGGTGTTGTTGCCGCGCACGGCGATGCGATCGCCGTGATGGGCTTGCAGCCAGCGCGCCGAGGCAATGTTTGCCCCTTCGCCGGTGACGCCGACGAACAACCCGGCGGCGATGCCGTTGATCAGGTGGCGTCCGGAATAGATGGCATACGCGACCTTGCCGCTCTGACGGCCGGCCAGCCACTGTTCGGTCGGGCGCTCGCTGCGGATGCCGATATCGGCGGCGCGGCGACCGATGTCGACCCGGTCGGTGGTGGTGACGAGTTCCACCCTGATGCCGTCATCGACGGTCCAGATTTCGCCGATATGGGTGGAAACGAAGGCCGAGGTCCATGGCCCGGCCGAGACGCGGACAATGCGGTCGGGCAGGTTTCCCTCGCGCCAGCGGGTTAGCGACTGCATTGCTGCTTCGACGTCTTCGGCGCGCCGCAGCAGTTCTTCACCGACCGGGGTTAGTCGGTAGCCGGTCTGCTGACGTACGAACAGCGCTTCGCCGATCTGCTTTTCGAGCGCGGTGACGCGTCGTCCGAGTGTGGCTGCGCTGAGGCGCGTGGTTGCCGTCGCCGCGCTCAGGCCACCCAGCCGCGCAACGTCGAGAAACAACCTCAGATCGTCCCAGCCAATATCCATTTTGCAGAAATGAAAAACTCCTTGCGACCGTGGCTGTAGCGCGAAGCGGCCATCACGCGCAAGTATATAGGCATCGGAAACGCTTGATAATTCTGCCCTGGCGGGAAAATGACAGGCACCTCGGTTGGCCAGGCAGTCAGCGCAATCCGTTCGATCGTGCATACGCTTTGCGCGATTGCTTTGCGTTTTCGACCAATCCAAGAACGTGGGTATCCCGCTCGCCAAGGAGACGATCATGTTGCATGAACTTCGACACCGTTTCGCCCGCTGGCTTGCCTATCGCCAGACGCTTGCGAGCTTGAGGCGGCTTCCAGACAGCATATTGGCGGATGCGGGCCTTTCTCGCGAAGAGCTCCGCGAGCGTGCCCGCGACGCCAGCCTGCGACGCTGAGATTGGAGGCGGGCATGCAGAGAATGGAGCCGGCGGCGAGAAGCAATCAGGCGTCGTCTCCTCACTGTTGAGCTGCGGCTGAATGCGCCAATACGGTTGCCACGCTTGATGCCGCCGCAGTTTCGCTCCACATCGTGAGGGATGAAGACCGAGAAATCCGAGCGGCGTCGGACTTTGCTGTGGGCCTTGCCCGCATCGCTGGTCCTGCATGCGCTCATCACCGCATTCCTGGTCTATGGCCTGCCCGTTCCTGCCCAGCAGCCGCAGGAGGAGGAACCGGTCAATGTCGCACTCGTCCCGCCACCCGAACCGCCGAAGCCTGAGCCCCCGCCGCCTCCAAAGCCTGAAGCGCAAAAGCAACCGGAACCGAAAGTAGAAAAGCCTATAGCGGAAAAGCCGCCGGCGCTCGAGGTGCTGAAACCTGTATTCCAGTTCGGCGACAAGGATACCGGCCCCAGGAAATCCCTGGATGGAGCCAGCGCGCAGGATAATTCGCCGACACCGGTCAAGGACAAGGATACGAAGCCGCCAGGTGAGCCGAAGGACGTCGAGAGCAAACCCGCCGCGTCGCCAGACTCCGGGGAGCCGGCGGGTACGACCAAGACCGAGGAGAAGCCGGCAACCGCAGCCTCCGAGCCGACCCAGGAGAAGCAGGCAACCGAGGACGCGAGCAAGCAGGGAGCAGACAAACGAGAGCCGCAAGATGCTGACAAGCAGGCAGCCGCGACGCCGTTGGCCACCCCCGGCGATGATGGTGAGATCGAGCTTCCTGCATCGGCCCAGGCGCCGAAGGCCAGGCCCGAAAACGCGCCGAAGCGCAGCCCTGCAAAGGTCTCGAAGCCTGGAGGCGGAGGCGCCAGGAAGCCTAGCTCCACGGAGGTGGCCTCAGCCGGGGCTTACTCGGGCCTTCCGGGCGTCCGCGAGCTCTTCTCGCACGGCGCTACCGGCAATGCATTCGGCACCACCGCGACCGACGGCATGTCTCGCGGTGAGCGCGTTGCCACACTTTGCGCCAACGTGTTGGCCGAGGAGCTGAAGGGCGCCGAGTTTTCTCCCGAGTGGCTACCAATGAGACCGCTGAAGTCGGGCAATATTGTTATAGATCCGGATGCGGCCTTTCGCGCAACGATCGGGTGGTACCATGTGAGCTTCCGGTGTGAGGTCGACACCGACGCGACGCGAGTATTGTCCTTCGACTCTCGTGTCGGGTTTGCCGCCTCGCCAGCCGAAAGCGCTCAGCTTGAACAGGAACTTCGCCGGCAGCATTCGGGGGGATAGCCTGCGCGTTATCATGCCCACGCGCTGGGCGACTGGTTTATGTAGCACCAAGGCGCTGTGATTGGGTGCCGCGTGGTTGCATCTCAATCCGCCGGGCGGTTGGCCTTGCGCCACTCCTCATATTCGCCGCGGGCATCGTCATGCAGCGGATAGTAGCGCTGCAGCGGTGCGCCCTGCATCAGCTTCTCTCGCGAGAACTCTTCCCAATCGTGATGCTTCCGGGATTCCTCGATCACCTTTGCGGCCATTGCGACGGGAAGCACTACCACCCCGTCGTCGTCCGCCACTATGATGTCGCCGGGGATAACCGTGACACCGCCGCAGGCGATCGGAACGTTGACGGCGTTCGGATAGATGCTGGTTTGCACATGGTAGTTGGGCGTCCAGCCGCGCAGCCATAGGGGCAGATCGAGCTTCTCGACATTGGGCCGGTCGCGCATGCATCCATCGATGACGATGCCCGCGCCGCCTCTGCCCTTGAAGTAGGTCGACATCATATCGCCGAAGACGCCCGAGCTCATGTCACCGCGCGCGTCGACGACGACCACATCGCCTTCCTGAGCGTGGTAGAGCACGTGCCGGTGCAGTTGCGTTTCCGGGTCGGCGTATTCTCCCTCGCTGAAGAGGTCCGGCCGCTGCGGCAGGAACTGCAGCGTCAGCGCCGGCCCGACGATCGACTTCCCATGGTTCTGCGCCACCGGACCGACCATGTGCGGATTGCGGAAACCCATGTGGCCTAGCGTGCCGGCAACCGTCGCGGCGCCGATTTCCCTCAGGGCGTCAATGAGGTCTTTGGGCGGTCGCGTGATGTCAGGGGTATGCGTCATTGTGGACTCCGGATAAAAGGGGACTACCAGTTCGTAACAGACCCGTCGCGGCGCCTGAGGTGAGGCGCTTCCCAGAAACGAAAAGCCTCCGCCTGGACCGCCGCTTCGTTGACCTCGACGCCGAGGCCCGGCAGGTCGCTGACCGGATAGTCGGCACCGTCAAGCCGTGGCTGCACGGGGAAGAAGTCGGAATTGTCGAAGCCCAGCTTCGTCTCGGGTTCCCTGGTCTCGAGCCACGCGAAGTTGGGTACGGCGGCGGCGAGATGCAGGGTCGCGGCCGTGCACACCGGACCAAGCGGATTGTGCGGCATCAGGTCGACATAGTGCGCCTCGCTCCAGCCAGCGACCTTCATCGCCTCGGTAAGCCCGCCGACATTGCAGACATCAAGCCGGTTGAACTGATGGATGCCGCGCTCAATGTAGGGCAGGAACTGCCACTTGCTGGCAAATTCCTCGCCGGTGGCAAACGGGATGTCGGTCATCCTGCGCAGGGATTCGTAGGCTTCAGGTGTCTCGTCTCGTATCGGCTCCTCGAGGAAATCCAGCACGCCGCGGCCGAGCTTGTTGCAGAAGCTCGCCGCCTCTGCCACCGACAGCCGATGATGATAGTCGATGCCGAGAACGACGTCGTCGCCAAGCGCCTCGCGCGCCTTGTTCAGCATGCTCGCGGTAGCGCCGATCGACTCGCGGGGTTCGAAGATGTCCCTGCTGCTTTGCCCTGCGGGGAAGAAGCGGATCGCCTGCCACCCCCGTGCGCGCAGCTCCCGGGCTCGTTCGATGGCGACGTCGCCCTCGGCCTCGTCTCCGGTCGAGGCGAAGGTGGGGATGCGGTCGCGCTGCTTGCCGCCCAGCAGTTCGTAGACAGGCACCCCCAGCGCCTTGCCCTTGATGTCGTGCAGGGCGACGTCGATGGCGGAAATCGCCGCCTGCAGAACGCGCCCGCCTTCGAAGTACTGGCTGCGATATGTCTCCTGCCAGATCCGCCCGATCTGCATCGGGTCGCGGCCGATGAGAAACTCGCGATAATGCTCGACCGCGCCGGCAACGGCCTTTTCGCGCCCGCTCAAGCCGCTCTCGCCCCAGCCGAAGACGCCTTGGTCGGTCTCGATCTTGACGAGCATCTGATTGCGCGTTCCAACCCACACAGGATAGGGTTTGATCGCGGTGATCTTGAGCTTTTCAGCCATCCCCAACGTTCCCAATGAACCCCGTCTTGTCTCAGCCGGCCTTGAGGGCCAGTTCAGTTTCGCCATCGAACAAATGCAGCCGCTCCTGGTCGAACTCGAGCCAGATCTGCTCGTCAGGTGCGACCGCGATGTTGGGGGACACGCTGATGTTGACGATGGCGCCTGACAGCAACGCCTGCACAAAGGTGACGTCTCCGGTCGGCTCCACTGTATAGGCCTTGGCCGGGACGCTGCCTGGCACCGCGCTCTTGTGCAGCCTGATGGTCGAGTGACGTGCGCCGAGCACGACTTTCCTCGACGTTGCCCCCGCAACCTTCCGGGCGTTGAGCGGCGAGAGCTCAAGGCTCCAGCCCTCCGCGCCGGTCAACGCAGTGTTGCCGTTTGCTGTCGATGCCTCCAGTGGAACAAGGCTCATCGCCGGGCTGCCGATGAAGCTGGCGACGAACATGTTCACCGGATGGGCAAAGACCTGCGCCGGAGAATCGTATTGCAACAGGTAGCCGCCGTTCATCACCGCCATCTTGTCGGCCATGGTCACGGCTTCGAGCTGGTCGTGCGTGACATAGATGATGGTCGCCTTGAGGTCCTGGTGGAAGCGCTTGATCTCCGAGCGCATCTGGACGCGCAGTTTGGCGTCGAGGTTGGAGAGCGGCTCGTCCATGAGGAAAACGGCAGGGTCGCGGACGAGGGCGCGCCCCAAGGCGACACGTTGCTGCTGCCCGCCTGAAAGTTCGCGCGGCTTGCGCTCGAGCAGGTGCGTCATGTCGAGCACGCGCGCCGCTTCCTTGACCTTCCTGTCGATCTCGTCCCTGGGCAGCTTGCGCATCTGCAGCGGGAACGCCAGGTTCTTGTAGACCGATTTCTGCGGGTAGAGCGCGTAGTTCTGGAACACCATCGCGATGTCCCGGTCCTTGGGGTCGAGGTCGTTGACCACGCGGTCGCCGATGACGATGTCGCCCGATGTGACCGGGATCAATCCCGCGACAAGATTGAGCGTGGTTGTCTTGCCGCAGCCCGAAGGGCCGACGAGCGCAACGAACTCGCCGTCATTGACCGTCAGCGAAACGTCGTTGACAGCTTTGAAGCCGCCATAGGTCTTGACGAGATCTCTCAGGACCACGTGGGCCATCGGCAACTCCCTACGGCATGATGCCGAAAAGTGTGAAGCGGTTTTCGGACGACATCATGCTCTATCTCTTTGATTTAGAGGCGGATTCAGATTTGAGGTCGAACAGACCTGAAATCATCCGGCTCTAGTGTTTGACCGCGCCTTCTGTAAGGGCGCGTACGAAGTATCGTTGCAGGAGGAGGAACAGCACCACGACGGGCACGCTCATCATGAAGCTGGCCGCCATCAGGCCCGGAAAGTCCGTCGTATTCTCCGAGAAGAAACGCTGTATGCCGACCGGCAGGGTCAACTGCTCGTTCTTGGAAAGGAAGGTGTAGGCATAGATGTACTCGTTCCAGGCGCCAATGAAGGAATAGATAGCTGTGGCGATGATTCCGGGCGTCGAGAGAGGCATCACGATCAGGATGAAGGCCTGGAACCGGGTCGCCCCATCGATCCGCGCCGCCTGCTCGAGCTGCACCGGAATGTTGTCGTAAAAGCCCTTGAGCAGCCAGATCGCCAGCGGCAGGCCGAAGGTGAGATAGGTGAGAATGAGCGAGCCATGCGTGTTCACCAGCCCGATCGCGCGCATCAGGATGAAGAGCGGCACGAGAAAGATCACCGCCGGGAACATGTTGCGCAAAAGCACGGTGAAGAACAGGAAGTTTCGTCCGGGGAAACGAAAGCGCGAAAAGGCGTAGGCCGCAGGAACGGCCACGATCACCGAAAGGATTGTGGTGACCGTGGACACGTAGAGGCTGTTCCAGAAAAAACGCAGGAAGTCCTGGCCGACGCTGTTTTGCGGATCGAGCAGCTTCTGGTAGCTGGCCAGGGTAGGCTCTTCCGGCCACCATTGCGGCGGGAACTGCATCGCCGCGAAGCCGGACTTGATCGAGGTGATCAGCATCCAGATCATCGGCAACGCGGTGTAAAGCAGCATGAACACGAGGAAGATGCGCCCGGCCCAACGCCATCCGTCGATGCGCATGCGGCGCCGGGCCGGACGTTGAGGGACTGTCTCGACGATCGTGCTCATGCGCTCCCCTCTTTGCGCTCGTTGCCGGCCAGCGCACGGACGTAGAAGTAGCCCAGCACCATCAGCATGAGGAACAGGAGTACCGAATAGGCCGATGCGACACCCCATCGCTGCCGGCCGAAGGCGAGCTCATAAATGTGGGTGATCCAGATGTGCGAAGCGTTCGACGGCCCGCCACCGGTCATGATCCACGGGATGATGAAGGAATTGAAATTGGCCACTGCGAGCAGCAGGATCGTCACCGTCGAGACGTTGCGCAGATGCGGGAAGGTGACGTGCCAGAAACGCTGCCATGCATTGGCCCCGTCGACTTCCGCGGCGCGCAGCAACTGGTCGGGGACCGTCTGCAAACCGGCCATCATCATGATCATGGCAAACGGAAACTCGCGCCAGATATTGACGACGATCAAGGAGGGCAGCACCGTGCTGACGTTGTCGATGAAGTTCGGCGGCCGGTCAGCCAATCCGAGGCCGACCAGCACCGCGCCGATGATGCCGAAGTCCGAATGGTAGATCCACTTCCAGATATAGGAGGCGGCAACCGCGCTGATGACCCAGGGAATGATCAGGATAGCGCGCAGGACACCCCGGCCGATAAACTCGCGGTGGAGGGCCAGCGCGGCGGCAAATCCCAAGGCAAAGGCAACGAAGGTAGATGCGATCGTCCAGATCAGGGTGTTCAAGGTGACTTTCCAGAACACCTGACTGGTCAGGATGGCCGTGTAGTTGTCTAATCCGATGAAGGTCTTGTCGCGGAGCTGCAGGCCAGGCGGCGTCTTAAAGAACGACAGCTCGACCGTGTAGTAGATCGGATAGGCGATGACGATGAGCATCACGGCGATCGCTGGAAGCACGTATGCGTAGTCGGCGCGATGCTCCCAGATATTCCGCAGCACCCCGGAGCTACCGGATTGCAATCTTCGGCGAGCCTCGGCCTTCCCGGTCACGATCGTCACGATGGCGTGCCCTTGTTCTTCGGAGCAAAGCGGCTGCACGCACTATCGGCACAGCCGGTCGGATCGCAGGTCAGCCCGGACTAGAGTCCGTCCATCAGGTTCTTCACCTTCTCGGCCGCGTCGTCCGCTGCCTGGTCGACGGTCATCGCTCCGGTCAGGGCGTTCTGCAGCATGTCCGGGACGATGATATTCATGATCTCGGGGGATTGCGGCAGCGCCGGAAACGGAATGCCGTATGGCAACATCGAGGTCGTGACATCGAGGAACTTGATGTTGTCCAGACGTTCCTTCATCCATTTGGTCTTGAAGCCGTTGAGGTTGCCTGGGTTCGAGCCGGCATACGCCATCTTCAACGACCATTCAGGGCTCGTCCACATGCAGATGATGGCCTTTGCGGCCGGCTCGTCCACCTTGCCGCCCTCGACATATTCGGGCTTCAGGATGTGAATGTTCGAGCCACCAAACACGACCGCCCGCTTGCCGTCGGGGCCGGTCGGAATCAGGCCATAGCGCATGTTGTCGATGACGGTCTGCGCCTTGTCCTTGTCGGCGCCCGTTGCCTTCTTCTGCAGGTCGAGCATGACGTTATAGTCGGACGGGTGCGAGACCATCATGCCGAGTTGGCCGGCGACGAACAGGGGCTGGTTATCGGCCTGCTGGTTGGTGAGGGCCGAAACCGGAACCGACTTGTCGCGAACATACATGTCGTAGGAGGCTTGCAACGCCGCCTTGCTCTGCGGGCTATTGAGCTCGACCTCCTTATAGGTCGGGTTCGCGGAGGCTTCGTCGAAGACACCGCCGCCATAGGCCCATAGCTGCGGCATGAAGCGGTACGGCGTGTTGCCGGCGTTCTTGCGCGCCACGAGGCCGTAGCCGGCAATGCCGAGCTTGTCATGGATCTGCTTGGAATATTTGACGACGTCGTCCCAGGTAGCCGGAGCCTTGTCCGGATCGAGGCCCGCACGCTTGAAAATGTCGGCGTTCCAGATGAACGCCATCGTCTCATTGTTGGTGGGAATGCCGTAGGTCACGCCATCCCAGGTTACCGCCTTCATGGCGCCGGGCCAGAAATCCTCTGTGGGATAGCCCACATCTTCCGGCTTGAGCGGCTGCAGATAACCCTTCGAGGCGAACTCGGTTCCGCCCAGGATTTGCAGGCGGACCGCCATCGGCGCGGCGTTGCCCAGCAGCGCCGTGCGGAATTTGTCGAGAAGGTCGTTGTAGGTGAGGGCCTGATCCTCGAGCTGGATGTTCGGATAGGTCTTGCGGAACGTCTCGAAGAAATCCTTGTAGTACTGACGCAGCAGGTCGGGGTCGCCCTCGAACACGCCCTGATACCAGAACGTCAGTCGCCCTTTGTAGTCGAGCGGGGTGACCTTGCCGCAATCGGCGGCCGTGTCGAAATCCTGTGTGCCGGCGATGGAGCGCACATATTCCGGCGACCACTTGCTCAAATCGACTGGCGGCGAACCCAGCGCCGATCCCGACATGAGCGACGCCATCAAAGCAGTGGCGACAGTGCCGCGCAGGACGGCACCGCCGAGTGTAATCCTCGTCATAGTATCCTCCCAGATTCTCCCATGCCGCTGTGCGCCAAGGGGCTCGTCCGACCGTGCGGGATGCGTCCTTCTGCTCAATGTATCCCTTCGATCATCTGGTACGTTTTCAGATCGTGGATTGCCTGTCAACGCACCCGATCGTACATTGTTTGCAAAACGCGTGTATGATATCGAGCATGCGATGTACTAATCGGGGGAGCCGGCTTTGGCCGAAACAAGTGATTTCAAAGCAGAGCCACCCGTGGGGATTGATCCCATCGGGGCGTCCAGCGAGGGCGCCTCGCTTTATGAGCTGATCCGGGAAGACATCATCGAGGGACGGCTCGCCGCCAACGAACGGCTTGTGGTCACCGATCTCGCCCGGCGTCACGGCACCTCGACCAACCCCGTACGCGAGGCGCTGCAGCTGTTGCGAGGGGAGGGCTTCGTCACCTTTGTCGCCAACCGTGGCGCGCGCGTCCGGCCCATAGACCAGGATTTTATCCGGGATATCTACGAGATCGGAGTCCTGATCGAGCCGGCCCTGACGCGATGGTTCGTGAACATGGCGACCGGCGAGGACATCGCCGAACTCGAACGCATCCAGGCTCTGATCGAAGAGAACAACTTCACCGACACATTGCGGCACAGTGAACTGGATACCGCCTTCCACACCGTGATGTACCAGCGCCACTACAACCGCCATGCCGCCGAGCTTTGGTGGAAGCATCGCGAAGTGCTGCGAGCCGTGAGCCGGCGTTTCAATTTCACGCTCGCGCGGCGGGCCGCCATTATGCGTGAACACCGCGAGCTCATCGCGCATATCAGAGCGGGAAATGCCGACGAGGCGGCCGAACTCATTTCCCGCCATGTCGAGGGTTCCGGTCGGCACGTCCTCGAACAGATGCGTGCGCGCAATGCCGCTCGGGCCGGATAGAGTTTCCAGCCCAGAACATCATTGGTCCAGCCATCAGACAGAGGTAGTTGAGAGATGAAAATCACGAGCGTTCGGCCGTGGCTGATCAAGTCCGATGCTTCCTATTGGGGAGAGTTCCTGTTCGTCGAGGTGACGACCGACGAAGGGGTGAGTGGCTGGGGGGAAATCACCACCACCACAAGGCTCGCCAACCGCGCGCTGTGCACGATCCTGCGGCAGATCGGTGTTGCCGTCACAGGTGAGGATCCGGCGCGCATCGAGCATCTCTGGCACAAGATTTTCCGCAGCTTCACCTATATGGGCAGCCGCGGCGCCGCAGTCGAATGCGTGAGCGCTATCGACATAGCGCTCTGGGACATTCGCGGCAAAGTTCTAGGCAAGCCGATCTACGAGCTGCTGGGCGGACCGGTGCGCGATGAAATCGCGCTCTATACCCATCCCAACCAGGCCAAGTTTACCAGCAAGGAGGCTGTGGTCCGCGAAATTCGAGACATCGTCGAATCCGGACACACCGGGCTGAAGTTCGATCCTTTCCCCCACCAGGGCCGCATCGCCGATGGCTTGGCGCGCGAACAGCGGGACGGCTACCTCGATGGCAGCATGACCCGCAAGGACGAGCGCGAGGCTGCCGAACTAACGGCTTTGATCCGTGAAACGGCGGGGCCCGATGTCGACATTCTCATCGACGCGCATGGCCGCTTCGACGTCCCCACCGCCATTCGCCTCTGCCGAAGCCTCGAGGAAGCCGGCCAGATCGACTGGTTCGAGGAGCCATGCCCGCCAGAAAGCCTCAATGCTCTCAAGCAAGTGCGTGAGAAGGTCAGTGCCGCCATCTCGTGGGGCGAGCGCGGCCACACCAAATGGGATTTCGTGCCGGTGCTCGAGAACAGGCTTGCGGACTACATCATGCCGGACGTTACCTGGACCGGCGGCATTACCGAACTGAAGAAGATTTCCGCCCTGTGCGAAGCCTACTACATCCCGGTCTCGCCCCATGACGCCGCGGGACCGATCAATGTGGTTGCGGGAGCGCAGGTGATGATGACGGTTCCCAACTTCTACAAGCTCGAAACGTCGGAGTGGAACCTGGACAAATATAATCACCTCATCGACGAGCCACTCGATGTCTCGAACGGCAGCCTCAAGCTGGCGTCGAAGCCGGGTCTCGGTGTCGAGATGAACCGAGACTACCTGCAGGCCCACGAGATAGAGCTTGGCTAGCAACGCTTATGCAGGCCGGGGGTGCGGGGCGCCACCAATCAGAACGAGGATAAGCCATGGCAAAGACGGGTAGCGCCGGCGAGGCGCTCAATCGGGTAAATACGAACTCCAGGCCGAGCGACCTGCGCATCACCGACCTGCGCGTTGCCGAGATCGTCGGCGCGCCGTTCACCTCCGCGCTGGTCAAGATCTACACCAACCAGGGCATTGTCGGCCTGGGCGAAGTGCGCGACGGCGCCAGCGCGACCTATGCGCTGATGCTGAAGAGCCGGTTGCTGGGCGAGAACCCTTGCGACGTCGACCGGCTGTTCCGCCGCATCAAACAATTTGGCGGCCATGGGCGGCAAGGTGGCGGTGTCTCGGCAATCGAGATCGCGCTTTGGGACCTCGCCGGCAAGGCGTATGGCGTGCCGATCTACCAGATGCTGGGAGGACGGTTTCGCGACAAGGTGCGTGTCTATTGCGACACCGACGCGGACAAGCCCAGCGGCACCGAGACCGGAAAGCGGCTCAAGGCGCGGATGGATCTCGGTTTCACCTTCCTCAAGATGGATCTCGGTCTGGCGCAGATTTCGCACATATCGGGCGCAGTGGTGGCGCCGGCCGGCGTGCTCGACGGTTTCCGCAGCCATGCCGCGCGCGGTCCGGCACGCACGCTGGACGAGCGCCGGGCGCGTAATGCCGCCTATGACGCGCAAAACGTGCCGCATCCCTTCACCGGCCTCCACTTCACCGAAAAGGGCATCGACCTGCTCGACCAATATATCCACGAGGTCCGCGAGGTGATCGGCTACGAGGTTCCGCTCGCCATCGACCATGTCGGCCACATCTCGCTGCAGGACGGCATCCGTCTGGCCCGGCGGATCGAGAAATACGCACCGGCCTGGCTCGAGGACGTGATCCCCTGGCAGTACACCGAGCAGTATCGGCAGTTGCAGCAGGCGACCTCGGTGCCGATCTGCACGGGTGAGGACATCTACCGCAAGGAAGGCTTCGAGCCGCTGCTCAACGCCGGCATCTCGGTCATCCATCCGGATCTGCTGACCACCGGCGGCATTCTCGAGACCAAGAAGATCGGCGACGCGGCGCAGGAGCATGGCGTCGCCATGGCCATTCACATGGCGGAAAGCCCGATCGCGGCAATGGCCGCCGCGCATGTCGCGGTGGCGACGGAAAACTTCATGGCGCTCGAATATCACAGCGTCGAAGTCGACTGGTGGGACGATATCGTCACCGGCCTGCCCAAGCCGCTGGTCAAGGACGGCTTCATCACCGTGCCCGACAAGCCTGGTCTGGGCATCGACGACATCGTCGACGAAGTGATCAGCCAGCACCTGCAGCCCGGCGTCACCGGCATCTGGCAACCGACCGATCACTGGGACGACGAATACTCCTGGGACCGCACCTGGAGCTGACTCTACACTTCTCTCCTCGGAGGGAGAGGTGAACAGAAGGATGGACCATGATCTACGAACTTCGCATTTACGACTGCGTGCCGGGCCAGCTGCCGGCGCTGCTCAAGCGTTTCAACGACCATACCTTGGCGCTGTGGGACAAGCACGGCATCCGCCAAGCCGGGTTCTTCACCACGGTGGTCGGCGAAAGCAGCAATCGACTGACCTATTTCATCGCCTGGGAATCCCTTGCCGAGCGCGAAGTGAAATGGAAGGCCTTCACCACCGATCGGGCATGGCTCGAGGCCCGCGACGAGTCTGAGCGCGATGGCCCGATCCTGGCCAATATTTCCAGCCAGTTTCTCGCGCCAACCGCCTTCTCGTCGGTGAAATAGAGGACATCATGAAGATCACCGATCTCAGGTGCGCCGTCATCGGCAGGCACCCCATCGTGCGCATCGTCACCGACGAAGGCCTCCATGGCCTCGGCGAGGTCGAGTACACCAAGCCTTATCTGAAACCCTGGGTGCTGCATTTCCGCGACGCGCTGATCGGCGAGGATCCGACGGATGTGGAACGTTGCATGCTGAAGATCCGTCAGCGCGGTTCGTTCAAGCCCTATGGCGCCGCCGTCAGCGCCATCGAGCACGCTCTGTGGGACATCGCCGGCAAGGCCGCCGGCGTCCCGGTCTACAAGCTGCTTGGCGGCAAGGTGCGCGACAAGGTTCGGGTCTATAACGGTTCCATCCGCAAGAAGCGCACCGGCGACAGGCCGGAGGATTACGCGGCCGACGTCAAATGGATGATGGAGCGGCCGGAAAACTTCTTCATGGTCAAGCAAGGCATCAGCTTTCATTCCAACATGAAGACCAGCGTCCCCGACTTCCACTACGGCGTGCGTCAGCCGCCGACCTATCACGGCGCGATGGACCAGGGGCAGATCAGCGAGCGCGGCATGGCGCATATGATCGAATGCGTCATCGCCATGAAGGAGGTGCTCGGCGACACGGTCTCGCTGGCGCTGGATTGCGGCCCCGGCTGGTTCCTGCCCGACGCCATCCGCTTCGCGCGGGCCGTCGAAAAATACAATCTGATGTGGCTGGAGGACATGTTGACCGGCGACTATGTGCCGTGGGTCAACCCGCAAGCCTACCGCGAACTCACCACATCGACGTCCACGCCCATCCACACCGGAGAGCAGATCTATCTGCGTCATAATTTCAAGGAACTGATCGAGACGCAGGCGGTTCGCGTCATCGGTCCGGATCCCGCCGACATCGGCGGCATCGCCGAGCTCAAATGGGTGGCCGAGCACGCCTACATGCACTCGATCATGATGGCGCCGCACGGCACGGCGAACGGTCTGCTGGGCCTCGGTGCGCTGATCAATGTCTGCGCCACGCTGCCGGCCAACTACATCGCCTTCGAATATCCCAGCGCCTCCGACCCCTGGTGGGAGGACATCGTCATCGGCCTGCCCAAGGGGCAGATCGTCAGGGACAGCATGGTGGATCTGCTCGAAGCCCCGGGACTCGGCCTCGACATCGATGCCAAAGCGGCGAAGAAATACCTGGCGGAAGAGGACGCCGGTTTCTTCGGCCGATAACGATCCTACGCGACCTGAGCGTCAAGGGCTATCGAAGGGCTCGCATACATGGGTGAGCGTCCACGCCGTGCCGCCTATTTCGTTTCGGGCAGCATCTCGTCCATCAACTGCTTGACGGCGTCGGCGGATCTTTTCATCCCGGCTTCGTCCATGACCCATCCCGCGAAACGTTCCAGCAAGGTGGCGAACGTTACCAGCTCCTGCTCATCCCATTGTGCCAGCGATCCGGCGAAAATCCGCCATTTGGTCTGGCGCACCGCCGCCACCAAGCGCTCGCCCTTGGGGGTGAGTTTGAGGCGGATGCGCCGGGCATCGCGTTGCGATGCGACACGGCATGCATAGCCGCGCTCGACGAGGTCGGCCGAGATGCGGCTGGCGCGCGACGGGTCGATCTCGAGGCGCTCGGCGATGAGGCCAACCGTCACCTCGTCCTGCTGGTTATCGCTGAAAACCGGATTGTTCGCGATGGCGCCGATCGCATCGAGATGGCTCACTTCCAGCGAAGGGTCTACGCGCGCCAGGATCATGCGGCCGAAGTCGCGGCGCTGGATCGAGCGGCGCACCTTGCCCATCACCGCATCGATGGCGGCCACGGCCTCGGCCGCCGGTTCGGACAGGCCGCTGCCGCGCGCCAGATCGGCGAGATCCCGGTCGCCGCGCGTCTGGAACAGGGCTGGAAATCGATCCGGATTGCCGGATGCGTTGATGCTCATCCCACAGCGCGTTAGCAATAATATATGCTCGTGTCAATTATATGCTACGCGCACATATCTGGTTGACACCTCTCGGCTGTGGGCACATAAATCGCGCCCAAGCTACGGAGACACCGATGACTGTCGAGCAGACGCTGCCGAATGCAGCGCCCGTTGAGGCCGAAGCCAGGCCCGACCTTACGACCTTGATCGTCTATTTCGGCGCGTTGGTCGCGATGTTCATGGCCACCATCGATATGCAGATCGTCGTCACCGCCTTGCCAACATCGCGGGCGAACTCGGCAATCTGCGTTTGTTCGGCTGGGTCGGTGCCGCCTACCTGCTCTCGACCGCCGCGGTATCGCCATTCTACGGCAAGCTTGGCGACATGTATGGCCGCAAGAATGTCGTGCTGACGGCGATCGGCCTGTTCCTGCTGGGCTCGCTGGTCTGCGGCATGGCATGGTCGATGGAGAGCTTGATCGCCGCGCGCGTGCTGCAGGGTATCGGCGGGGGTGGGTTGATGGTTTCGGCCTTCGCCATGATCGGCGAACTGTTTTCGCCGCGCGACCGCGCCAAATATCAGGGCTACAGTTCGGCGGTGTTCGCGCTGTCGTCGGTGCTCGGCCCGCTGGCCGGCGGCTACATCACCAGCCTGTTCGGCTGGCGTTGGGTGTTCCTGGTCAATTTGCCGATAGGGATCATCGTGCTGGCGGTGCTGGCCTTCGCCATGCGCAGCCGGTTCAACGAAAAGCGGCACCGCATCGACTATCTCGGCGGCGTGCTGCTCGCCACCGGCACGACGGCGATCGTCTATTGGGGCTATCATGTGCTCGACCCCAGCGGGCCGGACCTGCTCACCTTCGTATTGCCACTCCTCGCGCTGGTCGCCATCACCTTGTTCATCATGGTGGAGCGCCGGGCCGAAGAGCCGATCGTGCCGTTGCGGCTGTTCGGCAATTCGACGGTCAGCATTGTCTCGGGCGTGTCGCTGGTCGCCGGAACGGTGACGCTGGGCATGTTCTTCTATTTGGCCCTCTACATGCAGACGCTGACGGGTCTCAGCCCGGCCGAAGTCGGCTTCCTGTTCCTGCCGGCGTCGCTGACATCGATGGTCATCTCGATCGTCGCCGGGCGGGTAATTGCCGCAACCGGACGCTACAAATGGATGCCGGTGGTCGCCATGGGTATTGGCGGGTTTCTGATGCTGGGCTTTGTCCTCACCAACCAGCACACGCCGATCTGGGTGCTGGCGACGATGATGGCTGTGTTCGGCATCAGCATGGGCCTGCAGTTCCAGGTGCTGATCGTGGCGATCCAGGCGGCAGCACCGCTGCAGGATATCGGCGCGGTGACGTCGCTGATCACCCAGGCGCGGACGCTCGGAGCATCGCTCGGACTGGCGCTGAATGGCGCGGTGATGATCTGGGCGCTGAACCGGCAGACAGCCGAGCTTCCTGCAGACGCCGCCGCCCGGCTGCCGGGTGGCCTGAACGGGTTGACGCCGCACCTCGCATCGAGCCTGCCGGGCGCGATCCGCGAAGTGGTGCTCGACCATTACTCCAGTGGCTTCAACGTGATGTTCATCTGGGTGGCGGCGCTCTATTTCGTCGCCATGGGGCTGACGCTGCTGCTCGAGGACAAAGAGATCCCGAAGCGGGCCTGAGCCAAAGCTTGTGTCATGCGCTGGGTTTAGGCATTTGGCGATGATCTGAAATCACCGAGGAGGACAGCCATGATCATCGACACTCATCTGCACCTGATCGACCTGTCGGCGCTGCGCTATCCCTGGCTCAGCCGCGAGCCGGCGCTCAACCGCGATTTCCCGCACGCAGAATATGCGATCCAGGCCCGCCGGGCCGGCATCGAGGCCGCGCTGCATATGGAGGTCGACGTCGATGAAGCCGACATCCAGGCCGAGACCAGCCATGTGAAGGCGCAGTCGCTGGAGAAGGGCAGTCTGTTGCGCGGGGCGATCGCCTCCTGCCGCCCGGAGGAGGCCGGTTTCGCCGCCTATCTCGAGCGCCAGCAGGCCGATCCCTTCGTCAAGGGGTTCCGTCGCGTGCTGCACGTCATGCCGGACGAGCTTTCGGACAGCGCGCTGTTTCGCGAAAACATCAAGCGGCTTGCCGGCACCGGCCTGACCTTCGACCTCGTCGTGCTGCCGCATCAGATTCCGCTAGCGATTGCGCTTGCCGATCTCGCGCCGGACGTACAGTTCGTGCTCGACCATTGCGGTGTGCCCGACATCAAGGGCAGCAACGAGCATCCGTGGCGCGAGCATATGACCGAGATCGCGCGGCGTCCCAATGTTATCGGCAAGATCTCCGGCGTCGTCGCCTATGCCGATGCCGGCTCATGGACCGTCGAGACCTTGCGCCCCTATGTCGAACACACGATCGGCTGCTTCGGCTGGGACCGCGTCGTGTGGGGCAGCGACTGGCCGGTGTGCACGCTTGGCGGTGGCCTTGCGACCTGGGTGACAGCGACGCATGCGCTGATCGCGGGAGCCAGTCCCGACGAACGGGCGAAGCTGCTTTCGGGCAATGCCAGGCGGACGTGGAAGCTATAGAGGCGGTACATAGCGCTCGAGATCGCCGGCAAGCGTGCAGAGCACGATCAGTGCTCTATCTGACGCCGATGCCGGCGGTCAGTCCGCCATCAATCCTGTAGTCCGCGCCGGTGCAGAAGCCGGCCTTCGACGAGCAAAGGAAGGCGATGAGTTCCGCCACTTCCTCCGGTTCGCCGATGCGGCCGAGCGGATGCGCCGCGCCGAAGCGCTTGTAGGCCTCTTCGACATCGGCATCGCTGCCGCCGTCGCCGCGCGCGGCCTTCTCCAGGATCAGCGTGCGGATCGAGCCCGGGCTGACCGAATTCACCCGGATGCCTGATGCCGCATAGTCGAGCGCTAGCGAGCGGGTCAGCGTGTGGATGGCCCCTTTGGTCGTGGCATAGGCGGCGACGTTCTGCTGGCAGGCAAAACCCTGCACCGAGGCGACGTTGACGATGGCGCCGCCACCGCGCTTGATCATTTCCGGGATACCGAAATGGGCGGTCAGGTAGATCGAGCCGACATTGACCGTCATTGCCCGGTTCCAGCTTTCCCAGTCGGTGGTCGTCGCGGTGCCATAGGGATGGACGGCGGCCGAGTTGACGATGACATCCAGACCGCCGAACCTGGCGACGCCAGCCGCCACCGCGTCGCGCACCTGGTCGGAGACGGACACATCGGTGTCGATGACCAGCACCGCGGCACCAGCACTTTCCAGTTGCGCTTTCATCGCCGCATTGGCGGTGCGGTCGATGCCGCAGGCGATGATTGCGGCGCCACCGGCCGCAAGGCGCTTGGCGGTTGCCAGGCCAATGCCGGTCGTTCCCGTCACCAGGGCGACCTTGCCGTCGAAATCCGTCATTTTTAAAAACTCCTCCATTTTCTATCGACTCCCATCGCGGTCCAACAATAAGTTGCCAACCTCTCGCAGAAGGAAAGCCGAAAATGGAACAATGCTGGCGCTGGTATGGACCCGACGACCCGGTGACGCTCGATCATGTCAAGCAGGCGGGCGCCACCGGCGTGGTCTCGGCGCTTCACCATATCTATGACGGCCGGGCGTGGCCTGAGGCCGAAGTGCTCGAACGCAAGCGCATCATCGAGGAAGCCGGACTGACCTGGTCGGTCGTCGAGAGCATTCCGGTCCACAATTCCTTCAAGATCGGTGCGCCGGAACGCGAGCGCTATGCCGGCTACTATCGCGATTCGATCCGCGCGCTGGCCAGGGCCGGCATCGCCACGATCTGCTACAATTTCATGCCGGTGGTGGACTGGACCCGCACCGATCTAGCCTACCGTCTGCCGACGACAGGCTACGCCCTGCGTTTCGACGCGATCGATTTCGCCGCCTACGATCTGTTCGTGTTGAAGCGCAAGAACGGTGCGGCAAGCTATACGCCGGCGCGTATTGCGCAGGCGGAAGCGCGGCTGAAGGAATTGTCGCCTGAGAGGATGGACCAGATCGAGCGCAACCTGATCGCCGGCCTGCCGGCGACAGAGCGCAAGTATGACCGCGACAGTTTTCGCGAGGCGCTTGCGGACTATGACGGGATCGGGCCGAAGGAGTTGCGCGACAACCTCGCGTGGTTCCTGCGCGAGATTATTCCGGTGGCCGAAGAGGAGGGGGTGCGCATGTGCATTCACCCCGACGATCCGCCGTTCTCGCTCTACGGCCTGCCGCGCGTCGTTTCGACCGCCGAGGATGCACGTTTCATTCTCAATGCCGTCGACAGCCAGGCCAATGGGCTGACGTTCTGTACCGGGTCCTACGGCACGCGCGCCGACAACGACATCGTCGCCATGGTCAAGGAATTCGCCGACCGCATCCACTTCGCCCATCTGCGCAACATCACCATCGAGGATGACGGCTCGTTCTACGAGGCCGAGCATCTCGAGGGCGGCACCGACATGGCGCATGTCATTCTGGCGCTGATGCAGGAGGAGGCGCGCCGCCGCAAGGAGGGCCGCGCCGACTGGCAAATCCCGATGCGGCCGGACCATGGCCACCTGCTCGCCGACGATATCGGCAAGACAAGGATCAATCCCGGCTACTCGCTGATCGGCCGCCTGAAGGGCTTGGCCGAATTGCGCGGCATCATGCGGGCCGTGGAAACGTTTGGGCTGGCTTGAAGGGGCAACGAACTGCGTTCAATGCCGACGCCGGCTCAGCGTGCGTCGCTGTAGATAATGCGGCCGGCGCGGACGCAAGACACCTCCGATTGCCAGGTTGACAGAAAGCTGACAATGTATCATATCCGAAAGCTGAGTATGTATCATATTATTTAGCGCTAGGAGAAAGACCGGCAAAGCCGGCGTCCCAGGGAGGCAATTTTGGGAGAGGCTATCAGCCAGTGGAGCAATTGGTCGGGCTATGTCACGGCCACGCCGCAGGCTTTTGCCGAACCGCAGAGTCTCGATGAGCTGAGTGGTGCCATTCGCAACGCGCCGGGACCAGTTCGATTCGCTGGCACGGGCCATTCCTTCACGCCTCTGGTTAAGAATGACGGGACGATCCTGTCGCTTGATCGCTTCGAGGGCCTGAGGTCGCACGATCCCGAAAGGCTGACAGCACGGGTCGGCGCCGGCACCAAGATCGGCGCGCTGGCAAAGCTGTTGCACGGCGTCGGCCAGGCGCTGCCGAACATGGGCGACATCGACAAGCAGGCGTTCGGCGGGGCGCTGGGCACCGCCACCCACGGCTCGGGCATCACGCTTGGCGCGTACCACACCCAGCTCGAGGCGATGCAGATCGTCGACGGGCGCGGCGAGGTCAAGGAGTTCGACTGCGCCAAGAGCCCCGACATGATCGAAGCCATGGGCGCTTCGCTCGGCGCTTTCGGCGCCGTCACCGAAGTGACGATCCGCAACGTGGCGAGCTACCGGATGCGGCACCGCCGCTGGACGGCGCCGATCGCCGATGTGCTTGCGCAATTCGAAAGCACCATGACGGCGCATCGTTCGGCCGAGTTCTACTACGTGCCGTTTTCCGGCCAGGCGCTGCTGATTGCCAGCGACATCACCGAGGCGCCGGCGACGGTGCGTCCGCCGACGGAAGACGACGATGCGGTGACGACGCTGAGAAAACTGCGCGACTATCTCAGCTGGCTCCCTTGGCTGCGCCGCCGTCTCATCGGCTCGGCCTTCGCCAAGGTGCCGGCCGAGGATTATGTCGAGGAGTGGCTGAAGGTCTTCACCTCCGAGCGCAACGTCAAGTTCAACGAGATGGAATACCACCTGCCGTTCGAGGAAGGGGCGGCCGCACTCAGCGAAATCATTGCGCTGCTCGAGACGCGGTTTCCAGAGGTCTATTTTCCGATGGAGGTGCGCGTCGTCGCGCCCGACAATGTCTGGCTCAGCCCCTTCTACAAGCGCCCAACCTGTTCCATCGCCATCCATCACGGCGTCGAGCGCGATCCGATGGCGTTCTTCAACGCCGCCGAGCCGATCTTCAGGAAGCGCGGCGGCCGCCCGCATTGGGGCAAGATGCACAGCCTGACATCAAGGGAATTGAGCGCGCTCTATCCGCGCTGGAACGATGCGATGGCGGTCCGCCGCGGGATGGACCCGGACAACCGCTTCGTGTCGCCCTATATTGCCAGGCTGCTCGGCGTCGCGGCATGAGCCTGACCGACACCTATTTCGCGGAAATGTCGGGCGCGCTCAGGGCAGCCGGGATCTTTCAGCCTTGCCTGGTGCTCGATCTCGACCGGCTCGATCACAACATCGCTGCGATCAAGGCGAAGTTCGCCACGGGCCTCGATCTGCGCCTCGTCGACAAGTCGCTGCCATGCCTGCCGCTGATCGACCATATCCGCGCGGCGTTTGCGACCGACAGGCTGATGACCTTTCATCTGCCGATCAGCGCCGAGATGCTGAAAGTGTTTCCCCAAGTCGATCTCCTGTTGGGCAAGCCGATGCCGGTTGCCGGCGCCAGGCACGCGCTGACGAAGGGCGTTCTCGCCGGGCTCGGCGAAGCTACGTCGCGCATCGTCTGGCTGATCGATACCGAGGAGCGGCTGGCCGCCTATGGCTCGCTTGCCGCCGAGCTCGACCGCGAGCTGCGCGTCTGCTTCGAGGTCGATGTCGGCCTTCATCGCGGCGGTATCAGCGCCCCCGACTCACTGGCCCGGGCAGTTTCCGCGTTGGCGAATTACCCGCGGCTGAAATGCGAAGGCGTCATGGCCTACGAGGCGCATATCGGCCATATCCCCAAACTGCTGGGAGGACCGGCCAAGGCGCGCGTCAAGGCGATCAGCCTGTTTCGCCAGTATGTCGCTTGCCTTGCCGCCGACCAGCGCAAGATCCTCAATCTTGGCGGCAGCAGCACCGCATTGCTCTATGACAGCTGGGTCGGCGCCAATGAATTGTCCATCGGATCGGCTTTTATGCTGCCGACCGATTTCGATGTGCCGAGCCTCAGCCAATTGCGGCCTGCCGCATTCATCGCGACGCCGATCCTGAAAGTGGTCGATGTCCAGGCGCCGGGCCTCGACCAGCGCTCCTGGCTGCTGCAGAAGCTCGGGCTGTTGCCGCGGCGCGGCTGTTTTCTCTATGGCGGAAAATGGATGGCGAAGCCCGTCCATCCCGTGGGGATGAAGACCGACAAGACGTTCGGCTTTTCGACCAATCAGCAATTCATGGCGCTGCCCGACAACGTCAATGTCGGGCCTGACGACTACGCCTTCCTGCGTCCGACGCAGAGCGAATTCGTGCTACAGCAGTTCGGTTCGATCCAGGTCTATTCCGGCGGGAAATCCGTCGAGCAATGGGCCGCACTGCCGTTTTCGTAGAGCAATTCCAGGGAAAGTGTGAAGCGGTTTTCCCACAGGAATTGCGTCAAACAAAGAGATCGAAGTGGAGGAGGATAGGATGGTTGCCAAGGCAGTCAAAACCCAGCCCGTGCAGCCTGAATGGGCAGCCGAACTCGACCTCGCGCTCACCGATCTCGACGCCAGGAAGGACGACTGGGCGCAGACCTCGAATGGCGAGCGGATCGCCTTGCTGCGGCAGGTCAAGGATCACATCCGCGAGGTCGCCGAGGCGTGGGTCAAAACCGCGACGCGCAAGAAGGGCATCCCGACCGGCTCGCCGCTGGAAGGTGAGGAATGGCTGGCTGGCCCGGCGGCGCTGATGGATGGCTGCAACCAGTTCATCCACACGCTCAGCCTGATGGAGGGCAAGAAGTTCCTCGACAGACTGCCGGTCCGCACCTTGCCTAGCGGACAGGTGGCGGTGACGGTGGTTCCGAATTCGCTTTGGGACAAGGTGCTGTTCACCGGGCTGAAGGCAGAGATCTGGATGCAGCCCGGCGTGACTAAGGCGAACCTCGCCGCAAACACCGCATCGGCCTATGACGCGCCGCGCACCAGCCGCAAGGGCAAGATCGGCCTCGTGCTCGGCGCCGGCAATGTCGCCTCGATCGCGCCGCTCGACTGCCTGCACAAGCTTTTGGTCGAGCACCAGGTGGTTCTGCTCAAGATGAACCCGGTCAACGACTATCTGATCGATTTCCTGCGGCCGGCGCTGCGGCCGCTGATCGAATTCGGTGTGCTGCGCATCGTGCGCGGCAGCGCCGATGTCGGTGCGTATCTGTGCAACCACGATCTCGTTGACGACATCCACATCACCGGTGCCGCGGCCTCGCATGACGCGATCGTCTGGGGGCCTGGCGAGGAGGGCCGCAAGAACAAGGCGGCGGCCAAGCCGCGCAACAGCCGGCGTATCACCTCTGAGCTTGGCGGCGTGGCACCCACCATCGTGGTGCCCGGCCCATGGTCGGATGCCGACATCGCCTACCATGCCGAACTGATCGCCACACAGAAGCTCAACAATTCCGGTTTCAACTGTATCGCCTGCCAAATGCTCGTGTTGCCCGAAGGCTGGGACAAATCCGACGCGCTTCTGGCGGCCCTCGAAAAGGTGATGCAGAAAGCCCCGTCGCGCCCGGCCTATTATCCCGGCGCGACCGAGCGCCTCGCCGCCTTCGAGGCGCATGCCGACAGCGTACAGAAATTCGAGCGGCCCGGCGGGCCGGCCTGCGTGGTGGTGCCGTTCCGGCCGGGCACGGATACCTATCTCGAAAATGCCGAGGTGTTCGCGCCGGCGCTCAGCGTCATGCGGCTGCCGGCGGGCAATGCGGAATCCTATCTGCGCGCCGCTGTCGCCTACGCCAATGAAAAGCTGCACGGCACGCTTGCCGCCAACATCCTCATCCATCCCAGGACGATCGCCGAGATCGGCCGGCAGCGCTTCGAGGAAATCATTGCCGAACTGCGCTATGGCGGCATCGGCATCAATTCCTGGAGCGGCGTTCTGTTCGCGCTGCTGCGCCCGACCTGGGGTGCTTTCCCTGGCCACACGCTCGACGATGTGCAGAGCGGCATCGGCGTCGTCCACAACACCTATTTGTTCGACAGACCAGAGCGCAGCGTGCTCGAAGCGCCGTTCCGCATCATGCCGAAGCCGGCCTGGTTCCTGACCCACAAAAGGGCACACATGGTCGGCCGCCTGATCACCGAGTTCAACTACCGGCCGAGCCTCATGAAGCTGCCGCGCATCATCTGGAACGCGCTGCGCGGCTAGCAACGAGCATCCGATCTCGAAAACAAAAGCCGGCACAGGAGCTACGACAATGGCTGACGCGGATGCAATCATCGTTGGCGGCGGGCTGGCCGGCCTGGCCGCAGCCGCGGAACTCGGCGATGCCGGCAAGCGCGTGATCATCGTCGAGCAAGAGGGTGGCGGTTTTCTCGGCGGCCAGGCATTCTGGTCGCTCGGCGGCCTGTTTTTGGTCAACACGCCCGAGCAACGCCGCCTGCGCATCAAGGACAGCCGCGACCTCGCCTGGCAGGATTGGCTGGGCTCTGCCCAGTTCGACCGGCCCGAGGACCATTGGCCAAGGAAAGTGGCGGAAGCCTATGTCGATTTCGCCGCCGGCGAGATGCGGCCGTGGCTCTACGCCATGGGCATGCGCTGGTGGCCGGTGGTCGGCTGGGCCGAGCGCGGCGGCGCGCTGGCCAATGGCCACGGCAATTCAGTGCCGCGCTTCCACCTGACATGGGGCACTGGGCCGGGCGTGGTCGCGCCGTTCGAAAGGCGCGTGCGCGAGCACGTCGCCAAAGGGCTGATCACTTTGAAATTCCGTCATCAGGTCAGCCGGCTGATCAAGACCAACGGCGCGGTCACCGGCGTCGCGGGCGAAATTCTGGAGGCATCCGATGTCGAGCGCGGCAAGCAGTCGAGCCGCACGGCCGTCGGCGATTTCGACCTTTCGGCCGGTGTCGTGATCGTCACCTCCGGCGGCATCGGCGGCAATCATGAGTTGGTTCGCAAGGTCTGGCCGGTCGGGCGGCTGGGGCCGGCGCCGAAGCGTATGGTTGCCGGCGTGCCGCACCATGTCGACGGCCGCATGGTGGCGATCACCCAGGACGCCGGCGGGGCCGTCATCAACGCCGACCGCATGTGGCACTATGTCGAGGGGATCAAGAACTGGGATCCGATCTGGCCGAACCACGGCATTCGCATCCTGTCGGCGCCGTCGCCGCTATGGTTCGATGCGCTCGGACAACGCATGGAGGCGCCGTTCTTCCCGAGTTTCGATTCGCTCGGCACCTTGAAGCGCATCCTGTCGACCGGCCACGATTATTCCTGGTTCGTGCTGAGCAAGACGATCGTCTCGAAGGAGTTCGTGCTGTCGGGTTCGGAGCAAAACCTAGACTTTACGGCCAAGGATTGGCGGGCCGTGCTCAAGAACCGGCGCGGCGGCAAGGCGCCACCATCGGTGGCAGCGTTCCTGGAAAAGGGCGAGGACTTCGTCGTCCGCGACAACCTGGCCGACTTGGTCGCCGGCATGAACGCGCTGTCAGGCGACAATCTGCTCGACTACGACCGGCTCAAGGCGCAGATCGTGGCGCGCGATCGCGAGGTCGACCATGCCTATACCAAGGATGCGCAGGTCACAGCCGTCCGCGGCGCCCGCAACTACATTGGCGACAAGATCTTCCGGGTGACCAAGCCGCACAAGATACTCGATCCCAGGCACGGGCCGCTGATCGCGGTGCGCCTCAACATCCTGACGCGCAAAACGCTTGGCGGCCTGCACACCAATCTCAATTCGCAGGTTCTCGACGGCAATGGCGAACCCATTGCCGGGCTCTATGCGGCAGGCGAGGTGGCCGGCGGCGGTGGCGGCGGCTATCACGGCTACAATGCGCTGGAAGGGACATTTCTCGGCAGCTGCATCTTCTCCGGCAGGAACGCAGGCCGGCACGCCGCGGGCAGGTGACGCGGCTGGCGGGCCAAGAAAAGGTCGATGAGAACAGGACATCCGCCATGTTCCATGGATAGCGACTGCTTTCGATCGCTTGCCGCAACCCAGGCGGTCAGCCAGTTGCGGCTTGCCGGCGCCGACGGTTCCCATGCGCTGGTGCTCGGCGCTGCGGCACATCAGAGGCCTGCGTTACGCTGGCGCCACCGCGAAATCGACCCGAGGTCCTGAAGGCCTGGCCGCAAGGTCGGCCGAGCTACCACTCGGCGAAGGAGCCGTCCTTGTGACGCCAGACCGGGTTGCGCCAGCGGTGGCCTTCCTTGGCGCGTTCCTTGACGTAGTCCTCGTCGATTTCGACGCCGAGGCCGGGACCATCGGGGATTGCGACATAGCCATCCTCGTAGCGGAAGACGTCCTTGTTGGCGGCATAGTCGAGCAAATCGTTTGCGGCGTTGTAGTGGATGCCGAGGCTCTGTTCCTGGATGAAGCAGTTGTAGCTGACGGCATCGAGCTGCAGGCAGGCGGCGAGCGCGATCGGGCCGAGCGGGCAGTGGGGCGCCACCGCAATGTCATAGGCCTCGGCCATCGCTGCGATCTTGCGGCATTCGGTGATGCCGCCGGCATGCGACAGGTCTGGTTGGATGATGTCGACGGCGCCTTGTTCGAACACCGATTTGAAATCCCAGCGGCTGTAGAGCCTCTCGCCGAGTGCGATCGGCGTCGAGCCGAGGGCGGCGATCTCCTTCAGCGCCTCGCGATTTTCGCTCAGCACCGGCTCCTCGATGAACATCAGCCGGTAGGGTTCCAACTCCTTGACCAGCATGCGCGCCATCGGCCGGTGGACGCGGCCGTGGAAATCGACGGCGATGCCAATGTTGGACCCAACGGCCTCGCGCACCATGGCGACTCGTTCGACAGCCGCATCTATTCTGTCATGGCTGTCGACGATCTGCAGTTCCTCGGTGCCATTCATCTTCAGCGCCTGAAAACCGCGCGCCACCACTTCCCTGGCGCCATCAGCCACTTCCGCCGGCCGGTCGCCGCCGATCCAGGAATAGACCTTGATGCTGTCGCGCAGCTTGCCGCCGAGCAGTTCGTGCACAGGCACGCCGAGCGCCTTGCCCTTGATGTCCCACAGCGCCTGGTCGATGCCGGCAATGGCGCTCATCAGGATCGGCCCGCCGCGGTAGAAGCCGCCGCGATGCATCACCGTCCAATGGTCCTCGATCAGGCGCGGGTCCTTGCCGATCAGATAATCGCCAAGTTCCTTGACCGCTGCCTCGACCGTCAGCGCACGGCCTTCGACCACAGGCTCGCCCCAGCCGGTAACGCCGGCATCAGTCTCGATCTTCAGGAACAGCCAGCGCGGCGGGACGATGTAGGTGGTGAGCGAGATGATTTTCATGCTGGTCTCAGTTGTTCTTGAGTTTCTTGGCGCTGACCAGGTTGCGCGCCGCAAGGTCGAGGATCCGGCCTGCCGCCGCACGCGCCGCCGCGGCATCGCGCATGCGCAGCGCCTCGACCACCTCACGGTGCGCCGCCACCGCTTCCATGCGCCGGGCGAGCGAAATGGTCGCAGTTGCTTCGAGCGAGAATTTCAGCCCGGTGTCGATAAGATTGCCGATCTGGCGGAAGATCGGGTTGTGGCTCGCGGCATAGACGATCTGGTGGAAAGTGATGTCCGAGCGCGAGAAGGCGGCGAGATCCTCGCCGGCATTGGCCATGCCGCGCCAGGCGGCTTCGAGATCGGCGATCTCCTGCAGCGTCGCACGAGTCGCCGCCAGTTCAGCTACCAGCGGCTCGATGGCGCGGCGCGTCTCGAGGATGGCGTCGAACAATTTGTCGTCCAGTGCATGCGGCGCGTGCCAGGCCAGCACCTGCGGGTCGATGATGTTCCAGTTGTCCTGTTCACATACAACCGTGCCGATGCGGGGCCGCGACAGCACCAGCCCCTTGGCGGCCAGCACCTTCAAGGCCTCGCGGATGACGGTGCGGCTGACGCCATATTCGACGCCGAGTTCGTTTTCGGTCGGCAGGGACGAGCCGGCGGGATAGCGTCCGGAAAAGATGTCTGAGGCAAGCGCCTTGGTCACATCGGGCATGACGCGCGGGCGGCGGGTGTCGCCTGATGCCTTCTTCGAAGTGTCGGTCACCTCAGCCCTCCTCCAAGGCGGCGAAACCACTGATCTCGCGTCCCCGGCCTTACCGGATGCGGATGATTTGCGCCAGCGATCCCTGGTCAGAGCATGTAGCTCAATTATCATACCAGATCAATTGACGAGTATGATAAAAAGAATTAGAGACTCTGCATCCGGGCTGAGCGCCCGGCCATCGCTGGGAGGTAATCATGCGACTTCTGAAGACCGCGCTCGTCGCGGGCGCCCTTGCCGTGCTGTCCGTCACGACCATCGCTGCATATGCTCAGGACACCAAGATAGGTTTTATCGTCAAACAGCCCGAGGAGCCGTGGTTCCAGGACGAATGGAAGTTCGCCGACCAGGCCGCCAAGGAGAAGGGTTTTACCCTGGTCAAGATCGGCGCCGAGGACGGTGAGAAGCTGATGTCGGCGATCGACAATCTCGGCGCGCAGGGCGCGCAAGGCTTCATCGTCTGCACGCCTGATGTGAAGCTCGGCCCCGGCATCGTCGCCAAGGCCGCCGCCAACAATCTCAAGCTGATGACGGTTGATGACCGTCTGGTCGGCGCAGACGGGAAGGCGCTGGAAGACGTGCCGCATATGGGCATTTCGGCGACCAAGATCGGCGAGGCCGTCGGCCAGGCGATCGTCGACGAAATGAAGGCGCGCGGCTGGAAGGCCGACGAGGTTGGCGCCATCCGCGTCTCCTATGATCAGTTGCCGACCGCCGTCGACCGGGTCGAAGGCGCCATTTCGGTGCTCAAGGCCAACGGCTTCAAGGCCGAAAACATCTTTGACGCGCCGCAGGCCAAGACCGATACCGAGGCTGCGCTCAATGCGGCGACGGTGGTACTCAACGCCCATGCCGACATCAAGAAGTGGGTCTCCTTCGGCCTCAACGACGAAGCCGTTCTCGGCGCCGTGCGCGCTTCCGAAAGCGTCGGCATCCCGGCCGAAAACGTGATCGGCGTCGGCATTGGCGGCGCGGATTCGGCGATCAACGAGTTCAAGAAGCCGACCGCCACCGGCTTCGTCGGCACGGTGATCATCTCGCCGAAGCGTCACGGCTACGAGACTGCGCTCAACATGTATGACTGGGTCGCCAACAACAAGGAACCCGAGAAGCTCATCCTGACCGCCGGTGCGCTGGCCAAGCGCGACGACTACCAGACGGTCCGCAAGGGTCTCGGCATCGAATAATCCTCCCTGTACAAACAGGCGGCGGCTCACAGTCGCCGCCTGTTTGGCATGGCAAAAGGATAGGCGCCCCATGTCCTTTCTCGACTTCTCGGAAATCACCAAGACCTATCCGGGCGTCAAGGCGCTGTCCGGCGTCTCGTTCAGCGTCGACAAGGGCGCCGTGCATGGCTTGATGGGCGAGAACGGCGCCGGCAAATCCACGCTGATCAAGATCCTGTCGGGCGACCAGCATGCCGATGACGGCGAGATCCTCATCGACGGCAAGATGCAAGCCTATGCAACGACGCGAGATGCCTTCGACAATGGCGTCATCGTCATCCACCAGGAGCTACAGCTGGTTCCTGAGCTCACTGTTGCCGAAAACCTCAGCCTTGGCCGCTTCCCCACCAACGCCGGCATCATCGCCCGCGCCAGAATGCTGGAAGACGTCGGCGCCAAGCTGAAATCGGCGGGCATCGACATCGATATCAGCCGCAAGGTCAAGACGCTGTCCATCGGCGAACGGCAGATGGTCGAGATCGCCAAGGCGATCATGCTCGACGCGCGCGTCATCGCTCTGGATGAGCCGACCTCGTCATTGTCGTCGCGCGAAAGCGAAATTCTGTTTGCCCTGATCGACCGCCTGCGCGGCGAGGGCAAGGTCATCATCTATGTCTCGCACCGGCTGGACGAAGTGTTCCGCCTCTGCGACAGCCTGACCGTGCTGCGCGACGGCAAGCTCGCGGCGCACCATGCGTCACTGAAAGACGTCACGCGCGATCAGGTCGTCGCCGAAATGGTTGGCCGCGAAATCTCCGACATCTGGGGGTTTCGCCCACGCCCGGCTGGCGATGTCCGGCTGAAGGTCGACGCTGTTTGCGGAGTAAAACTGACGACGCCCGCCAGCTTCGAGGCGAGGGCGGGCGAGATCGTCGGCTTCTTCGGTCTGATCGGCGCGGGCCGCTCCGAACTGATGCGGCTGGTCTTCGGCGCCGACCCGCGCTCAGGCGGCACCATTACCGTTGATGGCAAGGTCGTTCATGCCACCGATCCGCATGACGCGATCCGCGCCGGCATCGTTTTGTGCTCGGAAGACCGCAAGCATGACGGCATCATCCAGGGCCGCTCGATCGAGGAGAACATCAACATCTCGTCGCGGCGTCATCACACGCGCTTCGGAATCCTGAACCGCGCCAGCGAGATCGCCACCGCCGAGACCTTCATCAAGAAGCTCAAGGTGCGCACGCCGTCGCGCAAGCAGGACATCATCAACCTCTCCGGCGGCAACCAGCAGAAGGTCATTCTCGGCCGCTGGCTGTCGGAGCAGGGCGTGCGCGTGCTTATCGTCGACGAGCCGACACGCGGTATCGACGTCGGCGCCAAAGCGGAAATCTACGAACTGCTCTACCAGCTTGCCGAAGACGGCATGGCGATCGTCGTCGTCTCGTCCGAATTGCCGGAAGTGATGGGCATTTGCGACCGCATCCTGGTGATGTGCGGCGGGCGGGTCAGCGCCGAACTCGCGCGCGACCAGTTCGCCGAAAAAGCGATCCTGGCCGCCGCTCTTCCCGATCAGAAAACCCCCGACGCGATCGCATCCTGAGGATCTTTGCCATGACCGATCAGTTGAAGAAGATCCTGCTCGGCGAACAGGGCCTCGTCGTGATCTTCATCGTCGCCTTCGCGCTGGTGTCGCTGCTGGTGCCGAATTTTCTGACTGACCGCAACATGCTCGGCCTGCTGCAGTCGGTGGTCACCGTCGGCATTGTCGCCTGCACCATGATGTTCTGCCTTGCCGCGCGCGACTTCGACCTCTCGGTCGGCTCCATCGTCGCCTTTGCCGGCATGGTCGCGGTGATGGCGTCGAACTATACCGGTTCGATCCTGCTCGGGCTTCTCGCGGCAATCGCCTGCGGCGCCTTCGTCGGCTTCATCAATGGCGTCGTCATCGCCAAATTCCGCATCAACGCACTGATCACGACGCTTGCCACCATGCAGATCGTGCGCGGCCTTGCGCTGATCGCATCGGACGGCCGCGCCGTCGGCATCAACAGCCCGGATTTCTACCAACTGGCGCTGTCGAAGCTGTTCGGCATTCCGACGCCGGTCTGGGTCCTGGCCGTGCTGTTCTGCATCTTCGGTTTTGTCCTCAATCGTACCGTGTTCGGCAAGAACACGCTGGCCATCGGCGGCAACCCGGAGGCTTCGCGCCTGGCCGGCGTCAATGTCGACTGGACGCGGATCTGGATCTTTGCTCTGCAGGGCGTGGTCTGCGGCATCGCCGGCATCCTTCTGGCCTCGCGCATCACGTCGGGCCAGCCCAATGCCGCGGTCGGGCTTGAACTCTCGGTCATCTCGGCCTGCGTGCTCGGCGGCGTCTCGCTTGCCGGCGGCCGCGCCACCATGTCGGGCGTCATCGTCGGCGTGCTGATCATGGGCATCGCCGAAAACGCCATGAACCTGCTCAACATCCCGGCGTTCTACCAATACATTGTGCGCGGTGTGATCCTGCTGCTTGCCGTTTTGCTCGACAATCTGCGTTCGTCGGCACTGGGCCGGCGCTGACCATCTTCCAGTGGAGTGACAGCCATGGCTGAGCGCCTGTCCGGCAAACGCATCTTCCTCACCGGCGCCGCGCAAGGCATTGGGCTTGCCATCGCTGAAGCTTGCCTCGCCGAAGGGGCAAGGCTGTTCCTGGTCGATCGCGACGGCGCGCTGCTGGACAAAGCGGTCGCCGGCCTAGCAGCGCCGCAGGGCCATGTCGGGCATGTCTCAGCCGACATCAGCGACGGGGCCGCGATTGCCGCTGCCGTCAGCCGGGCGACCGACGCGATCGGGCCGATCAACGCGCTGATCAACAATGCGGGGATGAATGTGTTCTCGACGCCGCTCGAGGCGACTGAGGAGGAGTGGAACCGCAATTTCGATGTCAACGTCAAAGGCGCCTGGAACTGCGCCAAGGCGGTGCTGCCGGCAATGATCGCAAATGGCGGTGGCGCGATCCTCAACATCGCCTCGACGCACAGCTTCACCATCATCCCTCATACCTTCCCCTATCCCGTGGCCAAGCACGCGCTGCTTGGGCTGACCAAGTCGCTGGCGCTGGAATATGCCGGGCAGGGCGTGCGCGTGAACGCGCTGGCGCCCGGTTATGTCGAGACGCAGAAGGCAGCCGACTATTGGAACAGTTTTGCCGATCCGGTTGCGGCGCGCGCCAGGACGCTGGCGCTGCATCCCGGCGGCCGCATCGCCTCGGCGCGCGAGATCGCGCTGGCCGCTGTGTTCATGATTTCCGAGGAGTGCCCGTTCATGAACGCCGCGACCCTCGTCGTCGATGGCGGGCTCAGCCAGCTACAGCATCCCGCCTGAATGCTAGAGAGGCTCTATTTCTACGGCATCGACCGCCGGCCTAATGGAGCAAGCAGTCGCGATCAGAAACGCTCGCGATAGGCGCGCGGATTGGTGCCCAGCACGCGCAGAAAGCCGCGCCGCATGGTTTCTTCCGAGCCGAAACCGCAGCGGCGGGCCGTCTGGTTGACGGGCTGGCCACGCTCCAGCATCCGCCGCGCCGCCTCGATCCGGATCTCCTCGATCGCGCGGGCAGGTGTCCGGCCGGTGGCCTCGCGATAGCGCCGCGAGAAGCTGCGCGGGCTCATATTGGCGTGGTCGGCCAACTGCGTGAGCGACAGGTCACCGGCCAGATTTTCGAGGATCCAGCCATGCAGCCGGTCGAAGCGCCCGTCGCCTTGCTGCAGCTTGAGGGTCTGGCTGAATTGCGCCTGGCCACCGGGACGTTTCAGGAAGACCACCAACTCGCGCGCCACGCCGAGCGCCGTGTGCCGGCCAAGGTCGGCCTCGACGAGGGAGAGGGCGAGATCGATCCCCGCCGTTACGCCGGCGGATGTCCAGACATTGCCGTCGCGGATGAAGATCGGATCGGGTTCGAGCCGGACCGCGGGAAAGCGCCGGGCGAACTCCGCGCAGCGTCCCCAATGGGTCACCGCGCGGCGGCCGTCGAGCAGGCCAGCCGTCGCCAGCAGCATGGCGCCGCTGCAGACGGAAGCGGTTCGGGTGGCATCGCGCGAGCGACCGGCGATCCACTGGACCAGCACGGGATCGTCGCAGGCCGCGTTGACGCCCCATCCTCCGGGGACAAGCAGCGTGTCGATCTTACCTCCGTGGGTTGGCAGCACTGCTGCCTCCAGCACGAGACCGGCCGATGTCCGGATGCGCGGTGAGGCGGCGACGACCACGACCTCGTAAGGAGCCGGTTCGCCGGCCTGCCTTTTGAAATCATTGGCGCTGGCAAAGACCTGCAGCGGTCCGCTGACGTCGAGGAGCTGGATGTCGGGATAGGCAAGTACTTCGATACGGCGCATTGGTTTGGCCCGAAGCGAGGGATGAATGGCAATCGTGCCAAACCATGATGCCGTAGATTGCCGGAAGTCAACCCACGGAGATTTCCATGCCCCTTCGTTTCGGCATCCTCGTATTCCCCGACGTCCAACAACTCGACCTCACCGGCCCATACGAAGTCCTGGCATCGGCCAAGGATGCCGAGGTGGAACTGATCTGGAAGGATCGCAACCCGGTGACGTCATCGACGCGCCTCTCGCTGACGCCAACCGCGACCTTTGACGATTGCCGGCCCCTCGACGTGCTGTGCATTCCTGGCGGGGGCGGGGTCAACGCGCTGCTGGAGGACCAGACAGTCCTCGATTTCGTGTGGGAGCGCGCGGGGCAGGTGCGCTACATCACCTCCGTTTGCAGCGGTGCCCTGGTGCTTGGGGCGGCCGGACTGCTGAGGGGCAAGCGCGCGACCACGCACTGGTATGCGCATGATTTCCTTGAGGAGTTCGGAGCGATCCCGGTCGACGAGCGTATCGTCGAAGACGGCAAGCTCATCACCGCCGGCGGCGTCACTTCGGGGATCGACTTCGGCCTGGCGCTGGTTGCGAGGCTGCTTGGACAGGAGGAGGCCGAGATCGTGCAGCTCTCGCTCGAATACGCCCCGGCTCCTCCCTTTCGGTCCGGCACGCCCGCCGAGGCGTCGCCTGCGGTGCTGGCGCAGGCAAAAAAGCGCCTCTCTGGTTCGAGGCGGGTTCGCGAGGCAATCTTCGCTCGCTGGCGCGAGGCTCGCGCCGCCGCTGCGCCGGCGCGCATCCACGGCTGAAGCAGCAAGGCCGAAGGTGCATCCCCTGGCCCTTCGGCCTTGCTGCGTTTCCACTGTTGACAGGTCCCTTCGTCTGTGCAGAAATTGGTTGGACCATTGAACCACTTCGGTAATAGCCCCGGTGACCCAATTCAGCCTTCCGCCGATCCAGACGACGGCCCGCGACGACGCGGTGCTGAAGGCGTTGGCCGGCTTCGTCATGCGCGAGAAGCTGGAACCCGGTGAGAGGCTGCCGACCGAACGCATCCTCGCTGAGCGTCTGAAGGTCAGCCGCAATACGGTGCGCGAGGCGCTGACGCGCTGGGAAGGGCTTGGCCTGGTCGAGCGCCGGCAGGGCTCGGGCACCTATCTCAAGGCCGCCGTCTCGCTCGACATGCTGCACATGCCGCTGACGCTTGCCGGCGGCAATGATTTCACCGGCCTGATGCGCACGCTGGAAATCCGCCGCGCGCTGGAAGCGGAAGCCGCCGCCCTTTGCGCCATTCGTGCCGACAGGGACGACCTCGCCGAGATCGAGCGCAAGCTCGACATCATGGAGGAAGAGTTTCTCAGCCGCGCCGGCATGTCGTCGGAAGAGGACTGGGAATTCCATCAGGCGATCTACCGCGCCTGCGGCAATCCGCTGTTCGAGCAGATTATCGCCGCCATGCACGAACTGTTCCACCGCTTCTGGGAACATCCGCTCGGCGTGCGCGATTTCGGCCACGCAAGCTTTCCCTACCACCGCACCATGTTCGACTGCATCGCCGCGCACGATCCGGAAGGCGCCCGGGCCGAAGCGCTGAAACTGATCGCCACGGTCGAGAACGATTTGAAGCGCGGCGCCGCCAACCTCAAACTTTCGGTCCGCACATGAACGAGCACAGCTTCGACCCAGGCATTTCCGGCAGCGACTATCTCGCCGAGGCGGCGACGCTTCTGGCGCATGACGACCCGTTCCCTGGCAATGCGGTGGTGCCGCCGATCTACCAGACCTCGCTGTTCACCTTCGCCAGCTATGCCGACATGGCCGACACCTTTGCCGGGCGCAGGAAGCAGCCGATCTATTCGCGCGGCGACAACCCGACGGTGATGGAATTCGAGTCACGCGTCGCAGCGCTCGAAGGTGCGGAAGCCGCGCGCGGATTCTCCAGCGGCATGGCGGCGATCAGCGCGACATTGCTTGCCTTTGTCGGCGCCGGCGAGCGCATCGTTGCGGTGCGCAACTGCTATGGTGACGCCTACCGACTGTTCGAGCGGTTGTTCCCGCGCCTGCACATCAAGGTCGACTATGTCGACGGCTCCGATCAGGATGCGGTGGCCGCGGCTCTTCCCGGCGCCAAACTGCTCTACCTGGAAAGCCCGACCTCGATGACGTTCGAGCTGCAGGATCTCGAACATCTGACGCGGCTGGCGAAAGAGCAGGGCATCGTCACCACCATCGACAATTCCTGGGCGACGCCGGTGTTCCAGAAGCCGATCCTGCACGGCGTCGATCTGGTGCTGCACTCGGCCTCGAAATATCTCGGCGGCCACAGCGATACCGTCGCCGGTGTGGTGGCGGGCTCGGCCGCCCATATCAAGCACATCAACGACCAGACCTACTCGCAGCTTGGCGCAAAGCTGTCGCCCTTCGAGGGCTGGCTGCTGTTGCGCGGCCTGCGCACGCTGCCGCTGAGACTGCCGCATCACATGAAGAGCGGGCTCATCATCGCCGAGCGCTTGAAGGCGCATGACAAGGTCGAGCGGGTCAATCATCCCGCCTATTCCAACCATCCCGGCAAGAAGACGCTTGCCGGCTATGCCGGGCTGTTCTCCTTCGAGGTGACGGAGGATGTCGACATTCCCGCTTTCGTCGATGCGCTGAAATTTTTCCGCATCGGCGTCAGCTGGGGCGGTCATGAAAGCCTCGTCGTGCCGGCAAAGGCCTCGCTCGAGCAGACACCGGGTCTCAATTCGATGGCGCGCTTCGGCGTCAGCCCCCGAACCATCCGCTTCAATGTCGGATTGGAAAGCGTCGAAGACCTCTGGGCCGACATCGGCCAGGCCTTCGACAAAGCAAAAAAATGACTGGGTTCAAAATGGGAGTTCTGAACATGAAACGACTGAGCATCATGCTTGCCACCGCTGCCGGCCTGGCGATGTCCGCCAGCGGCGCATTGGCCGACACCACCCTCAAGCTGGTCGAGGTCATCACCAGCCCGCAGCGCACCGAATTCCTGAAGAAGCAGATCGCCGAGTTCGAGGCCGCCAATGCCGGCGTCAAGGTCGAGGTGGTCTCGCTGCCCTGGGGGCAGGCCTTCGAGAAATTCCTCACCATGGTGCAGGCCGGCGATACGCCCGACATCGTCGAGATGCCGGAGCGCTGGATGGGCCTGTACGCGACCAACGGCCAGCTCGAGGATCTCGGCCCTTACATGGCCAAATGGGACGACGCCAAGACGCTGGGCGACCGCGCCAAGCAATTCGGCTCGACCGTCAACAACACCCAGTTCATGATCCCGTACGGCTACTATGTGAATGCGCTGTTCTGGAACAAGAAGCTGTTCAAGGAGGCCGGTCTCGACGGCCCGCCGGCGACGCTCGACGACTTCATCGCCGATTCCAAGAAGATCTCCGCCATTCCGGGCAAGTACGGCTACTGCCTGCGCGGTGGCCCGGGCGCCTTCAACGGCATGCACATGTTCATGAACATCGCCGCTGGCAAGGGCGGCTACTTCAACGAGGACGGCACCTCGACCATCAACGAGGAGGGCTCGGTCAAGGGCCTGCAGATGCTGGCCGACATGTACAAGGACGGGCTGGCGCCCAAGGATGCGGTGAGCTGGGGCTTTAACGAGACCGTCACCGGCTTCTATTCCGGCACCTGCGCCATGCTCAACCAGGATCCGGATGCGCTGATCGGCATTGCCGACAAGATGAGTGCCGACGATTTTGCCGTGGCGCCGCTGCCTGTGGGGCCAAGCGGCAAATCCTATCCGACGCTGGGCTATGCCGGCTGGGCGATGTTCGCCAATTCGCAGCACAAGGACGATGCCTGGAAGCTGATGGCGACGCTGTTGTCGCCCAAGGACAATCTCGAATGGGCCAAGGAAGTCGGCGTCGTGCCGATCCACAATGGCGCCGACCAGGATGCCCACTTCAAGACCGAGCAGTTCAAAGGCTGGTTCACCGAACTCAGCGACACTTCCAAATATGAAATGGTGACGCCGCCGACACATCTGGAGAACCTCGGCAATTTCGTCGACCAGGTGGCGATCAAGAATTTCCAGGAAGTGCTGCTCGGCCAGAAGTCGGCCAAGGACGTTGCCGATCAATGGGCCGCGTTCCTGACCAAGGAACAGCAGGACTGGCTGGCCAAGAACAAGAAGTAGTTCTTCCACCTTCTCCCCGTTTACGGTGAGAAGGTGGCCCGAATGCATATCGCCCAAAAGTGCGTAGCGGTTTTGGGGCAACGACATGCACAGACAGGCCCGGATGAGGGGCAGCGCGAGCACCCCAAGGCTGGCGCCGCCCCTCATCTGCCTGCCGGCATCTTCTCCCCGTGAACGGGGAGAAGGGTGCTGTTGCCGCTGTCGGCACCCACCCATGATTGTTGAGCGCTAATGACTTATGCCGTGTCCGAAATACGATCCGCCGGCCGGCCGCGAAAGAAGCGGCTGACGCATGCAGCAATCGAGCCCTGGCTTTATCTCAGCCCGGCGATCGTTCTGCTGGTCGTGGTGCTGCTGGTGCCGCTGATCATCGGCATCAGCTATTCGTTCCGGAAGTTCTCCGCCTTCAAATCCGAATATGTCGGTCTAGGCCAGTATCAGGCGATGCTGACCGACCAGGTGCTCGGGCAGGCGCTGGTCAACACGCTGTGGTGGACCGTCGCCAGCCTGTTCTTCCAGTTCTTCCTCGGCCTGGGTCTGGCGTTGCTGCTCGACAAACCGTTTGTCGGGCGCAAGTTCGTGCAGGCGGTGGTGTTCCTGCCCTGGGCGGTGCCATCTTTCCTGTCGGGCCTGACCTGGGCGTGGCTGTTCAATCCGATCATCGGACCACTGCCGCATTGGCTCTTCACGCTCGGGCTGAAGGCCGAGCCGACCAATGTGCTGTCCGATCCGGCGACCGCCATGTGGGGGCCGATCATCGCCAACATCTGGTTCGGCATTCCGTTCTTCGCCATCACGCTGCTGGCGGCGCTGAAGTCGATCCCGTCGGAACTGCATGAGGCGGCCGCAATCGACGGCGCTTCGCCTTGGCAGCGCTTCACCAAGGTGACGCTGCCGTTCCTGGCGCCGACCATCGTCATCACCGTCATGCTGCGTACGATCTGGATCGCGACCTTCGCCGATCTGATCTTCGTCATGACCGAGGGCGGGCCGGCCGGCTCGACCAGCACGGTGCCGGTCTACATCTATGTCAGCGCCTTCAAGTCGCTGGACAAGGGCTATGCCTCCGCGGTGGCGGTGCTGCTACTGGTACTGCTCATCGCCTATGCGATCGCGCTGATCGCCATCCGCCGGTTGCTGGTGAGGCACGTCTGATGATTGCCGGACGCTCTACCTCCTCGCGCATCTTCAGCGGCGTCGGCCTCTACGCGGCGATTGCCGCCTATATGATCTTCGCCCTGTTCCCGATCTTCTGGACGCTGAAGATTTCGGTGACGCCGGAGCGGCTGCTCTATTCCGAGGGCATCACGCTGTGGCCGTCGCAGACGACCTTCCGCAACTTCATCACTGTCCTGGAAGCCTCTGACTTCCCCCGCTATTTCCTCAACAGCGTTATCGTCTCGGTGTCGACGGCGGCCTTGGTGACAGTCATCGCCACGCTCGCCGGCTACGCCATGTCGCGCTTCACCTTTCGCGGCAAGGCAACGCTGGCGATCATGCTTTTGCTGACGCAAACCTTCCCGCTGGTGATGGTCATTCCGCCGATCTACCGCGTCATGGGCGAGCTTGGCCTGACCAACAGTCTGGTTGGTCTGATCATCATCTACACCGCCTTCAACACCGCCTTCGCCACCTTTCTGATGCAGTCCTTCTTCGACGGCATTCCGAAGGATCTGGAGGAAGCGGCGATGATCGACGGCTGCACCCGGGCGCAGGCGATGCGCAAGGTGATCGTGCCGCTGACCTTGCCCGGCATGGGCGCCACGCTCGGCTTCGTCTTCACCGCCGCCTGGAGCGAATTGCTGTTCGCGCTGATGCTGATCTCCAGCGACGACCAGAAGACCTTTGCCGTCGGCCTGCTCACCTATATCGGCAAGTTCGCCGTGGACTGGGGGCAGATGATGGCGGCGTCGATCCTGGCGCTGATCCCGGTCTGCATCTTCTTCGCCTTCCTGCAACGCTATCTCGTCACCGGCCTCACCGCCGGCGCGGTCAAAGGATAATCGATGGCTTCCGTCACGCTGCAAAACGTCGAGAAGGACTACGGTTCGCTGCGCATCCTGCACGGCGTCGACCTCGAAATCGCCGATGGCGAGTTCGTCGTTCTGGTCGGCCCGTCCGGCTGCGGCAAGTCGACCCTTTTGCGCATGATTGCCGGGCTGGAGGAAGTGTCGGGCGGCGAGATCCATATCGGCGATCGGCTGGTCAACGATGTCGCGCCGAAGGACCGCGATATTGCCATGGTTTTCCAGTCCTACGCGCTCTATCCGCACATGGACGTGTCGTCGAACATGGGCTTCAGCCTGCTTTTGAAGAAGGCGGAGAAGACGACGATCGACGGCAGGGTAGGGGCGGCGGCCAAGCGCCTCGGCCTCGACAGTTTCCTCGGACGTCTGCCCAGGCAACTGTCCGGCGGCCAGCGCCAGCGCGTCGCCATGGGCCGCGCCATCGTGCGCGATCCCAAAGTGTTCCTGTTCGACGAACCGCTCAGCAATCTCGACGCCAAATTGCGCGTCCATATGCGCGCCGAGATCAAGGCGCTGCACCAGCAGCTCAAGACCACATCGGTCTATGTCACCCACGACCAGATCGAAGCCATGACTATGGCCGACCGCATCGTCGTCATGCATGACGGTTACGTCCAGCAGGTCGGCCATCCGCTCGAACTCTACGATCGGCCGATCAACACTTTTGTGGCCGGCTTCATCGGCTCGCCCGGCATGAATTTCTTTCCGGCGACAGTCGCCAAGGGCGGCAAGGTGGATGCGGTGCTGGCCGACGGCCAGAAGCTGAGATTGCCTGATGGCTTGCCATCGAAGGATGGGGATGTGCTCACCGTCGGGCTACGGCCGGAGCACATCCAGCTTGCCGACGATGGTCCGCTCAAGGCAGAAGTCGAGGTGGTCGAGCCGCTCGGCCTGTCGACGCAGTTCTATGTCCGGCTCGCCAACCAGCTGGTTTGTGTCTTCGTCATGGGACGCAGCACTATCCGACCGCGCGATACGGTGCGGCTGTCTGCCGATCCGGCGGCGCTGCATCTGTTCGATCCCGCAAGCGGCAACCGCATCGGGTAATCCTATCGAAGGCTGCCCAGGCTGGCATACATGCCGGTGGTACGGAACTGCGTCGGGTTGATGCCGTAGAGCCGGCGGAAGACTTTCGAGAAATAGTTGGCGTCCTCGAAGCCGCACAGGATGGCGACCTCCTTGACCGGCAGGAAATCGGCTTTGGTTAGCAGCTTCGCCGCCCGCTGCAGCCGCTGCTGCAGCACGAACTCGGCCGGCGGAACGCCTTCGCTCTCGGCGAAGCAGCGCGAGAAATGGGCGCGGCTGAGGCCGCTGATCTGGACGAGCTCGGCCACGGGCAAGGGCTTGTCGAGATTGGCGTTGATATGATCGATGACCGGCTGCATGACGCTCTGTTTCTCAGTGAAGGCGTGCGAGCCGAAGACATCGTCGTAAAGCGCCATCGCCGCCTCATAGGCGATTGCCGAAGCAGCGCCAGGCGAAGCGCCGCCCTTGATCAGGCGCAGGCTGCAATCGGCGAGATGATCGATCGTCTCCGGCTGCAGCCGAAACACCGGGCCGGAGACGCTGAGTATGGATTTGTGGACGCGCAGCGCCTCCTCGCCATTCATCGAGATCCAGAAATATTCCCAGCGGTCGCCCTTCTCCAGCCAGTAGCGATGGTTGTGTGGCACCAGCACCAGCAGCGTGTCGTTGGCCTGCAGGCGATAGTTGCGGTTCTCGTAGCGCAGCTGGCCGGTGCCGCTGATCGTGTGCTGCAGCACGGTGAACGGTGTCTGGCCGCGCTTGCGCCCATCCCAGTCGTAAGTCACGCCCTCGCGTACTTCATAGCCGGTGCTGGTTGGCATGGCATGCAGGCGCTGGCGGCCGCGCGGCAGCGAGATGGTGCGCATCAACTGTCCGTTGGCGATCAGATCATGCAGCACAAAATTACCCTCGAAAGCATAATCGTTCTCTGGCCGCGCCCTGGAATAACGGCATAATCCAAATCCTGAGAACGCGAAAGACCCGCGGTCGAGGAGCGGGCGGGGAGGAGAACGAGCCGGAATTCCGGCTCGAATGGCATGCGCGCCAAGGCGGGCCGCCATTCCCTTTCCTGTACGGCATTCGAATGGATCGAGGTGAAGGTGATGAGTTTCAAAATCGCTATTATCGGCGCGGGCAGCGTCGGCTTCACCAAGAAGCTGTTCACCGACATTTTGTGCATCCCGGAATTCAGCGACATCGAATTCGCGCTGACCGATCTCAGCGAACACAATCTGCAAATGATCAAGGCGATCCTCGACCGCATCGTCGAGGCCAACAAGCTGCCGACCAGGGTGACGGCGACGACCGACCGCCGCAAGGCGCTGGAAGGCGCGCGCTACGTCATCAGCTGCGTGCGGGTGGGCGGGCTCGAAGCCTATGCCGACGATATCCGCATTCCCTTGAAATACGGCATCGACCAGTGCGTCGGTGACACGATTTGCGCCGGGGGCATCCTCTACGGCCAGCGCAACATCCCGGTCATCCTCGACTTCTGCAAGGACATATTGGAGGTCGCCGAGCCAGGCGCCAAATTCCTCAACTATGCCAACCCGATGGCGATGAACACCTGGGCGGCGATCGAATATGGCAAGGTCGATACGGTCGGCCTCTGCCACGGTGTCCAGCACGGCGCCGAACAGATCGCCGAAGTGCTCGGCGCCAAGTCGCACAGCGAACTCGATTATGTCTGCTCCGGTATCAACCACCAGACCTGGTTCATCGATTTGCGGCTCAACGGCCGCAAGATCGGCAAGGACGAACTGGTGGCTGCCTTCGAGGCGCATCCGGTCTATTCGCAGCAGGAAAAGCTGCGCATCGACGTGCTGAAGCGCTTCGGCGTCTACTCCACCGAAAGCAACGGTCATCTCTCCGAATATCTGCCCTGGTATCGCAAGCGGCCGGACGAAATCACCCGCTGGATCGACATGTCCGACTGGATCCATGGCGAGACCGGCGGCTATCTTCGCTACTCCACGGAAACCCGCAACTGGTTCGAGACGGAATATCCGCAATTCCTCGAAGCGGCGTCGAAGCCGCTCGACGTATCGAAGCGCTCGAACGAGCATGCCAGCCATATTCTCGAAGCGCTGGAGACGAACCGCGTCTATCGCGGCCACTTCAACGTCAAGAACGCCGGCATCATCACCAATCTGCCGCAGGACGCGATCATCGAATCGCCCGGCTTCGTCGATCGCTTCGGCATCAACATGGCGTCAGGCATCACGCTGCCGGAAGCCTGCGCGGCCACCTGCATGGCTTCGATCAACGTCCAGCGCATGTCGGTGCATGCGGCTGTTACGGGCGACATTGACCTGCTCAAGCTCGCGGTGCTGCACGATCCGCTGGTGGGTGCGGTGTCGACGCCGGAAGAGGTCTGGCAGATGGTCGACGAGATGGTCGTCGCCCAGGCGCGTTGGCTGCCGCAATACGCCGATGCCGTGCCGGCCGCCAAGGAGCGGCTTTCGAAATCGATGGTGAAAACCCGCGACTGGGCGGGTGCGGCGCGGCGCAAAGTGCGCTCGATCGAGGAACTGCGCGCCGAAAAAACGGCCCTGAAACAGGCCGGCTGAGAATGCTGGCAGGCGGACAGCGGGAGGCCGGTTCGCCAATCAGCCGTCATGAATAGATGCGGGCAGCAGCAGACGTCGAAACATCTGGGAGGAACACAATGAGGAACTTTCGTGGAATTGGCATTCTCGCCGGGCGAAGAATTGGCATTCTCGCCGGGCGAAGAATTGGCATTCTCGCCGGGCTGGCGCTGAGCGTCTCGGCATCGGCGCTTGGCAGTGCATACGCGTCCGAGCCGACCACGCCGCCGGCGCCGGCGGCGTTTCCCGCCGAGGGCAAGATCAAATACGTCGCCCGCGATTCCATCCTGGAGTTCAAGGCGCTGCCCGAATATCACGAGCCCGAGTGGGTCACCGAGAAATACGTCAAGACTGGCAAGCTGCCGCCGGTCAAGGATCGCCTGCCGAAGGAGCCGCTGGTGTTCAAGACCGGCAACATGCCGGACGGCATCGGCGTTTATGGCGACACCATGCGCCACGTCATTGGCGGCCGGCCGGAAGGCTGGAATTATGGCGCCGGCCAGACCCAAGGATGGGGCGGCATCGACATCGGCCTTTCGGAATGCCTGACGCGCACCGCGCCTTTGTTCCAGGTCGAGGCCAAGGACACCGAGCCGCTGCCCAACCTCGCCAGGAGCTGGGACTGGTCGAAGGATGGCCACACGCTGACCATGCACCTGGTCGAAGGCGCCAAATGGTCTGACGGCGTTGCCTTCAATGCCGACGATGTCATGTTCTACTGGGACGATGAGGTCGTCGACCCCAATGTCTCGCCGTTGAACGGCGCCACAGCGGAAACCTTCGGTGTCGGCACGACGCTGAAGAAGGTCGACGATTACACCGTCGAGTGGACCTTCAAGGACGCTTTCCCCAAACAGTATCTCTACGCCATGGCCTATGGCACCTTCTGCCCCGGCCCAGCGCATATCCTCAAGCCGCAGCATCCGAAGTACTCGAAGAATACCTACGAGCAGTTCAAGAACGCGTTCCCGCCGGAATATATGAACATTCCGGTGATGGGCGCCTGGGTGCCGGTGGAGTATAGGCCTGACGACATCATCGTCTTGCGCCGCAATCCCTACTACTGGAAGGTCGACGAGAAGGGCAACCAGCTGCCCTATCTCAACGAACTGCACTACAAGCTGTCGACCTGGGCCGACCGCGACGTGCAGGCGGTGGCAGGGGCCGCCGACTTCTCCAACCTCGAGCAGCCGGAGAATTTCGTCGCTTCGCTGAAGCGAGCGGCGGACAAGGACGCGCCGGCCCGGCTCGCCTTTGGCCCGCGCCTGATCGGCTACAATCTGCGCATGAACTTTTCCGCCAATGGCTGGGGCAATCCCGACGAACGCGGCCAGGCGATCCGCGAGCTCAATCGCAATGAGGACTTCCGCAAGGGCATCACCATGGCGCTCGACCGCAAGGCGCTCGGCGACTCGCTGGTCAAGGGGCCGTTCACCGCCATCTACCCCGGTGGCTTTTCCTCGGGCACCAGCTTCTATGACCGCAACTCGACCGTCTACTATCCCTTCGACATCGAGGGCGCCAAGGCGGAACTGGCCAAGGCTGGTCTCAAGGATACGGATGGCGACGGCTTCGTGAACTTCCCGGCCGGGACCGCCGGCGGCAAGAATGTCGAGATCGTGATGCTGGTCAACAATGACTACGGCACCGACAAGAGCCTCGCCGAAGGCGTCGTCGGCCAGATGGAAAAGCTTGGCATCAGGGTCGTGCTCAACGGCCTCAACGGCACCCAGCGTGATGCCTCGCAATATTCCGGCCGCTTCGACTGGCTGATCAGGCGCAACGAGCAGGAGCTGACTTCCGTTGTGCAGAATACCGTGCAACTCGCGCCCGTCGGACCCAAGACCAGCTGGGATCACCGCGCGCCCGAAAGCGGCGTGGTCGACCTGATGCCGTTCGAAAAGGAGCTTGTCGACATCGTCAACAAGTTCGTCTCCTCGTCGGACAATGACGAGCGCGCCAGCCTGATGAAGACGTTCCAGAAAATCTCGACGGAGCATGTCTACAATATAGGACTGACCGAATACCCCGGCGCCCTGATCATCAACAAGCGCTTCTCCAACATCCCGCAGGGAACGCCGATCTTTATGTTCAACTGGGCCGAGGATTCGATCGTGCGCGAACGCGTCTTCGTCGCCGCCGACAAGCAGCAGAAATACGAACTCTTTCCCGACCAGCTTCCCGGCAAGCCCGGCGACAAGGGTCCGACGAACTGAGTTTCCTCCCCTGGCTGACGCCCGGCCGCGCTGCGCGCGCGGCCGGGACGGAGTAAGGTCAGCGGCGGACAACCCTGAAACCTGCAACAAGGAGGCGAGACGGTGCTGCGATTCCTGGCCATGCGCATAGCATCGGCGGTGCCGGTCATGGTCATCCTGAGCCTGGTCACCTTTGCCATCATCCAGGCGCCGCCGGGCGACTATGCCGACTATATCCGCTCGCAGCTGATCAACCAGGGCGGGGCGTCTTTTGCCGAAGCCGACGCGCAGGCGCAGGCCTATAGGGTCGAGCACGGCCTCGATAAACCGCTGCCGGTCCAGTACCTGAACTGGATCGCCGGCATCGTCACCCGCGGCGATTTCGGCTACAGCCTCTATTACAACAAGCCGGTCGCCGCCGTGGTCGGCGAGCGGCTGCCGCGCACGCTGCTGCTGGCGCTGGTCTGCCATCTGCTGGCCTCGGTGCTCGGCATCACCTTCGGCATCTGGGCGGCGACCAGGCAATACACATGGATTGACTCGGCGCTGTCGGCCATCTCCTTCCTCGGCATGACGGTGCCGCGCTTCCTGATGGCGCTGATCATCGTCTATCTCCTGGTCTTCCAGTTCAACGTGTCGGAGATCGGCAGCTTCTTCTCGCCGCAATATGGCGGCGCGCCGTGGTCGTGGGCGAAATTCGCCGACCTCGTCAAGCATGTCTGGCCGGTGGTGGCGATCGCCACCTTCGGCGGGCTCGCCTACAATATGCGCGTCATGCGCGGCAATCTGCTCGATACGCTGAACGCGCAATATGTCGAGACGGCCAAGGCCAAGGGCCTGACCGGCAGCGCCGTCGTCATGCGCCATGCCGTGCCCAACGCACTGCACCCGCTCATCATGTATCAGGGCGTGGTGCTGCCCTACATGCTGACCGGCGAGATCGAGACGGCGATCATCTTTGCGCTGCCGACGGTCGGGCCCGCCATCGTCGGCTCGATGGCGGTCGGCGACGTTTATGTCACGGCGACCTTCATGATGGTGCTGTCGGCAACGCTGATCGTCGGCAACATCATCGCCGACATGCTGCTCGCGCTGCTCGATCCGCGCGTACGCCAGTTCAGGGAGAGCTAGATGCTGGCGCGTGACCCATCCCCGCCGCCGCCCCCGGCTGAAGCAACCGCGATTGCGACCCCACGCGGCAATGAGAGCTATATGGCGCTGGTCTGGCGCCGGCTGAGGCGCTCCTGGACCGGCATGGCCGGGCTGATCCTGGTCGTGCTTCTGGTGCTGATGGCGCTGTTTGCCGATTTCTTCGCGCCGATGGACCCCAAGGTGACCGATGTCGCCTTCGCCCCGCCGCAAGTGATGAGTTTTCACGACAGAGACGGGAATTTTGTGCTCCAGCCGCGGGTCTATGCGCTGGCGGATTCTGCAGACCTCGACCCGGTCACCTTCCAGCCGGTCGTCGGGCCGGATTACGAGCATCCGCGCCTGCTCGGCTTCTTCGTCAAGGGCGCCGACTACCGGCTGCTTGGCCTGATCCCCGCCAACCGGCATTTCTTCGCTTCGGCCGACGGCCAGCCGGTGCATTTTCTCGGCACCGACAAATTCGGCCGCGATGTGCTGTCGCGCGCCGTCCAGGGCTCGCGCGTCTCGCTGATGATTGCGCTGACGGTGGTGTTCATCATCACCGTCATCGGCACCACGGTCGGCATGGTCTCGGGCTATTTCGGCGGCCGCTTCGACGTCTGGATGCAGCGCTTCGTCGAGTTGGTGCTCGCCTTCCCGCAATTGCCGCTTTATCTTGCGCTGACGACGCTGATCCCGGTGACCGCGCCGACCAACGTCTTCCTCGCCTTCGTCATCATCGTCATGTCGGCGCTGGGCTGGGCGCAGATGTCGCGCGAGGTGCGCGGCAAGACGCTGGCGCTGGCGCGGATCGACTATGTGCGCGCCGCCATGGCGGTCGGCGCCACCGACATGCGTATCATCATGCAGCACATTTTTCCCAATGTGATGAGCCACGTCATCGTCGCCGTGACGATCGCGATCCCGACGGTGGTACTGCTCGAAGCCTTTCTCGGCTTCCTCGGCTTCGCCGTGAAACCGCCGCTGATCTCATGGGGGCTGATGCTGCAGGACACGGCTACCTATTCGGTCATCGGCACCTATCCGTGGATCCTGTCGCCGGTCGGCTTCGTGCTGATCACCGTCTTTGCCTTCAACGCGCTGGGCGACGGCCTGCGCGATGCCGTCGATCCCTATTGAGGTGGCCGGGATGACCGTAGCGCTCGCAGCCACCTTCGCACCAGCCGTCCGGTTCGACCATGCCGGCCGCCACGACCAACCCATCATCGATGCCCGCAACATCGAGGTCGCCTTCAAGGTCGAGCACGGCGTCGTCGACGCGGTGAAGGATGTCTCGTTCCAGCTCTATCGCGGGGAGACGATCGCCATCGTCGGCGAGTCCGGTTCCGGCAAGTCGGTGACGGCGCGCGCTGTCATGGGGCTCTTGTCGAAACGGGCCACCGTGTCGCCGAACTCAACCATCGACTATTGCGGGCAGGACATACTGAAATTCCCCGAGAGCGCCCGGCGCAAGCTGCGCGGCAATCGCATCTCGATGATTTTCCAGGAGCCGATGAGTTCGCTCAACCCGATCTATACGGTCGGCAGCCAGATCGTGGAGGCGATCAGGGTGCATCGAAAGCTCAGCCGCAAGCAAGCCTGGGCGCGGGCGCTCGAGCTTTTGCGGCATGTCCAGATCCCCGAGCCGGAAGCGCGCATCAAGCAGTATCCGCACCAGATGTCGGGCGGGCAGCGCCAGCGCGTGATGATCGCCATGGCGCTCGCCAACGACCCCGATGTGCTGATCGCCGACGAGCCGACGACGGCGCTCGACGTCACGGTGCAGGCGCAGATCCTCAATTTGATCCGCAATCTGCAAAAAGAACTCAGGATGGCGGTCATCCTGATCACCCACGACCTCACCGTGGTGCGGAAATTCTCGGACTATGTCTATGTCATGCAGCATGGCGAGATGTGCGAGCACAACGTTACCGAGCGGCTGTTCGCCGACCCGCAGCATGCCTATACCAAGCGGCTGCTCGCGTCCGAGCCGCACGGCAAGCCGCAGCCGCTGCCGGAAAACAGCGGCACCATCCTCGAGGCCCGCGATATGCGCGTCTGCTTCATGCTGCGCCATGGCAGCTTCCTGAAGCCGGACTGGCGCGAGCTGGTCGCCGTCGACGATCTTGGCCTGAAGCTTTGCCGCCACGAGACACTGGGGCTGGTCGGCGAATCCGGCTCCGGCAAGACCACCTTCGGTCTCGCCTTGCTCAAGCTCACCGAGGCCAAGCGCGGCGAGGTCAGCTTCGACGGCCAGCCGATCCACGGCCTGTCGCGCGCCGGGATGCGGCCGCTGCGCTCGCGCATGCAGGTCGTTTTTCAGGATCCGTTCTCGTCGCTCAACCCGCGTATGACGATCGGCCAGATCATCGAGGAAGGGCTGGTCGTCAACAGGATCGGCGCGACACGGCGCGAGCGGGTCGGTCGGGTTCGCGACGCCCTGGTCAGCGCCGGCATGCCCGGCGATATCCTGTCGCGGTTCCCGCACGAATTTTCCGGCGGCCAGCGGCAGCGCATCGCCATTGCCCGAGCCATCGCGCTGGAGCCCGAATTCATCCTGCTCGACGAACCGACATCGGCGCTCGACCTTTCGGTGCAGGCGCAGATCATCGACTTGTTGCGCAAGCTGCAGGACGAACGCGGCCTTAGTTATCTCTTCATTTCGCACGACCTCAAGGTGGTGCGCGCGCTCTGCCATCGCGTCATCGTCATGCAGAACGGCAAGATCGTCGAACAGGGGCCCGTCGACGAGGTCCTCACCCATCCCAAGACCGCCTACACCGAACGGCTCGTCAGGGCCGCCTTCGACGTGGCGTAGCAAAGTGCCGGAGGTTTAATAGTGGCAAGACATCCCAGGATCACCTTCATTGGCGCGGGTTCGACCGTGTTCATGAAGAACATTGTCGGCGACGTGCTGCAGCGGCCATCGCTGTCAGGCGCGACGATCGCGCTGATGGACATCAATCCGCAGCGGCTGGAAGAGAGCGCCGTCGTCGTCAACAAGCTGATCGCGACGCTGGGCGTGAAGGCGAAGGCCGAGACCTATTCCGACCAGCGCAGGGCGCTCGCCGGCGCCGACTTCGTCGTGGTCGCCTTCCAGATCGGCGGCTATGAGCCCTGCACCGTCACCGATTTCGAGGTGCCGAAGAAATACGGCCTGCGCCAGACCATTGCCGACACGCTCGGCGTCGGCGGCATCATGCGCGGCCTCCGGACCGTGCCGCATCTGTGGAAGATCTGCGAGGACATGCTGGCCGTCTGCCCCGACGCGATCATGCTGCAATACGTCAACCCGATGGCGATCAACACCTGGGCGATTTCAGAGAAATTTCCTGACATCAAACAGGTCGGCCTCTGCCATTCGGTGCAAGGCACAGCGATGGAACTGGCGCACGATCTCGACATTCCCTACGAGGAGATACGCTACCGCTCGGCCGGCATCAACCACATGGCCTTCTACCTGAAGTTCGAGCACCGGCAGCCGGATGGCTCTTACCGCAACCTCTATCCGGACCTTGTCCGCGCCTATCGCGAGGGCAGGGCGCCGAAGCTGGGCTGGAACCCGCGCTGCCCCAACAAGGTGCGCTACGAGATGCTGACGCGTCTCGGCTATTTCGTCACCGAAAGCTCCGAGCATTTCGCCGAATACACGCCCTATTTCATCAAGGAAGGCCGCCCCGACCTGATCGAGAAATTCGGCATTCCGCTCGACGAATATCCCAAGCGCTGCATCGAACAGATCGAGCGCTGGAAGGGCCAGGCCGAGGCCTATCGCTCGGCCGACCGCATCGAGGTCGAGCAATCGAAGGAATACGCGTCCTCGATCATGAACTCGGTGTGGACCGGCGAGCCTTCGGTGATCTACGGCAATGTCCGCAACAATGGCTGCATCACCTCGCTGCCGGACAATTGCGCCGCCGAGGTGCCGTGCCTGGTCGACGGCTCCGGCATCCAGCCGACCTATATTGGCGAGCTGCCGCCGCAACTCACCGCGTTGATACGCACCAACATCAATGTGCAGGAATTGACGGTGCAGGCGCTGATGACCGAAAACCGCGAGCACATCTACCACGCGGCGATGATGGATCCGCATACGGCCGCCGAACTCGATCTCGACCAGATCTGGGCGCTGGTCGATGAGTTGCTGGCGACACATGGCGACTGGCTGCCGACCTGGGCGCGTGGGAGCGCCAAGGTCCGGGCCGCCTGAGCGCGCTGCGGCGGTATCTACTCCACCGTCAGGCCTCCGGTGGCGCCGGCAACCGGTGGCGCAGTTCCTCGACCAGCACGCGCTCGTTCTCCGAATAGTCGATCGGAACGACGACGAGATGGACGCCACCGCCGGCAAAGGCCTGTTCAAGCGTCGATTGTATTTCTGAGACGGCGCCGACCCTGGTTCCCTTGGCGCCATAGGCCTCGGCATAGCGGACGAAATCGGGATTGCCGAAGGTCATGCCGAAATCGGGGAACTGGTCGACCGCCTGCTTCCAGCGGATCATGCCGAAAGCATTGTCCTCGATGATCAGCACGACGAGGTTGAGCTTCAGCCTGACGGCGGTTTCCAACTCCTGGCTGTTCATCATGAAGCCGCCGTCCCCGCAGATCGCCATGACGCGGCGGCCGGGATAGAGCATCGCCGCCGTCATCGCCGACGGCAGGCCGGCGCCCATCGTGGCCAGGGCGTTGTCGAGCAGCAAAGTGTTGGCGACGCGCGTGCGGTAATTGCGCGCAAACCAGATCTTGTACATGCCGTTGTCGAGCGCCAGGATGCCATCGGCCGGCATCACCGCGCGCACATCGTGCACCAAGCGCTGCGGCGTGAAACGGTCTTCGGTGGCGCGGATGGCAATGCGGCTCAAAATCCCTTCGCGCAGCGGCAGTAGCGCCTGCGCGTTGGGGATCTTGCCCTCGATCCGGTCGGCAAGCAGCCTGAGCGAAGCGCCGATGTCGCCGACCACTTCGGTCTGCGGGAAATAGACCTGCTCGACATTGGCTGGCTGGTAACCGACATGGATCACCTTCGGTCCCTTGTCGCCCATAATGAAGGGCGGCTTCTCGATCGTGTCGTGGCCGATAGTGATGATGAGGTCGGCCTGTTCGATGGCCTCATGCACATAGTCGCGCTCGGACAGCGCGGCGGTGCCCATGTAGAGCTCGGTTCCGCCAGGCACCGTGCCCTTGCCCATCTGCGTGGTGAAATAGGGAATGCCGGTCCTGATCACGAACTGGGCGAGGTCGGACGTCGAGCGCGGCCGCGATGCGGCGGCGCCCAGCATCGCCAGCGGCCGTTGCGCCTTGATGATCATCTCGGCGGCACGGTCGAGCGCCAGCGGGCTGGCCAGCGGAAGCTCGACCGGATGCGGCGGGATCAGCGCGACATCGTCGCACTCCTCGGCCGCGATGTCTTCGGGCAGTTCCAGATGCACCGGCCCCGGACGCTCCTCTTCGGCAATCCGAAACGCTTCGCGCACCACGGCGGGAATGGTCTTCGCCGAGATGATCTGGCGTGACAGCTTGGTCAGCGGCTTCATCGCGGCGACGATGTCGACGATCTGGAAGCGGGCCTGGCGCGACGACCGGATGCCCTTCTGCCCGGTGATCATGATCATCGGCATGGCGCCGAGCAGCGCATAAGCGGCACCCGTCGTCAGGTTCAGGGCGCCGGGTCCCAGCGTGGTGATGCACACACCTGGCTTGCCGGTGAGCCTGCCATGGGTGGCGGCCATGAACGCCGCCGCCTGCTCATGACGGGTGAGGATGAGCTGGATCGAGGATTTGCGGATGGATTCGACGACGTCCAGGTTTTCTTCGCCGGGAATGCCGAAGATGCGATCGACGCCCTCATTCTCGAGGGCGGCAACAAGCAGGTCAGAACCTTTGGGCACGAAGCATCTCCTGGGCAAAGCGGCGGCGAACCGCGTCGGGATATGATCAGACATAGTGCTGGCAAAGCCCTAGCGCGAGGCGCGGCCGCCGCCAATATCGCTCTGCCTTACAGATCCTTCCGTTTCCTGAATTGGCCGGGCGAGACGCCGGCGTGGCGCCTGAAGGCGGTGGAGAAGGCGGCTTCCGAGCTGTAGCCGACCGCCTCGGCGACTTGGCCCAGGCTCTTGCCCTCGTGCAGCAGCCGGCTAGCCTGCCGCATGCGGCAGCCGAAGAGATAGGCCATGGGCGCTTCGCCGACGAGATCGCGAAAGCGGGCGGCAAAGGTTGCCCTGGAGAGCCCGACCGCGCGTGCCAGGGTCTCGATCGTCCAGCCGTGGCCATAGGCTTCATGCAGGGTCGCGAGCGCTCTGGCGATCGCGGGGTCCTGCAATCCCCTCAGCCAACCTGGATTGTCCATGCTTTCCAGACCGGAGCGCAAGGCGCGCGTGACGATGGCCCCAGACAGGCGAGCCATTACTACGTCGCTGCCGGGACCTTCGTCGGTCGCTTCCACCAGCAAGGCCTCGACATAGCCACGCAGCCATTTGGGCAGACGGCCATTCGATCCCCGGATGTGAACGATGCGCGGCAGGCCGGCAAGTGCCGGATGGTCGGCGTCGCGAAAGGCGAAGGCGCCGCACAGGATGACGGTCTTTTCGCCTTCGCCGCCGCTGCGAATACGCCCGGCTGCGGTTTGGGTCGCCAGTTCGGCGGCGGGGACGTTCGCGCTTTTGAGCGCGCCGGGCGACCGCAGCACATGCGGATCGGCGCGCGGTGCAATGATCAGGTCGCCGGCATCGAGAGGCTCGACATCTTCCTCACCGAACACCGCCTCGCATCGCCCCTTGATGACGACGTGAATGCCGCGAAGTCCAGCCTGGCTGAACGAGATCGCCCAGGGCGCGGCCAGTTCGAGGCGCCGGTACCCGGCGGCTGCGAAGTGCAATTCGCGCATGAGGGTAGCCAGGAGATCCACGCTTCGCTCCAGAAACAGACGATCGATAAATCAATCCAGACGCTGTCGAATAGCGCGCCGGCCTTACTGGACCTAGCTATGCCCGACAGGCCGCTTGCCGGCGATAACGAAACTCAGGAGTTATTCATGCCGCCAATCGAGCTTTTTGTCGCGCAGCTTTGTCCCTATGCGCACCGTGTCAGGCTCGCCCTTGCCGAGAAAGGCCTGCAGGCGACGGAAATCGAAATCGATCTGCGCAACAAGCCGGCGTGGTTCCTGAAACTCACGCCGACGGGAAAGGTGCCGCTGCTGCGCCATCAGGGGCAATATGTCAGGGAGTCGGCGATCATCTGCGAATATCTCGATGATGCATTCCCCGAACGGCCGATTTTCCCCAGGGATGCTCATGCCCGCGCTGAGGCGCGCATCTGGATCAGCTTCGCCGACACGCAGCTTTACGCCAGGACGGCAACCATGATGCACAGTTCCGACGCTATGGTTCATGAGCGGATCAAGGCCCAGCTTGGCGACGCCCTGCGCTTTGTGGAACAGCATGCCTTTGCGAGGCGAGGGGCGGACGAACGGTTTTTGCTGGGCTCGGAATTCAGCGCCGCCGACGTCGCCTTCTATCCCTGGTTCGAACAGCTGTGCGTGCTTGAGAAATATCTGGGCTTTGCCATGCCGACCGAATGCGAGCGCCTGCTGCGGTGGCAGGAAACGGTTGCCGCCAGGGAGGCGGTGCGGACCTGCGCAAGGTCGCCCGGCTTCTACCTGGAATCCTATGGCCGGCTTCTCGCGGCCTGAGACGAGCGGGCAAACGGAAAAAAATTCCTCACTATGGTGCTGCAAGGTCAGTCATTTGCTTCTTGCGGCAGGCGCAAGCCTGTAAATATGCGGCATCAAGCAGGTCCGCGAGAGGTGAGAGAAACATGCCCAATCCAACCGTCGTCGGGTTTTCCGGCAATTTCACCCGGCCGTCCAAGACGCGCGGCTTCGTCGACCAGGTCGTCAGGGACATTGCGCGCCAGCATGGATTGTCGGCGAGTACCTACGACATCGAAGACCTCGGCCCCTCACTTGGCGCTGCCAAATGGGCGCGCGATCTCGACGGTCAGGCGCGGGCAATCTTCGACAGCGTCGTCAATGCCGATGTGCTGGTGGTGGGGTCGCCGACCTACAAGGGCAGCTACACCGGCCTGTTCAAGCACTTCTTCGATCTGTTCGATCCCGCTTCCTTGCGCGGCAAGCCGGTGGTGCTGCTTGCCACCGGCGGTAACGATCGCCACGCGTTGATCGTCGAGCACCAGTTGCGGCCGCTGTTCGGCTTCTTCGAGGCGCTGACGCTGCCGACAGGGGTCTATGCCACGGACAAGGATTTTTCCGATGGCGTGCTGCGGGCAGAACCCATCCTGAAGCGCGTCGAGCAGGTCGTCGGCGAGGTCGGGCTGGTGCTGGCCAATCGCTCAGCTGCCGGCGTCGCGGCCGGATAGCACGCAGATTTTTACGTGATCCGCAAATCAATACCCCGCCGGCCAGGCCTGGCGGGGTATCGCCGTGCAAAGGTTCCCGCGCTTGCGGTCATCCTGAGCGACGATGACAACGCGGCTTGGCTAACTCCGAAATCCATTTCAGACGGATTTATCGCGATAACTAGTTCCTGTCCGCCGGCTTCGAACGCATCCTTGACACGGTCTCGCGCTCGGCGCGCTTGGAGCGCAGCGGCGGCAGGCCGCGGTCGATCAGGTCCATGTCTTCCAGAACCATGTCGCCCATGCGCTTGAAGGCGATGTCGAGCGCGCCGGCGCGATGGGCGGAGCGCAGGAAGCCGGGGATCGCACGGACCGGATGGTCCGCCGCCAGCGGCTCTTCGGGGAAGACATCGCTGGCGGCAAGGATGTGACCACTCTTCACCGCCGCCATCAAGGCCGGAAAATCGACGACGCCGGCGCGGCTGAGCAGGATGAAGGCGGCGCCCTTGCGCATGCTGGCAAAAGCATCGGTGCCGAGAAAACCCTGGTTCTCCGAGGTCACCGAAGCGACGACGAAGACGAAGTCACTGGTCGACAGCACCTCGTCGAGCGAGGCCGGTTCGACGCCATTGTCGATCAGGATCGATGGCGGCAGCCAGGGATCGAAGACCTTGGTGCGGGTACGAAAGCCCGACAGCAGCCGGTTCAGCGCACGGCCCAGATCGCCGAAGCCGATGATGCCGACATCGGCGCCGGACAGAAGCCGCGCCGTCAAATTGCCATCGCCGCCCCACAGCTCCTCGCCTTTGCGGAAAGCGAGGTCGGCATCGACAATATTTCGGGCAAGGTTGAGCGCCATGGCGAGGCCAAGCTCGGCCACCGGCTCGGCGAAGACGAGGCCGGTGGTGACGACATGGATGCCGCGCGCAAACAGCGTCTCATAGGGCATGTTGTTGATGAGGTTGGTCTCGACATTGAAGACGCAACGCAGCGCCTGCATCCGGTCCAAGGTCTCGGGCGAGATCGGCGGCTGGCCGATAATATAGCGGGCTTCGGCAAGCACGTCGGCGGGCAAGTTCGCCACGCCCTCGGCCGTCGTCTCGACGACGCGGTAATGCGCCTTGAGGCGCGCCAGCTGCGGTGAGGTGAAGATCAGGTCGAGCGTGCGTGGTTCCGGCGCGCTGATGACCAGCGGCAGGGCCTTGTTTGGCATGACGATTCCTCCCCGGCGCGATCCGTATCGCGTATTTTGCTTTGCACTTGCGGTAGTCCCCAAAACCGCTTGCCGCCGTCCGGCGGCATGTGCTTGAGGGGTAAAATACCCACGATTAAACGATTTACAACTCCGGGAGGGGCCGCCGATCGCGTGGCTCGAGCCTTGCCGGGTTTTGATGCGGGAATCCCTTGGCTCGCCAGGCAACGGCCCTGAGGGCTCCTTTCCTTCTCCCCTGTGAGAGAAGGTGGAGTCAAAACGGATAGTGCTGCCCCGGATCCTCGATGGTCAGCCAGCGCAGGTCGGTGAACTCGGCAATCGAGGCCTTGCCGCCGAAGCGGCCGTAGCCTGAACCCTTGACGCCGCCGAACGGCATTTGCGCCTCGTCGCCGACGGTCGGGCCGTTGATGTGGCAGATACCGGCTTCGATGCGCGCGGCAACCGCCATGGCACGGCGGATGTCGCGGCTGAACACGGCTGAAGACAGGCCGTATTCGGTATCGTTGGCGACACATACCGCTTCGTCCTCGCCCTTGACGCGGATCACCGGCTTGACCGGGCCGAAGGATTCTTCCGAATAGACGCGCATCGCCGGCGTCACGTGGTCGAGCAATGTCGCCTCGACCACGGTTCCGGTGCGCTTGCCGCCGGCCACAAGCCTGGCGCCCTTGGCGACGGCGTCGGCAACCAGTTCTTCCATCTTGTCGGCGGCTTGGTCGCTGATCAGCGAACCGAGCACGACATGGCCGCGCGGGTCACCGGCAGGCAGCTGCGCCGCGCGGGCGGCGAGCTTGGCGACGAACTCGTCGGCGACCTTTTCATCGACGACCAGACGCTCGGTCGACATGCAGATCTGGCCCTGATGCATGTAGGCGCCGAAGGTCGCCGCATTGACCGCCGCATCGATGTCGGCATCGTCGAGCACGACCAGCGGCGCCTTGCCGCCGAGTTCGAGCAGCGCCGGCTTCAAGTGACGGCCGGCGAGTTCGGCAATGATTCTGCCGACCTTGGTCGAGCCGGTGAAGTTGACACGCCTGACTGCAGGGTGCGCGACCAGTGCCTCGACGATTGCCGCTGCGTCCTTGGGGTCATTGGTGACGACATTGATGACGCCCTTGGGCAGGCCCGCCTCGACCAGCACCTGGCCGATCAGCCGGTGTGTGCCGGGGCACATTTCGGAGGCTTTCAGCACAACCGTGTTGCCGCAGGCGATCGGCATGGCGATGGCACGGGTACCGAGGATGACCGGCGCATTCCACGGCGCGATGCCGAGGCAGACGCCGGCCGGCTGGCGGATCGCCATGGCCAGCGTGCCGGGCTTGTCGGAGGGAATGACCTCGCCCGAAATCTGCGTCGTCATGGCGGCTGCCTCGCGCAGCATTTTGGCGGCGAGCATGACGTTGAAGCCGGCCCAGGGGCCGGTCGCGCCGGTTTCTTCCATCATCAATTTGGTGAATTCGCCGACCTTGGAGTCCATGACATCGGCCGCCTTGGACAGCAAAGCGCGGCGCTCGCCCGGACCGGTCTTCGACCACGTCTTGAAAGCGGCAGCAGCGGCTTCGACCGCGGCATTGGCGTCGGCGATGCTGGCTGCGGCAGCGCGGGTCGCCAGCTTGCCGGTGAACGGGTCCATGCGCTCATAAGAGGCTGAGCCGGAGGCATCCCTTTTATCACCGTCGATCAGAAGTCCGATGTCCATTGTTCTCTCCCTCGCTCGCCGTGGAGCGTCTTTTCTATATTGACCACGATCTTATCAGAAAACCGGCTCCCACTTTTCGGGATGATGGTCTAGAAGCCGAGCACCTCGGCATTGATCGATGCTTCAAGCCCACCGTCAACCGGCACATTGGCGCCGTTGACCCAGCGTGCGCCGTCCGAGCACAGGAACAGCACGACAGGCGCGATGTCGCCCGAGCTTCCGGCGCGTCCGACCCTGGCGATGTCGCTGTCGACGCGGGCGTCACCCAGCACATTGCGGAACTGTTTGAGGATCGGCGTCTCGACCGGGCCGGGGCTCACTGCATTGACGCGGATGCCGCGGCTCCTGAACAGGTCCTGATGCGCGGCGCGCTGCGTCCACAACAGCAGCAGCTCCTTGGAAACGGGATAGCCTTCCTCGTTCTTCACCTGATGGTCGGCGATCATCTTCGCCACATCGGGAAAGCCTTCGATGCCGACCATCGATGCCGCGCGGTTGAGATTGGCGCGCCAGCCATAGCCGGCGATCGAGGCGACGTTGACTACGGTGCCGCCTTCACGAAGTCTTGGTGCGAGGCCTTCCGAGAGCGCGCGCAGGCCGTAGAAGTTGACGGCCAGTGTCGACACCGCACCGGTGTTGCCGGGGAGGCCGGCGACATTGCAGAGCGCATCGATGCGCTGCGGCAGGCGCCCGAGGAGATCGTCGACGCCGGCCTTGGATGAGATGTCAGCCTTGACGAAACTGCCGGCCGATGCTGCCGGTTCACGCATATCGACGCCGATCACGTCAGCGCCCAGTTGGCCGGCAAGTTCGGCCGTGCGAGCGCCGATACCAGAGGCGACACCGGTGATGAGGATGGTCTTGCCGAACAGCATGGTCACGCCTTTTCACTATGCGTTGCGGCCTGTTGCGGCGAAGGCGTCGCGTCACTATCGCCGGCGTTTGCCGGCAGCCTGACCCGGTAGCCGACCGGTAGCAGGCGCAGGCCAAGGCGCTCCTCCAGCGTTCCCCACACGCCGCGCGGCAGGAACAGCGAGAACAGCACCGCCGTGGCGCCGAGGCCGATCAGATACCAGACGCCGGTGCCGCCGAACCAGGTCTCGATGAGGAAGAACAGCAGCGCACCCAGAATGGCGCCCTCGAAGGTGCCGATGCCGCCGACCAGCACCATGAAGATCATGTAGGCGGTCCACTGGACGTTGAAGTAGGTTTTCGGCTGGAAGGTGATCGACGTGGCCAACCACAGCGCGCCGGCCATGCCGATGCCGAAGGCGGCGAGCACGAAGAGCAGCCGCTTGGTTCCGGTGACGCGCACGCCGACCGATGCCGCGGCCTCCTCATTGTCCCTGATGGCGCGGATGGCCGCACCCGTGCTGCCACGCAGCAGGCTAAACAGGATGGCAAGGAGCGCCGTCATCGCGGCCAACGCCAGCCAGTAGATCGTCGCCCGCCTGGAACCGGCGTCATAGATGTTGAGCGAGATCAGCGACGTCCCGGTCTCGCCTTGCACCAGCCGGTCGAGATTGACCAGCAGATGGGTGAGCGCCGCGATCACCCACATGCCGATGGCGAACTCGCCGTTCTTCAGCTTCAGCATGAACAGCGACATTGGCCAGGAGATCGCGCCGACGATGATCGCGGAGACGAACAGCGAGGCGAACGGGTTGAGGCCGGCATCGGCCAGACGGATGGCGAAATAGGCGCCGAGGCCGAAGAACACTTGCTGTCCAACCGAAACCAGCCCGCCGAAGCCGGCCAGCGCGTTCCACATCGCTGCCAGGATCACATAGATGAACAAGGCGGTAAGGCGGTCGACGGCGCCGGCCGACAGGAAGTGCGGCGCGATGCCAAGCAGCGCGATGATGACGACGACCGCAATCGCCGAGATGCGCGAGGCGGAGGTGCCGCGCTCGATGACGGGGTCGTTTAAAACCGCGCTCATGATGCTTTCCTCGCGGGCAGGCGCAGCAGGCCGCGCAGGCCGAGGCCGGAGGTGGAGAGCCGGATGAACAGCACGATCAGGAAGGCGACATGGCCGCCGATCAGAAAACCTTGCGGATGGATCTGCGCGCCGAGCGTCTGGGCGAGCGCCAGAACGATGCCGCCGACCAGCGTGCCCCATAGCGAACCGGCGCCGCCGATCACCGCCGCCTCGAAAGCGAACAGCAATTGAGGTGCGCCGGTATAGGGATCGAAGGTGGCGCGCATGGCGAGGAAGGCGCCGGCCAGCCCAACGGTGACCATGGCGATGGCGGCGGCGAGGGCATTGGCGCGGCGCGCATCGACGCCGACGAGACCGGCCGTGTCGGGATCTTCCGACGTGGCGCGGATCGAGCGGCCAAGCCTGGTGCGGGTGAGGAACAGCTGCAGTCCGCCAAGCAATATGACGGCGGCGGCGAACATGATCACGGCAAGCTTGCCGACATAGATGCTGCCCGGCCATTCCCAGGAATCGTAGGAGAGGCTGCCGATATAGGGCGCCAGCGAACGTGTGTCGGCGCCGAACTGCTCGAACAGCGCATTGTCGATGACGATGGCGAGGCCGAACGTGGTCAGGATCGGCAGGAGCGCGCCGCCGCGGGCGCTGCGCTCGAGCAGGAAGCGCTGCAGCGCCCAGCCGATGGCCGCCATCAGCGGCAGCACGATGAGCAGGCCGACGAAGGGCGAGATATGGAATTGCGAGGCGAGCCACCACAGCGCATAGGCGGAAAACACGGCCAGGCTTCCATGTGCGAGGTTGATGATGCGCATCACCGAAAACATGAAGGAGAGGCCGCAGGCGATCAGCGCGTAGTAGCCGCCGAGCAGGATGCCCTGGACGATCTGGTTGCTCATGCCGGCACACTCCCGGCGCTTTTTCTGTGCAGACCGAAATAGGCTTTCGTCACTTCATCGCGGGACATGCCCTTGCTCGGGCCTTCCAGCGCGACGCGTCCTTCGAGCATGCAGATGACCTTGTCCGAGACCGAGAGCGCGCGATTGAGGTCCTGTTCGACCAGGATGATCGTCGTGCCGGAGCTGATCAGGCCTTGCAGCGAAGCGTATACGCGATCGACCACCAGCGGCGACAGGCCGAGCGAGACCTCGTCGAGCAGCAGCAGTTCGGGATTGCTCATCAAAGCGCGGCCGATGGCGGTGGCCTGCTGCTCGCCACCGGAGAGATGCCCGGTCTTGGCATGGCGGCGCGGCTTCAGATTGGGGAACGTGTCGAGCACTCGTTCCACGCTCCAGTCGCCGGGACGGCCGGCGGTCTTGCCAAGCAGGAGGTTCTCCTCGACCGTCATCTGCACGAACAGTTTTCGCCCTTCCGGCACCAGCGCGACGCCCATGCCGACGCGCTTGTGCGAGGGAACGCCGGTGATATCGGCACGATTCAGCAGCACGCGGCCGGCCGTCGGCTGGTGCGCGCCGGCGATCGCCCGCAGCAGGGTCGTCTTGCCGGCGCCGTTGGCGCCGACCAGCGCCAGCGTTTCGCCGCGCTCGATCGAGAAGTTCACGCCGCGCACCGCCTGCAACAGGCCGTGGCGGACGACCAGATTCTCGATTGCGAGCAGGCTCATTTCGGGCCTCCGCCGAGATAGGCCCGCACGACTTCGGGGTCGGCCATCACCGCTTGCGGCTCGCCGTCGGCGATGATCTTGCCGGCGTCCATGCAGATCAGCCGCTCGGCCACCTGCAGCAGGATGTGGACGATGTGCTCGATCCAGACGATGCCGATCTTGCGCCGACGCAATTCCTTGATGGTATCGACAAGTTCGCTCGCCTCGCCATCGGTCAGGCCGCCGCCGATCTCGTCGAGCAGAAGCAGCGTCGGCCTTGCCGCGAGCGCGCGGGCAAGTTCTAGCCGCTTGCGGTCGAGCAGGCCGAGCGTTTCGGCGCGCCGGTTGGCCACGCCCAGCATGCCGCACAGTTTCAGCGACGCCAACGCCTCTTCATAGGCCTCGTCGCGGGCGAGACCGGCGCCATGCGATGCCGCAACAAAAACGTTCTCGAACGTGGTCATGCCGCCGAACGGTTTCGGCACCTGGTGCGTGCGCACCAGGCCGAGCCGGCAGCGCTGCGTTGCCGGCAGCGCCGTCACATCGCCGCCCTTGAAGACGACCGTGCCGGCGCTCGGCGGGAAGGCGCCTGACAAGATGCTGAGCAGCGTCGTCTTGCCGGCGCCGTTCGGGCCGACGATGCCGACAGCCTCATCGGCATTCATGGCGAAGTCGATATCGTCGAGCACCACCAGCGCGCCGAAGCGTTTCTGGATGCCGGCAGCGCGGAGGATCGCGGCGTTTGCTGAACCGTTCACGATGCGATCCCCGTAGCCGTCCGTCAGCCGTTATACGGCTGGAGCTTGGCCTCGACCGGAACCTTCGGGTCGGTGGCGTTCTCGGTCACGACGTAGTCGAACGGGAATTTGCCGCCTTCCTTGGCCGCCACCCATTGGGTGCCGATGATCGGGCCGGGAGAGACATTGGCGACCGGGCCGCTGGTGAAGTCGACCTTGCCGATCATGGTCTCGGTGTTGAGCGTGCTCAGCGCCTTGGCGACGGCCGCCTTGTCCTTGGCGTCGGTGCTTGCCTTCAGCGCCTCGAAGCCGGCGTCGAGCAGCGACATCGAGGCGCCGAGCTGCTGCGTCCATTGCTTGCCGCTGGCGGCCTCATAACCGTCGGCCAGTTCGGTCCCCGAAACGCCGGTCAGCGGCGACTTGTAGGGGAAGGCCTTGTGCCAGTACGCGGCGCTCGAAATCTTGTTGCCGAGATCGCCGAGCGCCTCGATGTCGGACGGGAACAGCCCGGTCTTGGCGACCTGGCAGATCTTGATCTGCTTGATCAGGCCTTGCTGCGCGGCCTGGCGCCAGAAGGCGGCGAAGTCCGGCGGGATCGGGAAGGAGTTGAAGATCTCGACGCCTTCCTGTTTGAACAGTGCGATCTGCGAGGAATAGTCGGTGGTGCCGGTCTCGTAGGCGCCGGGATCGACGATGGTGAAACCCTGCTTTGCCAGCAACGGCGCCAGATGGGTGCGGATGGCATTGCCGTCGGCGTCGTTGGGATACATGACGCCGACCTTCTTGTTGGTCTCGATCAGGCTCCATTGCGAGATGTAGGTCCGGAAGAACTCGTCGACGCCGAAGCCGAAATGATAGGTCCATTTGAACGGCGAGGGTTCGCCGGGCTTGGCGCCGCGGCCGAAATACCAGGCCTCCCACGGCATGACGGTGGAGAGGCAAGGGACGCCGGCGGCTTCGCAGGCGTCGGCGACCGGGTTGATCACCTCCGGCGTCGACACCGCCAGCATCAGGTCGACGGTCTGGTTGTTGATGAGGTCCTTGGCGAGCTGGCCGGCGCGCGACGGGTCGGATTGCGTGTCCTGGTCGATGATCTCGACACTGTATTTCTTGCCGCCGATGTCGAGGCCGTTGGCGAGCGCCTTGCGGGCGAGATCGAGCACATAGCCGTCGGTCTGGCCGAAGCCGGCGAGCGGCCCGGTGCGCGGGCTGACAAAGCCGACCTTCAGCGTGTCGGCGGCCTGCGCGAATGCCTGGCCGCGGCTGAGCGCAAGTGCCGCGCCGCCGGCGAGCGATGTGGCGATGAACTGGCGCCGCGAGACGCCGGATTTGCTTGAGGTCATGCTGGTATTCCTCCCTTTCCTGACGGCACCTGGAGGTCACCGCCGGCCTGCTCAAAATCGATGCCGCCCGTTCTTAAGATCGGAGATCGCCCCGGCAGGCCTTGAGGCGGCAGCGGAACGCCGCCAATGCCGATAACGGCACGATTTCGATCCTCCCATCGTCACAGTGCCCTAGGTGTTTGGTTTGGTAAAATGATATTTTGCGGTGTTTCGTTAACCAACAGGTTATGGAAATACGGCTGAAGGCCCTCTGCGCCAGATTGGCGAAAGGTGCTCAGGCGTTCTGGCTGGCCGCCTCGCGAATGGTCTGCAGCAGGATGGTGAAGGCCGGCGAAGGCGCAGTGTCGGTCCGCATCGTCAGGCCGACCGGCCCTTTGGTTTCCTCGGTGTTGACGGGCAAGGCGACGAAGGCGCCGCTGGAGAGTTCGTTGGCGACGACGCCTGTCGATATGATCCAGACCGCATTGCTTTGGCGCAGGAAGGCACGGCCGAAGGAATCCGAGACGGTCTCGATCTCGGTCGCAGGCGCCGTCATGCCGTTGGTGATGAACAGGCGGTCGACGAACGGGCGGATGACCGACTCCCGCGTCGGCATCAGCACCGGGAATTCATCGAGCCGGGCGAAGATGTCCTGGCCCGGCTGCAGCAGCGGATGGCCGGCCCTCACCACGAACAGCACCGGTTCGGAATAGAGATGCTCGAAGAAGAAGCCGGTCATGTTTTCCGGCGCCGCAAGCCGGCCGACGACTAGATCGAGCGCACCGACGCGCAACTGTTCCAGCAGGACCGCGTTCTCGCCGGTGACGATCTTGATCGCAGCACCGGTATTTTCACTCAGGAACAGGCTTATGGCGCGTGGCATCACCTTGGCCGACACTGTCGGGAGCGCGCCGATGCGGATCGGATGCCGGTTGATGGCGCCGTCCTGGCGGACGGAATCGACGCCGCGCTTCAGTGCCGTGATCGCCGTGCCGGCATGGCCGAGAAAGATTTCGCCAAGCCGCGTCACCCTGATGCCGCGGCCGTCGCGTTCGACGACAGCGATGCCAAGCGCCTCCTCCAATTCGCGCAACGTCTTGGTCACGGCCGGTGGGCTGACATGGAGAAAGTCGGCCGCCCTCGCCACGCTGCCTTGCCGCGCTACCTCAAGGAATGCCTGCAGGTGACGGAACCTTATGCGGCTTTCGGACATGTTCTCATAACCTAGCAGTTAATGAAACGGCGTAAAATATCATTTTACCAAACCAAATGCCTTGTGCAATGTGAACACGGAGGATCGAAATCGTGCCATTCGTCAACATTGGCGGCATCACGCTGCACCATCGCCATATCAAGGCGAAGGGAAATGCGCGGCCGATCGTGTTCATCAATTCGCTGGGCACCGACTTCCGCATCTGGGACGAGGTGTTGTCCGAACTGGGTGGCGAAATGCCTGTGTTGGTCTACGACAAGCGCGGCCATGGCCTGTCCGACATTGGTGGCGTCAGCTCGATCGACGAGCATGTCGATGATCTGTCGGGCCTGATCGATCATTTCGAACTGAACAATGCGGTGCTGTGCGGCCTGTCGGTGGGCGGCCTGATTGCGCAAGGGTTTTATGCCCGGCGCCCCGAAATCGTCGACGGCCTCATCCTGTGCGACACCGCCCACAAGATCGGCACGGCCGACAGCTGGAACACCCGCATCGAAACGGTCGAAAGCAAAGGCATCCAGGCCATCGCCGATGCCGTGCTCAAAATGTGGTTTACGCCTGCCTTCCACGCGGACCGTGTCGCCGAGCTCGACGGTTACTGGAACATGATGACCCGGCAAGCCGTCGCCGGCTATGTCGGCACCTGCGCCGCGGTGCGCGATGCCGATTTCACCGAGGCCGCGCAGGGGATCGCGGTACCCACGCTTTGCGTCGTTGGCGACCAGGACGGCTCGACGCCGCCGGATCTCGTCCGCTGGCTGGCCGATCTGATCCCAGGCGCACATTTCGAAATCATTCGTGACGCCGCGCACATCCCTTGCGTCGAACAGCCCAAGGCGCTGACCACCCTGATCCGCGATTTCGTCGCGGCGCTTCCCCTGAGAAAGCAGACCCATGGATGAACTGCCCAAAAACGAAACCAGATACCAGACAGGGCTGACCGTCAGGCGCTCGGTGCTCGGCGACCCGCATGTTGATCGCAGCGAGGATGCCGTCACCGATTTCGACCGGCCGTTCCAGGAGCTGATCACCGAGGCAGCCTGGGGCACTGTGTGGGCGCGTCCGGGCTTCAGCAGGCGCGAACGCTCGATCGTGACGCTGGCATTGCTGGCCGCCCTTGGCCATGATGAAGAGGTCGCCATGCATGTGCGCGCCACCGCCAACACCGGTGCGTCGCGCGACGATATCTGCGAAGCGTTCCTGCATGTCGCGATCTATGCCGGCGTGCCGGCCGCCAACCGCGCCTTCAGGATCGCCAAGGAGGTGTTTTCGGAAATGGACGGAAGCAGGGCTGGCCATGCCAGCTGATGCCGGCTCGAACCGCAGGCCCGAGAGCGGAGCCTTCTTCCAGCGCGACCGCGGCTGGCATCCGCCGGCGCTGACGCCCGACTACAAGACGTCGGTGCTGCGCTCGCCGCAAAAGGCGCTGCTGGCCTTCGACAACACGGCGTCGGAAATCACCGGTCCGGTGTTCGGCCACGCCATGCTCGGCGAACTCGACAATGACCTGATCCACAACTTCGCCAAGCCCGGCGAGAGCGCAATCGGCGAGCGTATCATCGTCTATGGCCGCGTGCTCGACGAGCGCGGCCAGGGCGTCTCCGGCGCGCTGCTCGAATTCTGGCAGGCCAATTCAGGCGGCCGCTACCGCCACAAGAAGGACGGCTATCTCGCGCCGCTCGATCCGAATTTCGGCGGCTGCGGCCGCACCATCACCGATGCCGACGGCGGCTATGCCTTTCGCACGGTGAAGCCAGGTCCCTATCCCTGGCCGAACGGGCCCAATGACTGGCGGCCGTCGCACATCCATTTCTCGGTGTTCGGCCACGGCTTCGCACAGCGGCTGATCACCCAGATGTATTTCGAGGGCGACCCGCTGATCTGGCGGTGCCCGATCGTGCGCGGTATCCGCGACAAGGCGGCGATTGAGACGCTGGTCGCCGCGCTCGACATGCAGGCGACGATCCCGTTCGACGCGCGCGCCTACAAGTTCGACATCGTGTTGCGCGGACGCCGCGCCTCGCTGTTCGAAAACCGTCCGGAGGGCAATTGATGGCGCAATCGCTGACCCGGCTGAAGGAGAGCCCGTCGCAGACCGCCGGGCCCTACGTGCATATCGGGCTGACGCCGAATTTCGGCGGTATCGGCGGCGTCTACCCGACAGACCTGGGCGCCACGATGCTCAACGACAACGCCAAGGGCGACCGCGTTGGTTTGCGCATTCGCGTGCTCGACGGCACCGGCACGCCGCTCAGGGATGCCTTGATCGAAATCTGGCAAGCGGATGCCAATGGCTTCTACAATTCGCCGGCCGAATTGCGCGGCGATGCCGATCCGGATTTTCAGGGCTGGGGCCGTCAGCCGACCGACATGGAAACCGGCCTGTGCAGTTTTCAGACGATCAAGCCGGGACGCGTGCCGTATGGCGACGGGCGGCTGATGGCGCCGCATATCAGCTTGTGGATCGTCGCGCGCGGCATCAATATCGGCCTCCACACGCGGCTCTATTTCTCAGACGAGGCCAAGGCCAATGCCGAGGATCCGATCCTGGCCCGCATCGAGCACAAGGTGCGAGTGCCGACGCTGATCGCCGAGCGGCAAGGCGACAACTATATTTTCGACGTCCATCTCCAAGGGGAGAAGGAAACGGTCTTCTTCGACAGCTAGGAGACCAATGACATGAACGTATCGCCCTTCGACCATCCGCTGCTCTCCGGCCTGCTCGGCGACGAGGAGGCGGCTCGGCATTTTTCGGTGGATGCGGAAATCGCCGCCATGCTCGATTTCGAGCGCGCGCTGGCGCAAGCGGAAGCCGAAAGCGGGACTATCGGCACGGATGCCGCCGCGGCGATTGTACCTGTCCTGTTGTCATACAAGCCGGACACCGCGCGGCTGCGGGCCGGTGTGGCGAAGGATGGCGTGATCGTGCCCGAACTGGTGCGCCAGTTGAAGGCAGCGGTCGGGGCGCCGCACGACGCCGGCGTGCATTTCGGCGCAACCAGCCAGGACGTCATCGACACTGGCCTGGTGCTTCGGCTGCGCCGGCTCATTGAACATCTCGACCTGCTGCTGACTGAAAACATTCTGCGGCTGGTGGGGCTGGAAGAACGTTTTGGCAGCCGTGCATTGACAGCGATGACGCGCATGCAGCCGGCGATCCCAATTCAGGCGTCGGACCGCGTGGCGGTGTGGCGCACGCCGCTGCAACGGCATCAGCAGAGACTGTCGGAGCAATCCAAGCGTCTGCTCGTGGTGCAGTTTGGCGGCGCCGCCGGCACGCTGGAGAAGCTGGGCGACAAAGGACCTGCCGTGCGCGCGGCCCTTGCCGCAAAGCTCGGCCTTGGCGACGCGCCGCAATGGCACAGCCAGCGGGATGCGCTGGCCGAATTCGCCGGGCTGCTATCGCTCATCACCGGCAGCCTCGGCAAGTTCGGCCAGGACATTGCGCTGATGGCTCAAGATAGAACCGACATCAAGCTGTCCGGCGGCGGCGGCTCGTCGGCCATGCCGCACAAGCAGAACCCGGTGAAGGCGGAAGTGCTGGTGACGCTGGCGCGCTTCAACGCCACCCAGCTTTCCGGCATGCATCAGGCGCTGGTGCATGAGCAGGAGCGCTCCGGTGCTGCCTGGACGCTGGAATGGCTGCTCTTGCCGCAGATGGCGGTTGCGACCGCGGCTGCGCTACGGCTCGCCGCCGAACTCGCCGGACAGATCGAAAGCCTGGGACACTGATGCGCACCCGGATTGTCATTGTCGGCTCCGGACCGTCCGGGCTGCTGCTTGGCCAGCTTCTCGGCACCATTGGCGTCGAGACGGTGATCCTCGAACGTTCGAGCCGGGAGCATGTGCTTGGCCGGGTGCGGGCAGGGGTGCTCGAACAAGGCACCGTCGAGTTGCTCGAAGAGGCGGGCGCAGCTGCAAGGCTGCATGCCGAGGGCCTGCTGCATGCCGGCATCTCGCTTGCCTTCGGCGGCGGCCTGCACCGGCTCGACCTCACGGCACTGACTGGGGGAAAGCATGTCACCGTCTATGGCCAGACCGAAGTGACGCACGATCTGATGGACAAGCGCGAGGCGGCCGGGCTGACCACCGTCTATGAGGCGGCCAACGTCGCGCTGCATGGTTTCGATGGCGAGGCGCCTTACGTCACCTATAGCAAGGACGGCGTCGGCCATCGCATCGACTGCGACTTCATCGCCGGATGCGACGGCTATCACGGCGTCAGCCGCAAATCGGCGCCCGAGCGGGCGCTGAAAACCTTCGAGCGGACCTATCCCTTCGGCTGGCTCGGCGTGCTGGCCGAAGTGCCGCCGGCCGATCACGAACTGGTCTACGCCAACCATGAGCGGGGCTTTGCGCTGTGCTCGATGCGGTCGACGCATCGCAGCCGCTACTATGTGCAGGTTCCCGCTGACGAACAGGTCGAGACCTGGAGCGACGATCGCTTCTGGGACGAGTTGCGCAGTCGCCTGCCGGAACCGACCGCAGCCGCCGTCGTTACCGGCCCGTCCTTCGAAAAATCGATCGCGCCGCTGCGCTCCTTCGTAGCCGAACCGATGCGCTTCGGCCGGCTGTTCCTGGTCGGCGACGCCGCCCATATCGTGCCGCCGACGGGCGCCAAGGGGCTCAACCTCGCCGCCAGCGACGTGCGCTATCTCTTTGCCGGGCTTCGCGAATTCTATCTGGACAAGTCGCCGGCCGGGCTCGACGCCTATTCAGCCAAAGCGCTGGCTCGGGTGTGGAAGGCGGTGCGCTTCTCCTGGTGGATGACGACGATGCTGCACCGCTTTCCCGATACGGGCGAGTTCGGCCAGCGCATCCAGGAAGCCGAGCTCGACTATCTCATGCATTCGCAGGCGGCGTCGACCGCGCTGGCGGAGAACTATGTCGGTTTGCCCTATTAAGGGCAGTGCGATCTCAAACCCGTTCGAGCGCCACTGCGATGCCCTGGCCGACGCCGATGCACATGGTGGCGAGCGCATAGCGGGCGCCGCGCTCGCGAAGTTCCAGCGCAGCCGTGCCTGCAATGCGCGCGCCCGACATGCCCAAGGGATGACCAAGCGCGATGGCGCCGCCATTGGGGTTGACGTGGGCCCCAAACAAGGGCGGGCCGCCGTGTGCGGGGCCCCCCCCGCCTTGGTGGGGGCATGGGTGGTGTTTGTGGGGTGTTAAACAAAGGCCCAGGCGACCCCCA